>CAXTMD010000438.1:0-3821 GCA_964245035.1 uncultured Chthoniobacterales bacterium
ACTTCTTGCCCTTTCTGTCTGTCGGGTTGGGGGTGTTGCGCGCTGCGCCCCCCGAGGCCCTTTTCGCCTCACGGCACCAAGGCGCGCTCGACCGGATAGTTCTCGTACGTCCGCGCCGCCATGATCGCGGCGAGCTGAGCCACGGCTTCCTCGCAATCCGCGAACGAGTTGTACAACGGCACCGGCGCGAACCGCACGATGTCCGGCGGCCGGAAGTCCGTAACGACGCCCGCATCCTTCAACGCCCGGCATAGTCGCGCAGCTTCGGGGTGCACCAGCGAGACGTGCCCGCCGCGGCGATGGTCTTCGCGCGGGTTGGCAAAGCGGAATCCCTGGGCTTCCAGGCCGTGCGCAGCCACCTGTTCCATGAGCCAGCCGGTCAGCCGCAGCGACTTTTCACGGAGGCGTTCCAACCCGGCTTCTTCGGTGAGGTTCAGCGCGCCCTCGAGCGCCGCCAACCCGAGGATGGGCGGGGTGCCCACCTGCAAGCCGCCCGCCCCGCCGGCCGGGTCCAGGTCGCCGCCCATGTGGAACTGCGTCGCTTTGTTCGCTCCCCACCAACCGGCCAGCCCCGGCGCGAGGTTGGCGTGACGTTTGTTCAAGTACAAGCCGCCTACCGCGCCCGGCCCGGCGTTGAGGTATTTGTAATGGCACCAGAACGCGAAGTCCGCGCCGTCGACCGAGAGCTGGTGCGGCACGACGCCCACCGAGTGCGACAGGTCGAAGCCGACACACACGCCGCGCGCGTGCGCCCGGGCGGTCACGGCGCGCAGGTCGAGCAGTTCGCCCGTCGTGTAGACCACCGCGGGCAGCACGGCCATTTGCACGGCGGGATCGTCCAGCGTGCGGTCGAGCGCGTCGGGGTCCACCAGGCCGTTTGGCAACGCGGGCACGAGGACGAGGTGCGTCGCCGGATCGAGTCCGCGCAGGCGCAGGTGGCTCTTGATGGCGTAAAGATCGGACGGGAACTCGCCGGCGAAGGCAGCGATCCGCGTACGCCCCCCCGCATCGGGTCGGTAGAGCGTGGCGAGGAGCTGGTGGAGGTTGACCGTCGTGGAGTTGGTGACGGCGACCTCACCCGGTTCGGCGCCGACGAGCCGGGCCACGCGCGCGGCGAGGCTTTCCGCCAGCGTGAACCACGGCGGGCGGCCGTCGAGCCAGCCGCCGATGGCGAGCGTCTTCCATTCGTCGAGCACGCGGTGCACGCTCGCCTCGGCGTCGGCCGAAAGGAGACCCAGCGAATTGCCGTCGAGATAGATCGGCGCGCCGGGTGGCAGGAAAAACCGCGCGCGCAGCGGTGCAAGCGGGTCCGCGGCGTCGAGTGGATGAGGGAGCATGGAGTTACGGGGGACTCGTCGGCGCGTCCACCCCACAACTTCTGTCATCCTGAGGCGAGTGCAACGAGGCGAAGGACCTCGCCGGAAGGTGCTCGCGTGCCACCCCGCTGAAGGCTGAAGAGAGATCACCACCGGGTCGAGTCACCAGCCGCAAGCAGGCGATTACCCTGCGGCGAGGTCCTTCACCTCGTTGCACTCGCCTCAGGATGACAGCAGGGTTTGCGTTGCCGCCCTTGGTTCGCGGCTCAGCCGTTGTCTTCGGCCCGCGCCTCGTGGCCGCGCCCGCCGGGCAGGGACAACTTGCCGCCGCCCGCGTCGAGACGGCTGAGCTGCGTGAGCACGTCGGACGACAACCGGTCGATCTTCTCGTGCAGTTGGGCCACCTCCAACTCGGCGCGCAGGTTCACCTCGTACTCGATATCCGCGCGCACGTGGTCCTTGGCGGCCTGCCGGTTCTGGCTCAACAGCACGAACACCGACAGGAAGATGGCCTCCAGCGACACGCACATCGTCAGGAAGTTGAACGGGTACGGGTCGAACCGCAGTCCCTCGGGCACCTGGGTGTTCCAGCCGATCCACACTGCGAAAAGAATCGCGTGCAGCACCAGGAACGGGATGCTGCCGCTAAACTCCGCGATCCAGTCGGCCACCTTCTGCACGACGGTGCGCTTGTCCTCGGTTTCCTCGTTGACGTTGCGCGTGGCGGTGTGGCGCAAAATCTCGGAAGTCTTGCGCAGCCGCTTGCCCAGGGCCGTGAGCAGATCGACAGCGGCGAGGGGGTGCCGCTTGAGAAACAGCGTCAGGTCGTCGCGGTCCATGAGGAGGGCTTCCACGTCCTCGGTCACGACCGCGGTGGCACTGCGCGTGCCGCCGTCGAGAAAGGAGAGTTCCCCGAAGAAGTCGCCGCGCTCGCACACCTCCAACACGATTTTTTCGCCCGTGTCGTTTTTGAACGACATCTCCGCCTTGCCCGTGCGGACGATGTACATGGCGTCGCCCGGTTCGCCGTAGTTGAACACGACGTGGCCGGCCGGGAACTTCACCTCGTCGAGGTGCGTGGCGAGGGCGGCGCGCTCCTCGTCGTCGAGGAGTTGAAAGAGCGGGACCTCAGCGAGCAGGCTGGCTTCGGCGGACATGAGTGGAAGGAGTGGACGGCTAGTCGCCGTCGCTGCCGATGGCGTCGGTCGGGCAGATCTCCATCGCGCGCTGGGCGGCGTCGAGTTCGTCGGCGCTGACGGGCTGCTTGACGAAGATCACCTTGCTCTCGTCGTCCGTGTACTTGAGCAGCGAGAAGCCCGACTGCGGACCGGCTTCGTCCAGGCAGACGTGGCAGGGCGTGCAGGTGTCGTCCACGTACCAGGAACCGGGAACGCTTTCAGGGATGCGGAGCGTTTTGTCTGCCATGGGGATGGAATACCGGAAAACGGGTCCCCCGCGCAAGCGCGCTTTTCGGTGGCGGCCGGTTTACTTCTCACCGTGGCAGGTTACCTTGTGGCTCCTTTCATGCCGGCTCCGTCTTCCTCGGAAATCGCGCCGCCGGAAACCCCGGCTGCCCCGCTCCCAACACCGTCGCCACGTACCTCCGGCAGACCGGCGTGGATGCGCCACCCGCTGTTCCGCTTCGGCAGTTCGGTCAAGCTGGCCGTCGTGCTGCTCGCCGTGGTGATCCTCGCCAGCATCGCGGGCACGCTCTACGAGACGAGTTTCGACTCCCGGGTCGCGCGGGCCTACGTCTACCAGGCCTGGTGGTTCAACGGGTGGCTGGCGATCCTCTGCCTGAACCTCGCCTGCTCGGCGTTCTCGCGCTGGCCCTGGAAACGCCATCACACCGGGTTTTTGCTCACGCACCTGGGCATCATCGTGCTGCTGGTCGGGGCGATGATCGGCCGCCGGTACGGCATCGAGGGCACGATGGAGATCTTCAAGGGCCGCCCGCCGGACAACCAGCTCGAAGTCCACGATGATCGCGTGCTGCGCATCGAGGACGGCAACGACGGCCGCGGCGAGGTGCGCGAGTACCCGGTGGAGATCATCAGCCGCCACCCGAGCGCGGCGCACCCGTGGCGCCTGGGCCAGACGGCGGGCGGCTGGGACCTCTCGCTGGTGGATTACGCCCCGGCGCTGGAGGCATCGTTCGAGCCCCGGCCGGCCCCGACCGGAGCCGACGCCGTCCCCGGCGTGGGCCAGCCGGCGGTGCGGGTGCGGCTCTCTTCCAAGCGGCTCAAGCAGACGACCGAGCAATGGCTGCTCGCCGGCGACCAGGATCACGCCGCGCTCGATCTGGGACTGGCGTCCGTGCAGGTCCGCCCCGGCGTGGCCCCGGCGTCCGAAAGCATCGCCAAGACGCCGGCCGCGCCCGCGCCGAAGGGTCAGCCGGTGGACGAGGGAATCTTCGCGTTCGCGCTCCAGCCCGACGCGCCGGTGGCCGGACCGATTGCCGAGGGCACCAAGCCGTCGGGGGTCAAGGTGCGCCTGAAGGTGGAC
>CAXTMD010000439.1:0-3813 GCA_964245035.1 uncultured Chthoniobacterales bacterium
TGCCGGTGAGCGTGCTCTTGCGCAACCCCCACGGCATCGCCGACTGGGAAATGTTCCTCCGTGCCGGGAAATGAGGCTACCTCGCCGGAGGCGCGATTTGCCAGTCGCGCCTCCGGCGTCGTATGGTCGCGTTGCTTGAGCCTGCCCTATCCCCGCAGCGACCATTTCGACGGCCGCGAATTTCACAACCTCGACGGCGCGCCTGCCGGCCGGCCGTTCGCAGATGTCCTGCGTTGGAAACTTCTCGGCGGCCGCCCCGCCGATTGGCCGCAGCAACCCGGCGCCGAGGCGGTCACTCCCGCCTTGCCGACGCACCTGAGTCCCGACGAAGCGGCGGCCACGTTCATTGGTCACAGCACGTTCCTCTTGCAGTTCGCCGACGGCCTCAACGTCCTGACCGATCCTGTTTGGAGCGAGCGCGTCAGCCCGGTGAAGTTCGCCGGACCGCGACGCGCGCGGCCACCGGCCATCGCGTTCGACGACTTGCCGCCTGTGCAGTTGGTGCTCGTCAGCCACGGGCACTACGATCACCTCGACCTCGCGACGCTGCGGCGGCTCGACGAACGCTTCAACCCGCTTTTTCTAACTGGCCTGGGCAACCACGCGTTTCTGCGCGGCCACGGGCTGCGCCAGGTGGAGGAACTCGACTGGTGGCAGTCCCACCGCTTCCGCGGCCTGGAGGTGACCTTCACACCGGCGCAGCATTGGTCCAAGCGTTCCGCGGGTAAGCGCAACGATACGCTCTGGGGCGGGTTCTGGCTGCGGTCGGGCAAGCTGAGCGTTTATTTCACCGGCGACACCGGCCTGGGTCCTTTCTTCACATTGATCCGTGAACGCCTTGGTTCCCCGGACCTGGCGTTTTTGCCGATCGGCGCTTACGAGCCGCGTTGGTTCATGCGCGAGCAGCACATGAACCCGGCGGACGCCGTGCAGGCGCACCGCACCCTCGCCGCGCGCCGCAGTGTGGCGATGCACTTCGGCACGTTCCAACTCACCGACGAAGCGATTGACCAACCCGTCCTCGACCTGGCTGCCGCACGGCAACTCGCGCAGGTGGACCCGGCGGAGTTCATCGTGCCGCGCTTCGGCGAGACGATCCGTGCGGGCGTCTGACCCGCCGGTACAACGCCTCGTACTGCGGCACAATCACGTCGGCCGAGAACCGTTCTTCCGCGCGCCGCCGTGCCGCCCGTCCCATCGCCGCGCGGCGAGCGGGATCGTCCAGCAGTTCTTTCACGGCGCAGGCTGCGGCGTCCACGTCGCCGAAGGGCACCAACCGGCCGCTGACGCCATCCTCGACGACCTCGGGAATGCCGCCCACCGCCATCGCCACGCTCGGACAGCCGAAGAACATGCCTTCCAAAATCCCGAGGCAGAAACTCTCGCTCTCGGAGGTGAACAACGCCGCGTCGGCCGCCTGAAAGTATTCCTCCACGTCGCTGACCTCGCGCCGCACGAGCACGCGCTCCGCCACTCCCAGCCGCCGCGCTTCGTGCTCGAACGGTTCCCAGTCCCCGCCTGCCAGCACCAGCAGGCGAAACTCCTTGTGCGCCCGCAGACGCGCGACCGTTTGCAGCAGGAGGTCGATCCGTTTGGGCGGACGCAGGTTGGAAGCGTGCAGCAGGAGCGTTTCGTTGGGAGTGACCCCGAGCGCGCGGCGGGTCTCGTCGCGCGAACGGCGCGGCGGACGCGGGGCGAAAAAATTGTGGATCACGTCGATGGTTCCCTCGACGGTCAGCACCCGGTGCGTCTCGTCGCGCAGGAACCCGGAGACGGCCGTGACGGCATCGGACTGCGCCAGCGCGTGGCGGATGGCCGGCGCGTAGCCGACATCGCTGCCGAGCAGCGTCGTGTCCGTCCCGTGAAGCGTCGTGACGATCCGCGGCCGCTGCGCGGGCGGCAGCATCGAGCGCGCGAGCACCGCCGCCGTGGCGTGCGGCACAGCGTAGTGGACGTGCAGCACGTCCAGCCCATGCTGGCGGCTGACCTCGGCCATCTTCACCGAGAGCGGCAGCGTGTAGTCGGGATACTTGAAGAGACCGTAATCATTGATGACCACCGGATGAAACGATACCCGCTCCGCCGCCTCCGAGAGCCGGAACGGTCGTTCGTAGCTGATGAAGTGCACCTCGTGCCCACGCCGGGCCAGTTCCTCGCCCAGCGCGGTGGCCAGCACGCCGCTGCCACCCACCGAAGGGTAACACGTCAGGCCAATCTTCAGGCGGTCGGCGTTCAACACAGCACTTTGAACGGCTTCGTGCTGGCCGCGATCAGTTCGTTGCCCTGATCGTCCTCCAGCAGGAGCAGGTGCACACCTTTTTGCTCGGCGATGGCCCGGACGGCCGCGATCCCGCCGCCGAGGCGTTCCACGGAGGAGAGTTTGCGCTGGCTCATGGTGTTCGAGCCGTTGGCGACGGAGTCGAGCCAAGCGGCGGCCCACTGGGCCGCAGAGTCAGGTGGAGGGGTGCTCATGGGCAGGCATGTCGGTGTAAGCTTCGTCGGAACGTTCGATGGGATCGCGTGTCACGAAGGTGATCTCCGGCGTCTCGGCGGTGTTCAGGTAAGCCGCCTCGCCTGCCCCGGTGACGTAGTGCGTGCAGCGCACCACCGACTGCATCCAGCGCAGACGCGTGTCGCGCGTCGGACTAATCTGCGCCTTGGAAAAATCATCCGCACCGCCGGGCACCGTCCGGTACACGCCGCCGCCCTCGTGAAGTTGCAGCGCGCCATCCTGCCAGCGGGCGCGGACCGTTTCCCCCTCGTAGGGCACATCGACGAAAAAATCTGCGACCTCGCACGCCGCCTGTCTCACAGCCGGGTCACTCGAACGCACCACGCGCACGCCTTCGAGCAGACCCATGCGCGCGTACATCTCCAGGCAGAAGTCGGCCGCGTTGACCGCGCCCACGCCGCGGAACGCCTCGACCGCGGACGTGTCCACATACGCGGGAAGCTGGCGCGCGGTGCCGCCACGCCACTCGGCGGAAACAGTCTTCGCGTACAGCGGCGACCACTTGCGCTGAACCTTGTTGTCACAGGGAAAGTTCAGCTTTGCTTGCTGACCCGTTTTGCGGTGGGTCAGGATCGTCTGCGTCTCGCGCGGATCGTGGTCGCTGTCGTGGCAGAAGAACACGATCTCGCCGCCGAGTTCCGCCGCCAGCCGCCGCGCCGTGACGATCTTCGCGTAGAGAAACCGCCGCGGAAAAAACCCGCAGGGCTGCTGCCCGAAACAGATGATGGCGCTCATGGGGAGGTAGGTTCGACGGACGGCAACGCGGTTTGGAAGACTTGGCTCAACCCAACGCACGCCGCGCAGCCGATCAGGTTATACCACAGGTAAGAAATCGGCACCTTCGCGGTGAACATGACAATCACCAGCGTCTGCGCCGCCAGTGCGCCCCAGAACACCGCCGTGCCGCCGATCCGGCGCAGGAAAAACGCCGCCAGGAACAGCCCGAGAACGACCCCGTAGAAAATCGACCCGAGGATGTTCACCGCCTGGATGAGGTTTTCCGCCATCTGCGCCACCAAGGCAAAACCGATGGCGACCAGCCCCCAGCCCGCCGTCAACCACTTCGACACCCGGACATAGTGCTCATCCGGCGCCTGCGCCCGCAGCACGGGCCGGTAAAGATCGACGGTCGTGGTCGAACCCAGGGCGTTGAGTTCGCCCGCCTTCGACGACAGCGCCGCGGCAAAAAACGCCGCGACCAAGAGTCCGATCAGGCCGTGCGGCAAGTAGTGCAGGATGAACGTGATGAAAACGTAATCCCCGTCCTCGGCCGGCACGTGGGCGTCGGCGGCTCGCAGGGC
>CAXTMD010000440.1:0-3791 GCA_964245035.1 uncultured Chthoniobacterales bacterium
GTCGTGCAGGCGTCGCCCGGCGCTTCGCTGGAAGATTTCCGCGCGGAGATGGTCGCCTTCATCCACCTGACGACCACGATGGAGTACGAGTCCAAGGACCCCGACAAGCTGCGCGATTACCTGCGCCGTGAGGGGAGCTACGGGATCGAACGCGTGCCCGCCGCCCTGCTCGAACTGCCCGGCGTGGGCTGCCGCACGCTGCTTTTCCGGGGGCACAAGGTGGCGCTGCTCTGCTTCCTGCGCAAGAACGGCCAGTTTATCCACTACCTCGTCATGGACCGGGGGGCGGTGCGCGACGCCGGCGGGACGCGAGGGCAGCCGCTGATGCAGGCGGAGGGCAACTGGATCACCGCCACCTGGACGGAGGGCGACTCCCTCTGTTTCGTCGCCACCAAGGGCGACGAGGCCGCGCTCCGGAGTTATCTCGACAAAATCTAGCGTGCGCGGTGACGCGGGCCCGCGGGTGTGGTAGGCTGCTCCCCTTATGGATTTCCGGCTAGCGTCTGAATATGAACCGCGCGGCGACCAGTCCCAGGCCATCGCCAAACTGACGAAATCCCTCAAGGCCGGCAACCGCCACCAGACGCTGCTCGGCGTCACCGGCTCGGGCAAGACGTTCACCGCCGCCAACGTCATCAAAAACCTCGGCAAGCCCACCCTGGTCATCTCCCACAACAAGACGCTCGCCGCCCAGCTTTACAGCGAGTTCAAGCAGTTCTTCCCGCACAACGCGGTCGAGTATTTCGTCTCGTACTTCGATTACTACCAGCCCGAGGCGTACATCCCGCGCACGGACACCTACATCGAGAAGGATTCGTCGATCAACCAAGAGATCGAGCGCCTGCGGCTGTCCACGACGAGTGCGCTGCTCTCACGCCGAGACGTGATCGTGGTTTCCAGCGTGAGTTGCATCTACGGGTTGGGTTCGCCGGAGGACTACCGCGCGATGCTCACGCCGCTGTCGGTGGGGCAACAGATCTCGCGCGAGGCGTTCTTGGCCAAGCTCGTGGACATGCTCTACGAGCGCAACGACATCCAGTTCGCACGCGGCAAGTTCCGGGTGCGTGGCGACGTGATCGAAGTCTACCCCGCCAGCGAGGACGAACAGGGCGTGCGGGTGGAGTTCTTCGGCGACGAGATCGACCGCATCAGCCTTTTTGACCCGTTGACGGGCCACGTCGAGAAGACTGTGCCCGGCCTGACGCTCTTTCCTGCCAAGCAGTACGTCACCCCGCACGACAAGCTGCGCCGCGCGCAGTTGACCATCCGCGAGGAATTAGACAAGCGCATCGCGGAGTTCGAGACCCAAGGCAAGCTGCTCGAAGCCCAGCGCCTGAAGATGCGCACCGAGTACGACTTAGAAATGTTGCAAGAGATGGGCTTTTGCTCGGGCATTGAGAATTATACCCGTCACCTGAGCGGCCGCCCGCCCGGTTCAACGCCTTACACGCTGCTGGACTTTTTCCCGGAGGATTTCCTGCTCGTGGTAGACGAGAGCCACGCCACGATCCCGCAGATTGGCGGCATGTACGAGGGCGACCGCTCGCGCAAGAGCGTGCTCGTGGACTACGGCTTCCGGCTGCCGAGCGCGATGGACAACCGGCCGCTGCGCTTTCCCGAATTTATGGCGCACCAGCGGCAGTGTCTCTACATCAGCGCGACGCCCGCGCCCTTCGAGATCGCCAACAGCACGGTCGGCAACAAGACGTATATCCCCCATCCGCGCGAGGCGGCGGCCAACATCGGCGAAGGCGAGACGACGCCCGCTCGGCTGCCCGGGATGAGCGCGGTAGCCGAGGCGGCCGGCTCGTACCTGACGCCGGCCCCGCGCGAGCAGGCCCCACCCGTGCCGCGGCCCAACCTAAAGATCATCCGCCGCCACGCGACGCCGGGCGCCAACGCGGACGACAAGCCGAACGGCCACGACCACGACTACACGGACCGCCACGCGACCAGCGACATCGCCGACAGCTTCGACGTGTTCGTGGACGGCCAGCCGCTCATCGTCGAGCAGATCATCCGGCCGACAGGGCTGCTGGACCCGCAGATCACCATCCGTCCGCTCAAGAACCAGATCGACGAGACCATCGAGGCGTGCCGCCAGCGCATCGAACAGGGCGAGCGCATCCTCGTCACGACACTGACCAAGCGCACGGCGGAGGATTTGTCCGACTACCTGCGCGACGTGGGGCTGAAGGTGCGTTACCTGCACAGCGACATCGACACCATCGAGCGCGTGGAAATCCTGCGGGCGTTGCGCGCGGCGGAGTTCGACATCCTCGTGGGCATCAACCTGCTGCGTGAGGGGCTCGATTTGCCGGAGGTCTCGCTCGTATGCATCCTCGACGCCGACAAGGAGGGTTACCTGCGCAGCCAGACCTCGCTCATCCAGACGGCGGGCCGCGCGGCGCGACACCTTAACGGGTCGGTGATCCTGTTCGCGGACACGATCACGCAGAGCATGCGCAAGCTCATCGAGGTCACCGAGTACCGCCGCAAGCGTCAGATCGAGTACAACGAAAAGCACGGCATCACGCCGCAGAGCGTCAAGCGCGCGGTGCAGGAGAGCCTGCACATGATCCTCAAAGGCAAGGACAAGGAGGCGAGCGTCATCCGGGAAGCCGGCGGGGACTTCAGCATCAGCGAGGTGTTGCGCGAACTGGAGGCCGAGATGGCGGCGGCGGCGGCGAGCCTGGAGTACGAGAAGGCAGCGCTGTTGCGCGACCAGATCATGGAACTGAAGAACGGCACGGGCATCTCCAAGATCGAGCCCAAGCGGCGGCCTGGAAAGGTGAGCTACGTCAAGAAGACCGATGGCGTCACGGTAGGCGGGCAACAGGTGGAGTCCACGCCGCGGCGGCCGATGAAGTACCGCCGACCGGGCGGGGAGCGGGCGCGGGATTAATTCCAAACAATAGGTAGGGACGCCTCTCCGAGGGGTCCCAAATTTTTCTGCAGAAACGATGGACAACAAAGCGGACGTTCCCGGCCGGAAAACTTTTGATCACGCCGTTCCTCTGTGGATTGATCCTGGCGCGCGCGACTTTTTCGTCACGGTTTGCTGCCAACGGCGGGGCGAGAACCAACTTTGTATCCCCGCTGTCGGCCAGGCGTTGCTCGCCACCGCGCGCTTTTACCACGAGCAGCAGAAATGGCTACCTTCCGTGTTCTTGCTGATGCCTGACCATGCGCACATGATTGTCAGCTTCGGTCGCGGTCAGACCATGGAGCAAACCATCCGCAATTGGAAGCGCTACATCGCTACCAAGCATGGAATTGTGTGGCAACGTGACTTCTTCGATTACCGGCTGCGTTCGCCCTCAGATTTCTACGGCAAAAGAGACTACATCCTGCAAAATCCGGTGCGCGCTGGGTTGGTCCAAGACGCTTCAGAATGGCCTTTTGCGTTGAGGGTGGATTGATCTAAAGTCACGCTGCAGCCAGAAAAGTTTGGGACCCGCCGGAGGCGCGTCCCTACCTACTAAACGACCGGCCACACCGCGGCCTGTTCAGAGTATGAGCCACCAACCGTCTCCCCCCTGCCGGTTCACCGTGGACGACCAGACGCTCGTCTACCTGCGCGCCCTCGGCGCGCAGTATCCCAACACCGACGCCACCCTCGCCGCCATCGCCGGCCTGCGCGCCGCCCTGACTCTGCCCAAGGGCACGATCCACGTCGTCAGCGACGTGCACGGCGAATCCAAAAAACTCCTCCACGTCCTCCACAACGCCTCGGGCAGCCTGCGCCCGCTGGTGGAGCAGACCTTCGGCAAACGCCTGACCGCCGGCGA
>CAXTMD010000441.1:0-3752 GCA_964245035.1 uncultured Chthoniobacterales bacterium
GCGCGGCGGCAGGGCATTTGGGCTGGCGTCTGCGGCGAGGCGGCGGCGGACCCGGCGGCCGCGGCGGTGTTCGTCGGCCTCGGGATCACCGAACTCAGCGTCGGTGCAGCGGCCCTGCCCAAAATCCGCGGCGTGGTGGGCGCGCTGGATGATCTCGCGGCACGTGCGCTCGCCGTCCACTGTCGGCGCTCGTCGTCCGCGGAGGAAGTCCGCCGCCTGTGCGCAGCCCGCTGAGTCCTACCCGCACGCGGCGGCGCTCAGATGCCGGCCGCAGGCTGGCCCAGCCCCCGCAAGGCCGTCAACAGTTCTCCCAGCCGAAAAGGCTTCCGCACCAGACCGTTGGCACCGACCGCCTCGCTGGTCCGGAGAGAGGCGTGGTCCGCCCGGGCGGTGAGCAGGAGGACCGGCAGAGCAGCCGTGGCGGGCGTGTTTCGCATCCGGCGCACCAGTTCCAGGCCGTTGCCGGCCGGCATGTTCACGTTGGAGAGCACCATGTCAGGCCGTCCCTGCTGGATGGCCAGCCAAGCCTGTTCGCCGTTTGGCACGGTTTCCACCGCGTACTCCGTCGCCAGGAGTTCGCCGAGGAACTGACACAGCGAGGGTTCGTCCTCGACCAGCAGCAGCTTGCGCTTGCGCGCGGACTCCTGGCCGCCGGGCGGAGGAGTCAAACGTTCATTCATCGGCAAAAGGCGGTGGAACTTGGCAGGGCACTCCGAAGGGATTGTCGATGGTTTGTGGGAACGTGGACCCTAGACGGCTTTCCCCGGTAAGCAAGAGGAGCATTTCTTGAGCGCCCTGCTCCGCTTCGCGGCCGCGCCGCCGCGCCAAAGATTGATCTTTACCCATCTGACCGGCGCTCTCCTGGCGTATATCGTGCTTGCACCGACTTGCCCGTTCACTGCCGCCGCTTCCACTTCGCGTTCCCGCCAGCCATGTCACCTCCCTCGCCCCTCCCGTCCGTCGCGCCTTCCTCGTCGCCCCCGCCGGCCGCCCTCCTGGCGCTGGCTCCGCTGGAGCTGCCCAACCACCGCCGTGGACGCTACGCGGGGGATGACCTCTGCCTGTCGAGCGGCGAACTGGCCACGGCGGACCGGGACCTGTTGCGCGGTCTCTATCAAACCCTCAGCGAGCTGCTCTACACCATCGCGGGAGACGAAACCGGCCAGGAGCAAAAATGGCGGCAGGTGCTGGCCTGGATCGAGCGCCACGACCTGGACCGTCTGGTGGACCTGGTGCGTGAGTTCGGCGTCGCCTCGCACCAGCAAAACTCCACCGAATTGCTGGCCAAGACGGTGCACGACCTGCGCGGAGGCGCCCTGAGCACGCTGCTCGGCCGCCTGCAGATGCTCGCCTACTTGCCCCACGATGAGGAGCAACTCAACCGGCTCTTCGTGCTCACGCGCGACCACCTCAAGATCATGCGCAACGCCATCACCGACCTGGACGCCGAGCGCCGGGAGGCCGACCGCCGGCCCAAGGCACACGCCATGAAGCTCATGCTCGACAAGTGGCAGAACGCCGCCGTCGGCCTCAACCGGCAGGAGCGGCGTCTCGAGATGCACATCAACTGCCGCTACCAGGGCGCGCTGACGGAGTGCTGCCTGGAGAGCGCCGCCATCGACCGCATCTTCTACAACCTGACCAGCAACGCCGCGCGCCACGCCGTCGGCGGACGGCTGGACCTGGACGTGTTCCCGGTGCCGGACGCTGCGGGCGGCACCCTGCGCTTTGTGTTTTCCAACGAGGTGGGCGAAGCGGACGCCGGGTTCCTGCGTGGCACGATGCAGTCCGGCGAGGGAGCCGACGCCGCGGGGATGCCCGCGCTCTTTACGGCCAAGGTGTCTTCGACGGGGTCGGGCTTCGGGCTGACGGTGGTGGCCGACTTCGTGGCCAAGGCGTTCGGGCTGGCCAACCGCGACGAGGCGTTGCGGGGGCGGTACGTCGGCGCGTTGCTGGAAGGTCGGACGTTCCGCACCTGGTTCCATTGGCTGGCGGCGCAGGACGATCTGCCGCCGAAGCTGGACGACTACCACCAGCCCGAGCAGAGTCTCAGCGAACCGTAAGGCCCCGCTTCCTGGAAGACTGCCATGCCGCCGTCCGTGCACAAAGGTCCAGTTCTCGTGGGTCTCCTCTGGGGATTGTTCGTCGGGGCCACGCCGTTTTTCCAGCCCTTGGAGCCGGCCGCGCGCTGGGCGTTGGGGCTAGGGCTGGGCTTGTCGTACGCCAGCGTCGGGCTGCTCGTGGCGATCCTGCCGGACTTCCGGCCCGGCCCGGTGCGGCGCTGGCGGTTGGGAGTCGTGGCCGGGCTGCTCTACAGCGTGCCCGGGGCGGTGTTCACGATGGTTCCCTATCCTTTGCGGGAGGACGCGCCGCGCTACTGGCACGAGTTTGCGGCCGGCGGTTGGCGGGCGTTCGGACTGACGCTGGCGTTCGGGGCCGTGGTGGGTGCTACGTGCGGGCTGGCGCGCCAGTCTTAGGTCGCGAAGTCGCCGGTACGATTTGACGCTCCCGCAGCCCTTGCCGGGGCTGCCAAAAAGCCAAATTGTTCTACCGTCTCGGCAAGCCTGCGCCGCCTCACCCCGCCAGGACGGCGGTGAGCGCTGGGGCAGCGGATTCGAGGTGTTCCCGCAACGTCCCGAGCAGTTCGCGCACGTCCAGCGGCTTGGTCAGATAATCTTGCGCACCGGCCTTGCGCAGGCGTTCGATCCGGTTGGACGTGGCGTCCGCGCTGATGATGACCACGGGGATGTCGCGCGTCACCGGATCGGCCCGCAGCGTTTCCAACACCTCCCAGCCCGGGATGTCGGGCAAGTGGAGGTCGAGCAGGATCAGGTCCGGGCAGCGTGCGCGGGCGATCTGCAAACCCAGTGCGCCCTGCTGCGCGCTGAGCAGGGTCAAGCCGGGACGTTCCCCCAGGAGCATCTCGATCAGACGCAGGTTGGACAGGTTGTCCTCGATGTAGAGCACGCAGCCGCGGAGTGCCTCGTTGGGCATGCCCGGCAGCATCATGCCCTCGCGTTCCACCCGCTCCGCCGGGTTGGCGACCAGCGGCAGTTCGATCCAGAAGGTGCTGCCCTCGCCCGGCACGCTGTTCACGCCGATGCGCCCGCCCATCGTCTCGACCAGCCCTTTGGAAAGCGCCAGCCCCAACCCCGTGCCCTCCGTCGAACTGCGCTCGGCGCTCAGCCGCTCGAAGGGCGTGAACAGCCGGCCAATCTCCTCAGCCGTCAGCCCGTGGCCGGTGTCGGCGACCGCCATCCGCAGGAAAGGCACGCCCGGCTCCTGGTCTTCCCCGACTGTCCGGCGCACCTCGCGGCAGGACAGCGTCACGGACCCGCCCTCGCGGTTGTACTTGACCGCGTTGGAGAGCAGGTTGAGCAACACCTGCCGCAGGCGCTGGCGGTCGGCCCGCACGTGCGCGACGGCGGCGCTACACCCGTCCACGAAGCGCACGGTCCGGTCCGCCGCCTGCCGCGCGACGAGGTTCAGACACTCGCGCGTGGTCTCGCCGACGGCGACCGGCTCCAGGGAAAGCGGCATCCGACCGGCCTCGATGCGCGAGATCGCCAGCACTTCGTCGATCAGGTCGAGCAAGTGCCGGCCCGCTTTGAGGATGTGGCTGACGCTCTCCCCGCGGCGGTCGCCGAGGTTGGAAAGCTCCAGCAGTTGGCCGAAGCCGAGGATGGCGTTGAGCGGAGTGCGCAGCTCGTGGCTCATGCGCGAGAGAAACTCGCTCTTGGCGCGGTTGGCCT
>CAXTMD010000442.1:0-3744 GCA_964245035.1 uncultured Chthoniobacterales bacterium
ACAACATCGACAGCAACTCGCGCCTGTGCATGGCCAGCGCGGCGAGCGGCTACAAACTCTCGCTCGGGGCGGATGGCCCGCCGGGGCACTACGAAGACTTCGAGCACGCGGACGGCTTTCTCGTCATCGGCTCGAACATGGCCGAGTGCCACCCCATCCTGCACCAGCGGATGCGCCGCCGGGTCGCCGCAGGTGCAAAGCTCGTCGTGGTGGACCCGCGCCGCACCGCCACCGCCGCCGGGGCGACGCTGTATTTGCCATTGCGGCCCGGCACGGACCTCGCGCTGCTTAACGGTTGGCTGCACCTGCTCGTCCGGATGGGGCGGGTGGACCACGACTTCATCGCCCGGTACACGGAAGGCTGGGACGCCATGGGCGAAACCCTCGACGCCTACCCGCCCGCGCGCGTGTCGGAGATCACGGGACTCTCCGTGGACGACCTCATCGCCGGGGCGAAAATCCTCGCCGACTGCCCGAGCTGGATGTCGCTGTGGACCATGGGCCTCAACCAGAGCGCCCGGGGCACGTGGAACGTCAACGCGCTTTGCAACCTCCACCTCGCCACCGGCCAGATCGGGCGGCCGGGCAGTGGGCCGTTCTCCCTGACCGGTCAGCCCAACGCCATGGGTGGACGCGAGGTTGGCTACATGAGTGGCGGCTTGCCGGGCCAGCGCAGCGTGCACCTGCCGCAGGACCGCGCGGAGATCGAGGCGTTGTGGAAATTACCCGCCGGCACGCTTCGCCCCCGGCCTGGCCCGCCGGCCATCGAACTCTTCCACGCCATGGAGCGCGGCGAGATCAAGGCGCTGTGGGTCATCGGCAGCAACCCGGTCGTGACCCTGCCCAACCGCGCGAGCGTCCGGCGCGGGCTGGAGCGGGCCGAGTTCGTCGTCGTGCAGGACGCCTACCATCCCACGGAAACCTCGCGCTACGCGCACGTCCTCCTGCCCGGGGCCGTGTGGGCGGAGGCGGAGGGCACGATGGTGAACTCCAGCCGCATGGTGACGTTCACCCCGCGCGCGGTGCCGCCGCCGGTGGACGCCCGGCCGGACTGGTGGCTCGTCTGCGAGGTCGCGCGGCGCTTGGGCTTCGGCTCCGCGTTCCCGTACCGGCAGGCGGGCGAGATCTTTGACGAGATGCGCGGCAGTACCAACCCGCGCACGGGCTACGACGTGCGCGGCCTGAGCCACGTGCGGCTGGCACGTGAGGGGGCCAAGACGTGGCCGCTTGCCCCACACGAGGGAGCGCAGGAAACCAAGCGCCGCTACGTCACGCCCGACGGCGCGCTGCGTTTTCCGACGGGCAGCGGCCGCGCGCGCTTCTGGGCGCGGCCCTACCTGCCCAACGCCGAGATGCCCGACGACGAATATCCCTTCGTGCTGCTCACCGGACGGGTGGCCCACCAATGGCACACCAGGACAAAGACGGGCAAAGTGCCGAGCCTCAACAAGCTCAACCCCGCCCCTTTTTTGGAAATCAACGTCGAGGACGCCGCGGTGCTCGGCGTCGGTGAGGGCGACCCGTTGCGCGTGGTCTCGCGCCGGGGCGAACTGCGCCTGCCCGCGCGTCCGACCGTCGGCATCCAGCCGGGGTGCTGCTGGGCGCCCATGCACTGGAACGACCTCTTCGCGCCGGGCGTAGCCGTCAACGAAGTGACCAGCGAACTCGCTTGCCCGGAGTCCCACCAACCCGAACTCAAATACTGCCCCGTGCGCGTGGAGGTCTGCTGCCCGGCGGAAGTCTCCGCGCCCGCATCCGCGCTACACGGAGCCTGATTTTCAACCCATGGAAACCACCTCTCTGCGGCGGGTGCCGTTTATCCCCGACACCGCTCCTTTCAGCGAGGAGCAGCGCCAATGGCTCAACGGCTTCCTGGCGGGCCTGTTCTCGGACGCCACTGCCCACCCGGCCGCCCTGCTCGGGCAAGGGTCCGCACCAGCGCTGGCCGCCCCGCCCGTGCCCGTGCTGATCCTCTTCGGCAGCCAGACCGGCAACGCCGAGGGTTTGGCCAAGAAGGTCAAAGCCGCGGCGGAGAAGGTCGGCGGCCTGACTCCTCGGCTCCTCGACATGGCGAAGTACGACGCCGCCGAACTGCCCAAGGAAACCAGTCTGCTCGTCGTCACGAGCACCTGGGGCGAGGGCGACCCGCCCGACAACGCCGCCGGGTTCATGGACAAGCTGGCGGCGGATGGTTTCCCGCGTCTCGAAAAACTCCGCTACTCCGTGCTCGCCCTGGGCGACCGCAACTACGAGGACTTCTGTGGCTGCGGTCGCAAGCTCGACGAACGGCTGTCCGCCCTCGGCGCGAGACGCGTGTTGGCCCGCCAGGATTGCGACACCGACTACGAGGCCCCCGCGAAGGCGTGGCTGGACGCCGTCCTGCCCATCCTCCGGCAACCCGCCGGCGAAGACGGCCAGTTGGAGACACCACCCGGTGCCATCGGCCACCACGACGAAGCCAAGCACGCGGACCCCGGCGCGGACGACCTCGCCAAGGCGGGTTTGCCCGTGCGCAGCCAGCAGGTGCCGACGCAAAACGGCGCGTCCGCCCCGGCGGCAGCTCCGGCCGCGGCGTACTCGCGCACCAACCCGTTCCCGGCCCGGCTGCTCGCCAGCCGCAAGCTGACGCTGGACGGCTCGGACAAGGACACGCGCCACTACGAGATTTGCCTGGGAGGCTCCGGCCTGACCTACGAGGTCGGCGACGCCCTGGCATTGATGCCCGCCAACTCGCCCGAACTCGTGCAGGAAATCTTGACCTCGCTCGGCTTCGACGGTGCGGAGGAGATCACCAGCCACGACGGCGCGGCCAAACCGATCCGGCAGGCGTTGGTCCACGACTACCAGATCCGCGCACCGCACAAGGAATTTCTTGCCGCGGTCTCCCAGCGCGACGCTGCGAACACCTTCCTGCGCGACTTGCTCGATCCTAACATCCGCACGGAGTTGGACCAATACCTTTACGGGCGCGAAATCATTGACTTCCTGCTGGACTCACCCAGGCTAGGGTTTTCGCCGGGGGAGTTCGTCAAGCTTTTGCGCAAGCTCCAGCCGCGTCTGTACTCCATCGCGTCGAGCCTCAAGGCGCACCCGGAACAGGTCCATCTCACGGTGGACACCCTGCGCTACGACGCGCATGGGCGGCAGCGCCACGGAGTCAGTTCGACGTTCCTCGCCGACCGCGTGACAGAGGCGACAAAGCTGCCAGTGTTCGTCCAACAAGCCAAGCATTTCCGCCTGCCGGAAAACTTCGACCGGCCCGTCATCATGGTCGGCCCGGGCACCGGCATCGCGCCGTTCCGGGCGTTCCTCCAGGAGCGCCAGGCTACCGGAGCCAAGGGCGGCAACTGGCTGTTCTTCGGCGCGCAGAAGTCGGCGACGGATTATTTCTACCGGGAGGAACTCGCCGCCCTGCAAGGCAGCGGCTGCCTGACGCGGCTGGACCTCGCCTTTTCGCGCGATCAGGCCGAGAAAATCTACGTGCAGACCCGCATGCAGCAGAACGCCGCCGAGCTGTGGCGCTGGTTGGAAGAGGGCGCGCACTTTTACGTCTGTGGCGACGCCAAGCGCATGGCCAAGGACGTGGACGACACCCTGCACGCCGTCGTCCGCGAGGCCGGCGGCCGCACCGAGGATGGGGCCAAGGAGTATGTGGCCGCCATGAAAAAAGAAAAACGCTACCAGCGCGACGTTTACTGACCGCTTCCCCCCCCCCTTGCCATGAGCGTCCAGCCGCCACCGAAC
>CAXTMD010000443.1:0-3743 GCA_964245035.1 uncultured Chthoniobacterales bacterium
CCGGCCGGCTGTCGCCGCTGGCCATAGCGCACGTCGACGACGGCCACGGTCTTCAACCGGCCGCGAGCGGCCGGGAAGCAGCCGGCGATTTCCTCCGCGGCGTGCTGGGCGAGGGCAGCGTCGTCAAGGCCGCGCCGGTCGAGGATCGTCGCGGCGAGGAGGTGGGTTCCCGGTGGCGCGTACTCGGGGGCGACGTTGGTGAGCTGCACGAAGTGGCGCACCAGCCGCGAGCGTCCCGCCGGCAGCACCAGCATGGCGCGCGCGTACAGCGAGGTCTCGGCGGCGAGATAAACGACCGTCGTGCCGAGGGGCGGGAGACCGGCGAGGCGCGGACGTTCGAGGAGCCGCGCCGCGGAGGGTGCCTCCGTGGCAAGCAAGAGTCCCTCGCACGCGATCCGTTCGCCCGCGGCGGTGACAACGGCGTCCACCCGGTCGCGCAGGCGTTCGACCGATTCCACCCGGCAGCCAAGCCGTAACGTGCCGGGCGGCAGCGTCGCGGCGAGTTGCTTGGGGATTTCACCCATGCCTTGCGCGGGGACCAAGGCGCGGCCGGTAGCAAACTTCTTCAGGTAATAGCGAAACAGCGCCGCGCTCGTGCCAAGCTTGTTGTCCAGAAACACGCCGCCGAAGAACGGCCGGAAGAACCGTTCGATGATCGCGGGCGAGAACCCCCGGGTGAACAGGTAGTGTGCTGCGCTGACATCCCGGTCCGACGCCGACTCGGCCTGCAACCATGTGTCGGGGGTGGCGAGCAGTTCGGCCACGAGCGCCACGAGGCGGGCCTTATCTGCCAATGGGAACATCGTGCCGAACGCTCCCTCCAGGATGTCGCCCGGGTGGCGCAGCGGGTGGGCGACCGTCCACGCCTTGCCGCCGTCGTGCAGGATCGCGCCGCTTTCAAAGTAACGCGGCTGCAACGCCTGGATGTCCAGGTGCCGCCGTGCGGCGGGGTAGCTGTCGAGCAACACCTGGAACCCGCGGTCCAGCACAAAGCCTTCCGGCGTCCGGTGCGAGCGCACCCGGCCGCCCGGTTCGTCTTCCGCTTCGAGCAGCAGGAAGTCGCGCCTGCCGAGCCGCGCGAGTTCCTTCGCGCACACGAGCCCTGCGAGTCCCGCTCCGACGATGACGACCATGGGAGAATGACGAATGACGAATGACGAAGGCGGAAGGCGAAGTTCAGAGATCGAAGGGCAGGATCGGAGCCGATTGGCTTCGTACCTCCGCCTTCGTCATTCGTCATTCGTCATTTTCTGCCTACGCCCACGTGATCAGCCGCAGTTCGTGCTCCTGCGTCAGGTTCGGGTGCGTGGGCACCACACGCACGCTCAAGCCGAACGCCCCGCTCTCCGTGCTCGGGATCTCGCCCTTGTAGAGGAACACGCCGCTGCCGTCCACCTGCTCGAAGCTTTTCAGCTCCATGACCGTGGGCTGCGTGATGGCGTTTTCCTGGTTCTCGCCGTAGTACGCCTGCACCTTGACCTCGGCCGGCGTCGTCGGCCCGAGGAACACATGCGCCTGCACCCCCACGCGGTCGCCGACCTGGATGTTCGTGCGGTCCGTGTGGTCGAGTCCCACGTCGCCGATGTGGATCTGCGGCCAGTCACGGCGCATCTTGTTCTTCCACTCGCTCAGCTCGACGGCCTGCTTGCCCTTGTCGGCGTTGAGGATGTGGTACGCCTTCGCCGCCGGGGAATACAGTCGCTCGTGGTACTCCTTGACCATGCGGTGCGTGTTGTAGACGGGCACCACGCTCAGGATCGACTCGCGCATCAGCCGCAGCCACGCGATGGGCAGCTTGCCGTCGGGCTTGGCGTAGTACAGCGGCACGATCTGGGTCTCCAACAGGTGGAAGAGGCTCTCGATGTCGACCTCGTTCTGGAAATCCACGCTGCCGTCGGTGATCTCCGCACCGATGGGCCAGCCGTTTTTGCCGTTGTAACCCTCGCACCACCAGCCGTCGAGCACGCTCAGGTTCAATCCGCCGCTCGGCGGCAGCTTCATGCCGCTCGTGCCGCTGGCCTCCAGCGGGCGCAGGGGGTTGTTCAGCCACAAGTCGACGCCCTGGTAGAGCCGCCGGCCGACGTGCGCGTCGTAGTCCTCCAGGAACACGATGCGGTTGGCCAGCTCCGAGTCGCGCGTGTACTTGTAAACCTCCTGGATGACGCGCTTGCCGCCCTCGTCCTTGGGGTGCGCCTTGCCCGCGAAGACGAACTGTACCGGCCGCTCGGCGTCGTTGAGCAGCCTGAGCAGCCGCTCCGGCTGGCTGAAGAGCAGCGCCCCGCGCTTGTACGTCGCAAAGCGCCGCGCGAAGCCGACCGTCAAAATCTCCGGGTTGAGCACGGTGTTGACCTGTCGCAGCGCCGCGGGCGAATCCCCCAGCCGCTCGCGTTGTTTCCGCAGGCGCTCCCGCGCGAAATCCACCAGCCGCGCCTTGAGCTTCTGGTGCGTGTCCCAGAGCACGTCGTCGGGGATGCGGTTGACCCGCAGCCAGTACTCCACGTCGGTCAGGTGTTCCTCCCAATCCGCGCCGAGGTACTGCGTGTAGAGGTCCATGAACTCCGGCGCGGCCCAGGTCTTGGTGTGGATGCCGTTGGTGATGCTCGTGATCGGCACCTCGTCCTCCGGCACGCCGGCCCACACGTCCTTCCACAATCCCTTGGACACCTCGCCGTGCAGCTTGCTCACGCCGTTGGCGTGGCGGCTGGTGCGCAGCGCCAGGATCGTCATGGAGAAGTCGTTGGTCTTGTGAATCGTCGTCTGCCCGAGCGAGAAGAAGTACTCGAAATCGATGCCGACCTGCGCCGGGTAGTCGCCGAAGTACGCGCGCATCAACTCGTACGAAAACGCGTCGTTGCCCGCCGGCACCGGCGTGTGGGTGGTGAAGATCCCCGACGCCGCGACGATCTGGAGCGCGGAGCGGAAATCCCCTTTGTGCGCCCGCACGAAGTGCCGCACGCGTTCCAACCCCAGAAACGCCGCGTGCCCCTCGTTCATGTGGTAGACGCTCGGCTTGAGTCCCAGCGCCGCCAGCGCCCGCGGCCCGCCCATGCCCAGGACGATCTCCTGGCGGATGCGCATCTCCAGGTCGCCGCCGTAGAGCTGGGCCGTGATGGCGCGGTCTTCCGGGCTGCCATTATCCGGGATGTCGGTGTCGAGCAGGTACAGGTTGATGCGGCCGACAGCGAGCTTCCAGACCTTGGCGAACACCTGCCGGCCGGGCAGTTCGACCGCGATCTTGAGCGGCTGGCCGCTCTCGCCCGGGATTTCCTGCACGGGCAGGTTGTAAAAGTTCTGGTTGAGCTGGACGGCTTCCTGCCAGCCTTCCTTGTTGATCTGCTGGCGGAAATACCCGTGCCGGTAGAGGAGGCCGACCGCGCAGAAGTTCAGGTCCAGGTCGCTGGCGCTCTTGCAGTGGTCGCCCGAGAGGATGCCCAGGCCGCCGGAGTAGTTGGGCACGCTCTCGTGGAAGCCGAACTCCGCCGAAAAGTACGCGATCAGGTCGCCGCCCTTGCCGCCGGGGGAGCCCTGCGCGCCGGGCTGCTGGCGTCCGTAGGTGTCCTCGCGCGCCATGTAAGCGTGGAACTGCGTCTGCACGCTCTTGAGGGCCCGCAGAAAGGTCTCGTCCTGCGCGACGGCCTCCAGCCGGGCCTGCCGGGCGAGTTGGAGCACGCGCAGGGGGTTGTGGTTGGTGCGGGTCCAGAGTTCGGGGTCCAGTTCGCGGAAGAGCCGCCGGGCGGCCGGCT
>CAXTMD010000444.1:0-3742 GCA_964245035.1 uncultured Chthoniobacterales bacterium
CGCCTGCCGCGTTACGGGACGCTGGCTGGGTATAGACGAAGAGAGGGCGTGCAAGAGGCGCTCGGTTTCCCGTGACGCGGCAGGCGGGGGCGCCTACCTTACAAAACAGAACGCGCCACCGAGCGAATGCCCGGCAGCGCGCAAAGGTTGGTCTGAAATCCGTTGGCCTTCTCAGGCCTTCGCTTTAGCGAAGTTCTCGTTCACC
This sequence comes from uncultured Chthoniobacterales bacterium, assembly GCA_964245035.1. Taxonomy (GTDB): domain Bacteria; phylum Verrucomicrobiota; class Verrucomicrobiia; order Chthoniobacterales; family SZAS-18; genus CAHJWO01. The sequence continues at coordinate 206 of CAXTMD010000444.1, forward strand.
GCGTCCCAGTTGATGGTGTTCCACCACGCTTTCAAATAGTCGGGACGCCGGTTCTGGTATTTCAAGTAGTAGGAATGCTCCCACACGTCCACGCCAAGCACGGGCTTCAGCCCCTCCATGAGTGGGCTGTCCTGGTTGGGCGTGGAAAGGACTTCGAGCTTGCCGTTTTTGACGACCAGCCACGCCCAGCCGCTGCCGAAGCGCGCAGCCCCGGCGGCATTGATCTTTTCTTTCAGCGCGTCGAAGCCGCCAAATGCCTCTTTGATCGCATCGCCCACTGGCCCCGTCGGCTCACCGCCGCCGTCCGCCGCCATCAGCTTCCAGAAAAAGGAGTGGTTGGCATGGCCGCCGCCGTTGTTGCGCACCGCCGTGCGCGCCGCTTCGGGCACCGCGTTGAGGTCGGCGATGAGTTCTTCCACCGGCTTGGACGCCAACTCGGGGCTGTTTTCCAGCGCCTTGTTGAGGTTGGTCACGTACGTCGCGTGGTGCTTGTCGTGGTGGATCTCCATGGTCTGCGCGTCGATGTGCGGTTCGAGCGCTTCCTTGGGGTAGGGCAGGGGCGGCAGTTCGTAAGGCATAGCTAGAGAGTTCGTAAACCCCGCCGCAGGCGGTTGTAGCCAAGGTAGGGATGGCTCTCCGAGCCGCTCCCCAGATTGGCTTGGATGGCCTGCGTGCCACGGAGTGCCTCGCCGGAAACACCTGGGACGGCTCGGAGAGCCATCCCTACCTTGGTTGCGACCGGCCACTCCGTGGCCTGTTCGGAGGCTATGATGCCCGCGTGCCGGCGGTGTTGAACACCTCGTTGAACACCTCGCGCAACTGCGGCGCGAGGCTCATCAGCCGGGGATACACGCCCAGCCGCGAATCGGCCTTCAGATCCGCGTGCTGCGTCGGCCGGAAGATGCCTCCGCGGGCGTTCGCGTACGTTGCCAGCGCCAGCAGCGGGAAATTGTTCCGGTACATGTCGTACTTCAGGTAAAACACCTTCGGGAACCCTGTGCCCGTGATCTCATCCTCCGTCCACGAGCCATCCGGGTTCTGCGTGTCGATCAGGTACTGCAAGCCGCGCTGCACCACGCCCGAATCGAGGTCGCCGCACGCGCACAGCCCCATCAACGCCCACGCCGTCTGGCTGGCCGTGCTCGGGCCGCGGCCCTTGAGCGTCGGGTCGTCGTACGTATTGCAGTTCTCGCCCCAACCGCCGTCCTCATTCTGGCAGGATGCCAGCCAGTCGTGACCGCGTCGCACCCAGGGCTCCGTCATGTCGTAATCGATGGCCTTCAGGCCCCGCAGCACCTGCCAGGTGCCGTAGATGTAGTTGACCCCCCAGCGCCCATACCACGAACCGTCGTCGCACTGGGTCCGCTTGAGGTGGTGGAGCGCCTTGACCACCCGGCGGTCGCGCTTGTCCCAGCCGAGATAGCCCAGGAGTTCGAGCGTGCGGCCGGTCAGGTCGGAGCAGGAGGGATCGAGGATCGCGTTGTGGTCCGCGAAGGGCACGTCCTCCAGCCAGCCTTTCATCACGTCCTTGTCAAACGCCGCCCAGCCGCCGTCGCGGCACTGGAAGCTCATCTGCCAGTCGAGCGCACGCTTGAACGCCGCGTCCGCCTCGGACGGGTTCTCGGGCGAGATCAACCGCAACGCCATGAGCACCATCGCGGTGTCGTCGGTGTCGGGGTAATAAGCGTTGTTGTACTCGAACGCCCAACCGCTGGCTTCCGGCTCGGGATTTTGTTTGATCCAGTCGCCCCGCAGCCGGACTTCCTTGGAGTAAAGCCACTCGCCCGCCCGGCGCAGGGCGGGGTGCGCGGGGTCGAGGCCGCTCTCGGCCAGCGCAATGGCGTTGATCGCCGTGTCCCAAACCGGCGAAAAGCATGGCGCGATGCGGAAATCCTCCGGGTCATCGACAAACAACCCCTCGAAATCCGTCTTGGCCTTCTGGAAGACCGGGTGCGTTTCTTCGTAGCCGAGCACCTCCAGAGCGATCAGCGCGTTGAGCATCGCCGGGAAGATGGCCGCCAGGCCGTCGGAGCCTTCGCCCATGCGTTCGACCATCCACGCCTCGGCGACCTTCAGCGCCCGGGCGCGCAACGGCCGGAAACCGACCTTGTCGAACCACTTGAGCATCCTGTCGCAACGCAAAAAGAAGTTGCGCCACGTCCAGAACCGCTCCGAACGCGGCAGGGAGAAATCCATTCCCTCCGTGCCGAACGGGTACAACTCGTGGAGCTGCTTGTCGGGTGGCGGGACGCGCGTGGGCTTGAAGTGGTTGATGATGGCCAGCGGGATCAGCATCGCCCGCGACCAGCTCGACATCTGGTAGATGTTGAAGTACGCCCAATCCGGGAACAGGACCATCTCCGCCGGGATGGTGGGCAGGTACTTCCACGGGAACACGCCCATCAGCGCGAAGTACAGCTTGCAGAACGTGTTGCAGCGCGGGATGCCGCCCAGGCGCAGGATCGTCGCGCGGGCCTCGCTCATCCACGGAGCCTGGGGGCTATGGCCGGCGAGCTTGAGGGCGAAGTACGCCTTCACGCACGCGTTGATCTCGCTCGGACCGCCGTGGTAGATGTTCCAGCCGCCGTCGGGCAGCTGGCGACGGCGGATGTGCTTGACGCACTTTTCCTGCAGCACGGGGTCCACCTTGCCCCGCCAGTGCATGTAGAGCACGTAGTCGGAGCAAAGCGTGCTGTCGACAAAGAGTTCGCCCGCCCACCAGCCCTCCGGCGACTGGAGGCGGAGGAGGTTTTCCTGCGCGAGCCGGACGGTGGTTCGCAGCTCGTCGTCGTCCACCCGGGCGGAGGAACGATCCATGGCAAGGCTGCCGTGAGTCTTGGGAAGGCGGACGATTTTAGCCATTACTGGTCGTTATGCAGAAAAGGAAGCGGCCAGGGATCGGGGACGACGCCAGAGAGCGGCGGGTTCCCGCATGGATGGTTTTTGGATGGGTCGGTTGAGGTTGACTTTTCTTGCTCTAAAAATGTCTTGGCCGGTGGCCGCGGAGGGCTACACCGCCGCCGGGAGGGAAGCAGCCGGCTCGGGGATCACGTCGGAGGTGGCCAGCGGCGAGCTGTTCTTCTTGACCTGCGGACCGGTGATGTGGCCCTTGCCAGCCGTGACGCCGTTGTACGCGTTGACCGTCTTACCCCGGCCGTTGGGCTTGGGCTTGCCGGCGAAGTTGTAGATAAAATTCTTCCAGGTGTCGTCCAGACGGCTGGAGAGCGCGCCGCTCGGCTCGAAGCCGCACTGGGTCATGCAGTTCTCACAGCGCGGGTCCTTGGCCTTGCCGCTGTAGGGCTCGACGCCGAACTTGGTCCAGTCCACCTGGCTGAGCATGTCCTGGTAGGTCTTGAAATGGCCCGCACCGGCCATGAAGTAGCACGGTCCCCGCCAGCCGGCGATGTTGCGCGTGGGGATCGCCCAGGCGGAGCACTCCAGCTCGCGGCGTCCCGCCAGGAACTCGTGGTAGATCGGCGTGCCGAGCAGGCTGTAGCGCTTGCTCCACTCCGGCATGTGCTTGAACTTCTCGCGGGT
>CAXTMD010000445.1:0-3742 GCA_964245035.1 uncultured Chthoniobacterales bacterium
CCAGCACCGCCGCGCCGACCAGTTCGGACGCCTCGCCGACGTTGTTGATCCAGGCCAGGACCCGGACGCTCGTCAGGTTGATCAGGGTGCACAGGGCGACCAGCGCCAGCCCCAGGAGGACGGCGTTCCGCGCCGCGGCGGCCGGGTCGGGTTGGAACGGCAGCGCGACGGAGGTCGGCTTGGCGGGAGCCGCGGGGGATTTCGGTGCCGACACCGGGACGGGCGCGGGCGGGTTCATCCCGGCCAGGATCGCCAGGCCGACGGCGACAGAGTGCGCGCAAATCGTGCCGTACTCGCGCGACGGGCGGCAGGTGCAGAGGTTTTCGATGTTCGTCGGCGTCTTGATCTTGAGGCCGGCTTTGTATTCGCGGTCCCCTTCCCTGACCATGCCTTGCAGCAAGGGCGCGGCGTACGTTGCGCCGCTCACTCTGCCTGCCTCCCGCAGCCCCCGGGCGTGGCGGAGCACCTCCCAGCCGCCGGCGGCGATGAGGAGTTTTTCGGTCAAAGGCACCGGCGCGCTGGCCGGGAGCGGGTAACGGGAAGACGGCATCGAAGGCGGGAAAGAAGAAAAAGCGTGTCTGCGCTGGCGTTGATGGACAAACTTTGCTCTACGTCTACGGTCCCGGCAACGCCAACCCATGCACATGAAGCTCATCGCCATCGCCAATCAGAAAGGCGGGGTGGGTAAAACCACCACGGCGGTGAACCTGTCGGCGTGCCTGTGCGCGCTGGGCTGGCGCGTGCTCCTGATCGACCTCGACCCGCAGGCCAACGCCACCAGCGCCCTCGGGTTGGAAGGCATCGAGGGCATGAGCCTCTACCGGGCGTTCATCGGTGAGGTGCCGCTGGCCGAGCAGATCCTCCCCACCCGGCTGGACAACCTGTTTTTGATCCCCGCCGACCTGGACCTCGCCGGCGCGGAGGTCGAGGTTGCCCGGCTGGACAACCACCTCGTGCGGCTGCGCGAGATCATGGGGCCGTTGGTGGAAGACGCCCCCTTTGACTTCGTGGTGATGGACTGCCCACCGTCGCTGGGCATCATCATGACCAACGCCCTCGCCGCCGCCGACGAACTCCTCGTCCCCATCCAGTGCGAGTACTTCGCGCTCGAAGGCCTGTCGAAAATCGTCGGCCTGGTCGAGCAAATCCGCGACGTGACCCACTCGGACCTGAACATCGGCGGGATTGTCATGACGATGTACGATTCGCGCACGACGCTGGGCAAACAGGTCGTCGGCGAGGTCAGGACCCACTTCGCGGGCACGACCTACCAGACGATGATCCCGCGCTCGGTGCGCCTGGCCGAAGCGCCGAGCTTCGGCAAGACAATCCTGGAATACGACCCGAGCGGCGTCGCGGCCAAGGCGTACAAGCAACTGGCGGAGGAGTTTGTCCACCGGCAGCGCGGCGAGGCCGTGCCGGAGGTGCCGTTGGAAGACGAGCCGGAACCCGCGTCCGGGGCGGCGTCCTGAAGCGGGCATCGTTTGATGCCTCGGGCGGGTTGCGGTATTTTGGCGGGCCTGTTTCCCGGCGTTCCCCTTGTCCCGTCATCGTTCCATCAACTTGTCCGCGCCGCTGCTGCTGGAGGGTTACCGGCGGGGATTGTTCCCGATGGCGCTCGACGACGGCGAGATCGGCTGGTTCTCGCCCGACCCGCGCGGGATCATCCCGCTGGAGCCGGAGCGTTTTCACCTCCCGCATGGGCTGAAGCGCACCCTGAAGAAAGCGCCGTTCGAGCTGCGGATGAACACAGCGTTTGAGGCGGTCATCCGGGCGTGCGCGCGGCGGGCGGAGACGTGGATCAGCGAGGAGATCATCCGCTCGTACCGCGACCTGCACCTGCTCGGCTACGGACACAGCGGCGAGTGCTGGCAGGACGGCGAACGGGGGGGGGGATTGTACGGGGGGGCGCTGGGCGGGGCGTTTTTCGGCGAGTCGATGTTTCACACGGTCACGGACGCGTCGAAAGTGGCGCTGGTGCGGCTGGTCGAATGGATGCGGCTGCGCGGGTACTCGCTGCTGGACATCCAGTGGACGACGCCGCACCTGAAGACGTTCGGGGCGGTGGACATCCCACGGGTGGAGTATTTGCAGCGGCTGGCGGCAGCGTTACAGCAGCCGCGGGAGTTTTTCTGAGCTTTGTAGGGCGGGCGCTCCGCCTGCCGCGTCACGGGATATCACTCGCTCGTTGCAAGCACTCTCCTCTTGGTCTGTTCCCAAACCACGCGCCGAAACGCGGCAGGCGATGCGCCTGCCCTACAAATCAACAGCGGTCCACCTCACCGCCGCAGGCTGCGCAGCAGGTAATAGAGCGTTTCCAGGCGGCCGACCTCCGCCCCCGCGTTGAACGCCTGCCGGTACGGTTCACCCCAGATCGCCTCCAACTCCAGCGGCCGTCCCGCGGCGAAGTCGAGCACCGTACTCGGCAGGTAGCGGCCCATCTCCCGGGTGCGCTTGAACTGCCCGTCCGCGAAGTCCGGCGGGATCGCGTGTCCGATTTTGCGCGCGGCGGCAACGACCTCGTCGGCCAAACGCCGCGTCACGTAAGCCAGAGCGTCGTCCGCCAACAGGTCGGCCGTCGAGACCGGCGGCTGGCTCCCACCACGCTGGGCGGTGGCCAGCACGGTCATGCCGTTGAAAGGAATGTTCCAAACCAGCTTGCGCCAGCGGGCTTCGGCGAGGTCGGCGACCACCCGGGCGTTGATGCCGCAGCGCTTGAACTCCCAGGCGATGTCGTGCGTGCGCGGCAGCGGGAACCCGCCCTGCTCCCCCAGCGACACCGTCCCGTAGCCGAGGTGTTCGATCACCCCGGGCGCGGTCTTGTTCAAGCACACGAAACACAGGCCGCCGAGCACGCGCTCCGCGCCGTAGCGCCCGGCGAGAAATTCCTCGTTGCCCAGGCCGTTTTGAAGCGTCAGCAGGACGGTGTCCGGGCCCAGCAGCGGGGCGAGGAGCGCGGGCAGCGCGTCGTTGGCGGTGGCCTTGAGCGCGATCAGCACGAGGTCGCACGGCCCGATGGTTTCCGTGGAAGCGTGCGCGAGGGTTTTCGCCACGCGGAAATTGCCCTCGCGGCTTTTGACCCGCAAGCCGAAGCGTTTCACGACGGCGCGTTCCTCCTCCGAGCGGATCAGGAAGTGCACCTCCCGGCCGAAGTACGCCAGCTTGGCCCCGTAGAATCCGCCGACCGCGCCGGTGCCGACCACCGCGATGCGGAAGCGCGGCAAGACGTGCGTGGAAGGTTTCATTCCTCCGTCTCACGCCACGGACGCGGCAGGTCGCGCACGCCGAAGAAGTCGCCGCCTTTCGCCACCGGGTCGTCGGTGCCCCACGGGATGGCTTTGTCCCGCTTGGCCAAGAGCGGGATGTGCTTGGAACAATGGATGTAGGCTTCCTCGACGCTCACGACCACCCACCGTTCCGGACGGCGGCCAACCGTGGGGTCTGCCAGCGCCCGCGCGACCGCCTCACCCAAAACCCCGCCCTCGGCCAGCAGCACGTCGTTCTCCACGACGCGCGCCCGGCCGTTGACGTGGCAGCCGACCGCCGAACGGAAAAAGTCCACGAGCAGCAACCCGACGTGCCCGTTTTCGGTGATGTTGCCGAGGCTGGCCATCACGCCGTTGCCCCGGTACTCGGGATAAGTCAGCGTGCGCTCGTCGGCCACCACCACAAACCCCGGCGGCCCGGCGCGCAGCGAGCAGTCGCAGTTGCCGGCCGCATCGGCGGTGGAGACAAACATCAG
>CAXTMD010000446.1:0-3728 GCA_964245035.1 uncultured Chthoniobacterales bacterium
CAGCACCGGGGTTATACGGCCACCTTACCAGACTCCAACCCAAGCTTTGCAACACCTCCCGCGACGAGGTAGCGCATACGGTGACGGACCCGACGCAGGTGGACGAGGAACTGCGCTACCTCTATCAACTATTGTTGACGTAAGCGTCGGGGAATCTGTGCAATTGTGAGGCTTGCAAGGGATGTTATCCTAGCTTTATGAACGTCGACCGTCCGGTTGAAAAAGGCTCGCCCGCGGACGACGCCGATTCCGCGACCCCGGCCCCGACAGCGGGTGTTCAGAGTTGCGCTCGCTGTGGGTTGCCCCTGGCGGCAGACCGGCCGCAGGACGGATGCCCGCGTTGCGCGTTGCGCCTGGTCCTCGACGCGGACGAGGACGACCCACCCTTGGTGGCGGGTGGCACAACGCGGGCAGACACCCCGCTGCTGCGCTACGGTCACTTCGAGGTCGCGTTGGGGTCCGACGGCCGGGCGGCGGAATTGGGCAGCGGCACGATGGGCACCACTTACCGGGCGCTGGACACCGTGCTGCGCCTGCCCGTGGCGCTGAAGGTCATCAGCAACCGGGTGGCCGGTCACCCCGTCGGCTGCGCTCGTTTTCTGCGCGAGGCGCGGGCGGCGGCCCGGCTCCATCATCCTAACGTGGCGAGCGTCACTTTCTACGGCGAGCAGGACGGCGAGTGTTTCTATTCCATGGAACTGGTGGAAGGTGAGACCTTAGCCGAACGGGTGGAGCGTCGCGGTCCCCTGCCGCCCGAACAAGCCCTGGAAGTGGGCGTGCAGGTGGCCCGCGCCCTGGCGGCGGCGGAGGCGCATGGGTTGGTGCACCGCGACCTCAAGCCCAGCAACCTGATGTTGGTGGGCGCGCTGGAGGCCGAGACGCCGTTGCACGTCAAGGTGATCGACTGGGGCTTGACCAAGGCGGTAGGTACCGACGACGATGTGCTCGGGGCCAACGACACGCGCCACGCCTTCGTGGGCACACCGGCCTTTGCCAGTCCCGAGCAATTCGCGCACGCCACCGGTGAGCAGCGCGTCGATACCCGCTCGGACATCTACAGTTTGGGCGTGACGCTCTGGACCCTGCTGTGCGGCAAGACGCCCTTCGTAGGCGATACCTTGGCAACCATCCATGCCCGGCAGCGCACGCTGCCCACGGAGCAACTCCGGTCGGCCAACGTGCCCGCCTACTTGGCGAAGGCACTTCGTTCCATGGTAGCCTTCGATCCCGCCGCCCGCCCGCAGAGTGCGCGCGAGTTGCTCGATGTGCTACGCCGCTGCCAGCAGGAACTCACTCGCAAGACCAGCCGGACGGGATGGCGCAAGCGGTCCCGGCAACTCGTCGGCGTGGGGTTGCTGCTCGTGCTCGGTACGGGAGTAGTGGTTTGGCGCGGGCGGCACACTGCCCCGGTCCCCGCTGCTCAAGCCGGGAGCGGCAAGTACGCCCTGGCGGTGTTGCCCTTCGAAAACCAGGGCGGGGACCAGGACAACGAGTTTTTTGCCCGCAGCGTGCAGGGCGAGCTTACCCGTGACCTGACCCACCTGACTGCCTTCGACGTGATCGGTGCCGCAAGCACGCGTGACGATCTGCCCGGGCCGAACCGTGATCTGGACAGGATCGGGCAGGATCTGGACGCGCGCTACCTGCTCGAAGGCAGCGTGCGCCGCCAGGACAAGCAGGTCCAGATCAGCGTGCGCCTGCACGACCTGCGCGATCCGGAGCATCCTTGGAACTCGCAATTCACACAGCGGTCGGATGAGGCGTACATCGTCCCAGGTCAAATCATCCGGGCTTTGGCGGAACATCTGCGGGTCACCTTATCAGACCGGGAGAAATCCGCCGTCGAAGGACCGCCGACCAGTGATCTGACGGCCTACAACCTTTACCTGCGCGGCAAGGACGACGGCCGTATTTTCCAGACGGTGGAGCAGGAATGCCGCTACCGCTCGGAAACGAGTGTTCCCATGCTGGAGCAGGCGGTCAAGCGCGACCCGCAGTTCGCCTTGGCGTACACGGAATTGGTCAACAACTTTCTCCACCTTCTCACCTACGAGTCGCTCGCAGGAAACAACGACGCCTTGGCCGCGCACAGCAACCAGGCTGAGGCTGCTCTGATGCAGGCCACCCGCATCTGTCCCGACACCGGCGAAACCCACCTGGCGCGGGCGAGCATCCTCTACACTCTGCACGATGACTACGAGGGGGCGCTCGCCGAACTGGAGTTGGCCAGGCGGGCGATGCCCAGCAACGTCGATGTGGAAGTGGAGGCGAGTTTCCTTGTCAGCAACCTGGGACGGTTGGAGGAAGGTACCCGCTATCTGGAGCGCGCGCTGCGACTGGAGCCCCATGACGCGAACCGCCGCTTTTCGCTGGCGCTAACTTACCGCCTCCAGCGGCGCTTCGAGCAATCTGACCGCGAGATAGCGCGCGTGATTGCCGCCACCCCGCGCAACGCCTCGTTGAGCTACCGTGGCTTTCGCGCCATCGGCAAGCTGGAGGAGCGCGGGGACATCACTCCCTTGCGCGAACTGTACGCCAGCGTCACCCCGGAAGACGCTGCCCTGCCTGAAGTGGTGACAAGAGCTCACCTGGTCATTGCCCTCTATTCACACGACGCGGAAGGAGCCACCCGCGCGGCGGCCGAAGTCTCGCCCGGGGGACTGCAATGGGGCGAGTTCCCACTGCCCAAGGCCTGGTTCGAGGCGCTGGCCGCACGGCTTCGCCACGACGATGCCGCGGCGCACGACAGTTTCCTGCGCGCAAGGGCGGATGTGGAAAAGAGTATGGCGGGCGACCCACAAAACGGGTATCTCTTGAGTGTCCTGGCCATGATCGACGCGGGCCTGGGCGACAAAGACAAAGCGTTGGATGAGGCACAGCGCGTTTCCCTCAGCATGCGCGAACAATCCGCTCCGCTCGCGCCGGTGATGGCGTACCAGGTGGCGGTGACTTACGCCTGGATGGATCGACCCGACCTCGCTTGCCAGACGTTGGAGCCGTGGGTGGATCGACCGGCGGGCCAGTCGGCCGTAAAGATCCCCAACTACGGGGATTTCCGGTTGAACCCGGTGTGGGACCCTCTACAGGGAAACCCACGGTTCGTTGCCCTGACGGCTAAGTTCGCGCCGAAATCCAAGTAGTTTCGTCCGACCGTAGATGTCTCCCTGAGCTCGACTTTATCCATTTTCAGGCGGCGTAGGCGAGCAGTTCGTTGAAGTGAGCGCAGAGATCGGCGGGCGGTTCTCGCTTGTCGCTGTTCCCGGCTGACATGCAAAAAGCCATCCCTTGCCAGAGGCGACGACGCACTTGGGCGAGTGCATCCGAGAAGGTAGGCAGTGCCTTTTAATACCACGCCGCTTGTCGGACGGAAGTCTGCCAGTCGGGTTGTTGGTCCACGATGAGTGCGACCAACAAGAAGAGCACCAGACGCAGCGGCGTGGCGCGCGCTACGGCCAGAGGGTTCCATTAGCGCTGGCCTTCGATACCCAAGTGAGCCTTGGCTTCTTGGAAGGTCGTTTCCATGGTCCGGCGGCGCACGAAAAAACCGACGATCTACCGGGCCGCCAGCGCCACGTCGGTGGAGAGCAGCGCCTGCGGTTCGAAGCGTCCTTTGGGATCACGCACCAGCACCCAACGGATCGGCACCGGCGGCTTGCCCGGGTGGTGCCACCCGACCGTGCCCGTGGTCAGCAAGAGGATCCGCGCCTTACCGCCGCACCAGGCCACCC
>CAXTMD010000447.1:0-3692 GCA_964245035.1 uncultured Chthoniobacterales bacterium
TCGAGCATGTCCTCGACCTCCTGCATGTCGGTTTCCTTGTAGACGGTCGTGTTCGTGCACACCTGGTAGCCGAGGATCTTGGCCATCCGCATGCCGAGCACGGCCTCCTTGAAGACGCCCTCGCGCTCCACGATGAGGTCGTGGATGTACTCCAGGCCATCGAGGTGGACGTTCCAGAAGAAGAACGGGTGCGGGGCCATCACCGGGGCGTTCGGGTCCTTGGGACCTTTGCGGACCTCGGCGGCTTCCTTCTCGTTCATCAGGCCCTCGGCCATGAGCCGCGCAATGGTCGGTTCGACGGTTTCCGGCGTGCGGCCGAACTCCCGCGCCAGGTACGCGCGCATCTTGCGGCGCATGAACATGGCGTTGGTGCACAGATAAACGATGCGCTCCTGGTCGTTGAGCAGCCCGGTGGACAACGCCTCGATCTGTGGGTAGATCAGCGGTTCACCGCCGCAGATGGAGACCATCGGCGCGCCGCACTCCTGCGCCGCGCCCAGGCAGTCCTGCAAGGACATGAGATCCTTGAGCGAGGTGGAATATTCACGGATACGTCCGCAGCCCGTGCAGGTCAGGTTGCAGGTGTGCAGGGGCTCCAGTTGGAGGACGGTGGCGAATTTGTCGGTGCCGCGCAGCTTTTGGCCAACGATGTACTTGGCGATCTTGGCGGTCAGGGCAAACGGAAATCTCATTGGGTAAGGTGACGCTTCGATGTCGAAACGATCCGCGACGGTTTTAGCGGGGGAAGTCTCGGGCCGTCAAGGATTGTTCAGAGAAGGTTAAGCGAAGGCAGGTGTCTCAAATTGCGCCACATGGTAACAGCCGCCTCCGGTCTGTCAATGAAGTGCATTCGACGCGGCAACGCGGGGCGGATGGGCGCAAATGGGCGCTAGTCGGTGCGGCCAAACTGCTTTCGAGCCAATCGCTTGCGCCGCTTGTGGGGGTCTGTCCCGGCCCGGCGAACCCCCTCAGACGATTGAGGATGAGACGGTAACACCGCGCGGGCCTGCCCCGGTTTCGTCGCGTTTTGTCGTCCGCCGCCCGCCTTTTGCCATGTACATTTATTATGATCCTGCCTGCGCCGGCTACGCCGCCGCGGGTCACCCCGAAGCTCCTTTCCGCGTCCTGCGCACGGCCGAGTGGTTGCGCGAACGCCACCCCGCCTGGCTGCCGGAACACCCCGCGGATTCCTTTTTGGCCGACGATGCGGCCATCGGGCGGGCGCATTCTCCCGCGTACCTGCGCCGACTGGCGGAAGCGCCACCCGGCGGGATGTTCGACCCCGACACGGCCGTGCTGCCCGGCATCGCGGACCACGCCCGGCGGGCCGCGGGCGCGGCGATGGCCGTGGCCGAACGCGCCTTCGACAGCGGCGACAAGGCGTTTTCGCTCATGCGGCCCCCGGGCCACCACGCCACGCGGGAGGCGATCATGGGATTTTGTTACCTGAACTCGGTGGCCATCGCGGCACTGCACGCGCAGGCCGCGCTCGGGGTCGGGCGCGTGGCGGTGTGGGATTTCGACGCCCACCACGGCAACGGCACGGAAGACATCCTGCGCGGGAAAGAAGGCATGTTTTACGCCAGCGTGCACCAGTACCCCGGCTATCCGGGCACGGGGACAGAAAGTTTCGACAACGTGCGCAACGACCCCGTGGCCCCCGGCACGGCGGCCGAGAAGCACCTCGCCGTCCTGGAGGAGAGCTGGGCGGACGTGCTGGCGTTCAAGCCGGACCTGATCCTGGTCAGCGCGGGGTTCGATGCGTACGCGGCCGACCCGCTGACCGACCTACGGCTGCGGCCGAAGGAGTTCGCTGCCATCGGGGAGTGGTGCCGCCAGGCGCCGTGGCCGGTCGGGGCGATCCTCGAAGGCGGCTACAGCCAGGAACTGCCGACCCTGGTGAACACTTTTCTGGAGGCGTGGGAGGGAAAGTGAACGACAAGCATACCGACGCAAAGCCCGCGCAGGGTGGCACATAAGTCCTGATTTATCTGCTTGCAGCGGTGGAGAAATTTCCTAAAAAGGAGGTTCGGCCACGATGACGCCCTGCGCGGGCGATTTGAGCACATGCCGTTCAAAGCCTCCATTAAACCCGACCATGGAATCCGAGATCAAAGCGCCCAAGTCCGACCACGGAGGCTGGCCCGCTCAAGCGACGGAGGAAAAGCCGGAGCACGCGACGCCTACCCCTCCGCTGAAGATCTTTCTAAGCCATAAACTCGGGAAATCCCGCGAGAAAGCGATCCGAGTCGCCGCGGCTCTGTCCGTTCTGGCAAACGAAAGAATAGAAATCATCTATTCGGCCAACTTCGACCGCGGGGACTTCTGGGAACAGAAAATCCGCGCGGGTCTCGACGAGGCGAACTGGTTCATCCTCCTGTACGACGGTCCCGATGTGAACCACGACTGGTGTCTGTTTGAGGCAGGGTACTTCCGGGCAACCATGAAGGAAGACGTCAACAAAAAGCTTTTTTGCCTTCATGACCCCAGGCATGTGCTGCCTCCGCCTCTGCGTGGATTTACCTCGGTGCCGGCAAAGGAAGACGAATTGCACCAACTCTTCAGGCAAATCTATCTGGACGAACCGTGGCAGATCAAGCCCGCGCTGTTTGCTGAGATCGGACATGTGGAGATCAGGGAGAAGATCAGTCGGATCATCAGAGAGGTGTTGTATGAAGAAGAGATCATCGCGCAGTTTACGATTTCTCCGACGTTCACATTCCACGTAGATGCCTCGGAAACAGTGAAGTTGGGCGGTGGTTCCATCTCGCCAAACACCCAGGTCAGCGGAGATGGGCCGTGGGAGACCGCCTTTGGTCGGCCGGAAAGGAGCACCGCGTGGACTTGGGGGGAGCTGACCGAGAACTTGGAAGACTGGCAGCCGTGGGCGTATCAACTCGCCTCCATGATGAGCGATGCACTGAGGTACACGGCAGTGAGGCATCCTTCCATCGCATTGCGCATCCGGACAAACGATGGATCGGAGAGCATCTATCGGGTGATCCTCAGGCGGCTTGAGAAGACGAAGGACGAGTGCCGTTTCACCTTTGCAGCCGCCAAGATCATCACGGCGTACCAACCAACCGATCACGTGAAAGAGACCAGGATCTTTCACCTCTACAACATGGCTTGGTTTTTCCGACGGCAGTTCCTGGAAAAACACCTGGAGAAGCTGCGCAATCTGCAATTGGCAAAGAAGCCTCCGTCGGGCAAGATCGAGGCGGAAGTGCGTTCCATCGTCGACGATCTGAAAGCGCTGTATGCCGACGCGCAGGTCAGGGGCGTGGAGGACCCCGTCTCCGTCATCCAGGCTTTTGAGGAGCCCCTCCGAAATCAGGTGAGCGTGGTCTTACAAAACACATGGCCGCAACTGGTCGAGAGGCTGGAATCAGCCTGCGCCCAACAGCCAGCGGATCTGGGGAGTTTGATTGCGGCGATTGAGGCGATGGAGGAAATCAACAGATTCTGCCTGAAGGTTTCCCTGGGCGAACTGATCAAATCCAGCTAAGACGGCCCGCAGACATCGTGCTGTCCTCTCTTTTCGCCGATCAACACTCCTCCGCTAAACTCTTGGCCGCCGTTTGGTTTGACGGCCTTCAATCGCACTCGCACACGATCCGAAAGCCCACGTCGTTGCTCGCGTAGGTCGGCAGGTTGTAGCCGCGCGCCGTCGCCTTCAGGCTGGCGAAGCG
>CAXTMD010000448.1:0-3686 GCA_964245035.1 uncultured Chthoniobacterales bacterium
GCGCCTACTTCGCCCACTGCGGCTACCGTAGCTTATCGAACTGAACTATGCTCTATCATTAACTTCCACGTCACCATCTTGAAACAAGGCATCTTCCGTTTGACGAATGGGTATTCCGGGGAGCGTCTTCCCGACGCTCCTCCCGTCATCCACTAAACCCCTTCTTTTCCGTCCTCCTCCGGCCTCTGTGCTCCTCCGTGTTCTCTGTGTTCAAACAACACGCGCCCTTCACACCAACCCACGCCGTTCCAGCGCCTCGTCCATCGCCTGTTCGATGAGCAGCGTGGCGAGTTCCTGCGTGCCCGCATCCAGCGCGGCGTTGGCGGCCTTGAGCCGGTCCAAGTCCTCGCCGGTCATGGCCGCTTCCACGTCGGCGGCCAACGCGGCGATGCGCTCGCGTTCGTCGTCGGGCAGCCGGTTGCCGGCGAGTTCGAGCGCGTGGCGCACGGCCGGCAGCATCTCGCCGCTTTTCAGGCGTGTCTCGACCAGCAGCCGCGCGTGGTAATCGTCGAACGCGTATTCGACCGACTCGGCGATCATCGCCTCGACCTTCTCGTCGCTCACGTCCACGGCGCTGCGGACCTCGACGATCTTCTCCTGACCCGTCTTCGTATCGCGCGCGAGCACGTGCAGGATCCCGTCGGCGTCGATTTCGAACTGCACGCCCACGCGCGCCGAGCCGCGCGGCCCCGGCGTGAAGTCGAGGTCGAAGCGGCCGAGCGTCCAGTTGTCGGCGGCGCGCTCGCGTTCGCCCTGGATGACGTGGATGCCCATCGTGCGTTGGCCCGCGACAGGGTTGGTGAACAGTTCGCCCGCCTTCGTCGGGATCGTCGTGTTGCGCGGGATGATGACGTTGGCCAGGCCGCCGAAAGTCTCGATGCCCAGCGACAGCGGGGTCACGTCGAGCAGGATCACGTCGCGCACTGCCCCCGAGAGGACCCCGGCCTGGATCGTCGCGCCGAGCGCCACGGCCTCGTCGGGATTTTGCGAGGTGTCGGGTTCGCGGCCGAAGATTTTCGCCACGAGTGCGCGCACCAGCGGCATGCGCGTGGCTCCGCCGACGAGGATGACGGCGTCGAGTTCGGCGGGGGAGAGCTTGGCGTCGGCAAGCGCGCGCAGGCAGTGGGCACGAGTGCGTTCGACGATGGGCCGGGCGACGGTTTCGAGTTCGGAGCGGAGGATGGTGACCTGTTTGTCCTCGTTCTGGTCGCCCACGGTGGACAGCCTGTGTTCGGAAAGCCCGACTTTCATCGCGCGTGCAAGCGACGGAAAGTCCGCCTCGCCCGGTTCCGTTTCTGTGATCCTCGTCCGGAGATACGCGGCGAAGGCGGTGTCGATATCGTCCCCACCCAAGCGTGTGTTGCCATTGGTGGAAAGCACTTGGAAGACGCCCGCGTTCAGTTCTAATATCGAGATGTCGAACGTGCCGCCGCCGAGGTCGTAGACGGCGATCTTCGAGCGGTCGCCGAGGCGGTCCAGGCCGTAGGCGAGCGCGGCGGCGGTGGGTTCGTTGAGGATGCGCTCGACGTGGAGGCCGGCCATTTCGCCGGCAGCCTTGGTGGCGTTACGCTGCGCGTCGTTGAAGTACGCGGGCACGGTGACCACCGCGCGGCTCACCGGCACGCCGAGGGCGCGTTCGGCGTCGGCCTTGAGCTTGCCCAGGATGAGGGCGGAAATTTCTTCCGGGGAACGTTCGTGTTCGTCGGTCCGCACGCGCGCCGGACCGCCCGGCGCGCCGCTGACCGCATAGGGCAAGTCCGACGCGTCCACCTCGCCGGTGCGCGTGCCCATCAACCGTTTCACGGAATAGACAGTACGTGCGGGCTCCTCCGCGCGCCTTGCCGCCGCCGGTTGTCCGACGACGGGTTCGCCACCGTCTGTGGGGAAGTAGACGACCGAAGGCGTCAGCCGCTGGTCATCCGCATCGGCGATCAGCACCGGGAAGCCGGCGTCCATCGCGCCGACAAGCGAGTTGGTCGTGCCGAGATCAATGCCGACGATGGGGCCGGCGGCAGCAGTGGCGGGAAGGTCGGGCATGGGCGAGCGCGCAACCTACCGCACGGCGTCCGGTCTGGCCAGCGGGACCGTTCCCGTGTAGCCTGCGCGCCAACGATGTCCCCCGAACCCTCCGCGCCGCTGCCTTTTGCGCAGCGCGCGTGCTTCATCGCCGGGCCGGCCAAGTCCGGCACCACCCTGCTCGTCTCGCTGCTCGACGGCCACCGCGACCTGCTCGTGCTGCCCGAGGAGACCGCCTACTTCCCTACCGTGCTGACCAAGTACAGGGAACGCTCGCGCCGCGAGCAGGTGGACTACATCACCGGCCAGACGCTTGCCAACGTGCTCTTCGGCGGACGGTGCAAGTGGGGCAAGCGTTCCTACCCGCAACTCGACACGGCGGGGCTGAAGCGGCGTTTCGAGGACGCGGCGTTTGACCCCGCCAACGCCGACCGCGACCTGCTCGTGCTGCTGTTGGAAGCCTATGCCGCCACGCTCGGCCGGCCGCTGGAGTCCGTCCGCCGCTGGATCGAGAAAACCCCGGCCAACCGCGACCATCTCGACGCGATCCTGGGCCGGTTCCCGCACGCCAAGCTGATCCTGACCCTGCGCGATCCCCGCGCGCTTTTGGCCGCGCAGATCCTGCTCGAACGCACCCGGCGGCTGCGGCGTTTTTCGATCTACCTGTGCGTCAAACACTGGCGCACGGCCGCGCGCTTGGCACTCGTGCAGCGGCGTGACCCGCGCGGCGTGCTCGGCGAGGACCGGATGCTTGTCGTCGGCTTCCGGCGCACGGTGCGCGAACCCGAGGCGGCCATGCGCCGGGTGTGCGCGTTTCTAGGTGTGCCGTACGACGACGTGCTGCTGCGGCCGACGAAGGTCGGGCTGCCGTGGGCGGGCAACTCGGCGACGGAACAGGGTTTCCGCGCCGTCAGCCAGGAGCCGGCGGACCGCTGGCGCAAGTTTTTGACCGAAGAAGAAGTCGGTTGGGTGGAGTGGCACTGCCGCGACCTGATGGAGGGGCTGGGTTACGAGCCGACCCTGCCGCGCCGCCGGCTGCGGCACTGGTTCAAGGCCGTGCGCGGCGAGACGCCGAAGGAGTACCTGAAAAGCCGGCTGTATTCGTGGCGGCGCTGGCAGCGGAGTTGAGGCAGGAGGGAGCAAAGACAAAATCCCGCATCTCCTCTCTCGCCTCCTACCTTCTCTGATGGTATCATCCGGCGCTCATGGACCGGAAGATTTTCCTGTGGCTCGCGGGGCTGGCGGCGGGGTTGCTGGCCGGTTGCAGTTCACCGAGCCCGCTGCCGCCGTATGAAGCGCCGCTGGCGCGCACGAGCATCCAATCGGTGCGCACGACCGCTTACACGGACACGGAGGACGACCACACCGGCTACGGCAACCACAACGCGCTCGGCGGCACGCTGCGCGGCGCGGCGGCGATCACCGACGTGCCGCTCTCACCCAACTCCGTGGCGGTCAGCCCGGCGCGGCCGATCTACCTGCCCGGCGACGAGATGCAGGCCATCGACCAGGGAGGCTTCCACGCGCCGATCATCCGTCCGGCTGCCGACGTGCCCGTGGCGCACGGCAGCGGCGTCAGCGCCCCCGGGGCGGTGGCGTACCCGGTGCCGCCGGGCACCGTGCTGACCCAGGTCGGCCGGACCGGCAGCCTTTACGACGAGCATTTGCCG
>CAXTMD010000449.1:0-3666 GCA_964245035.1 uncultured Chthoniobacterales bacterium
GCTCAACCGCGTGGAGGGGGTGGTGCGGGTGAAGTTTTCCGTCGACGAGAACGGCCAGGTCGTCAATACGGTCGTGGACGGGAGTTCGGGCAGCGTGATGCTCGACGCCATGGTGCTCGAATACGACCTGCGCAAGTGGACTTTCCAACCCGCCACGCTCGACGGCAAGCCGGTGGCGGGGACGGTCGACAAGGAGTTCGAGTTTCACCTCGATCCCAACGAACAGCGCGCGCTCGCGGAAGCGCGCCTGAAGGCGTCGGTCGGCACCCCCGACGCTCCCTACCCCAACGAGGCGCTGCGGCTGCGGCCGCAGGGGGCCTGCACGATCACGGTGGGCTGGACGCCGGCCGGACTGGTGGACACGATCAACCTCGACAAGAGCAGCGGCTCGAACCTCCTGGACCGGGCGGCGTTGCGCTTTGCCTTCACCCACTGGCGCGTCGACCCGCAGGCAGGCACCGACAAGCGGTTCACCAAGACGATGACGTTCACCCCGCCGCTGGGGCCGAACGACACGCCGCCGCCGCTCCAGTAGAACGCAACGGGCAGAAGTTCAGAGGCCGGGGCCCGCCACCGGCTTTTTGGCGTCTGAACTTTTACATTCTGCATTCCGCGTTTTGCATTAAGTTAGCGGTCCCATGACCGACCGCGCCTTTGATCCCGTACTGCCTGCCGAGGGCTGGCACGTCCTGCATCTTTTCTACCGCGTCGAATACGGCCAGTGGCAGCTCCTTTCCCCTGACGACCAGCGCGCCGCCAAGACCAACCTGACCGAACTCGTCCAGGAGATCCGCGCCACCGAGGGCACGCAGTTGCTCGCTTTCAGCGTCGTCACGCCCAAGGCCGACCTCGGGTTCATGCTGCTGACGCCCGATTTGCAGACCGCCAACGGCTTTGAAAAACGCCTGAGCCTGTCGCTGGGTCCCGACGTGCTCACGCCCGTGTACAGCTACCTGTCCATGACCGAGCGCAGCGAGTACACGACCACCGAGGCCGAGTACGCCGCCGAAACGCTCGAAAAGGAGAAGGGTCTCACCGCCGGCACGCCCGAGCACGACGCCGGCCTGGAGGACTTCCGCGGACGGATGGAAAAGTACGGCAAGGAACGGCTCTACCCCAAACTCGGCAACCGGCCGGTGATCTGCTTCTACAGCATGGGCAAACGCCGCGGCGCGCAGCAAAACTGGTACCGGATGAACCACCACGAACGCCGCGAACTCATGCAGGGCCACGCGCGCATCGGCCGCCAGTGGGCGGGCAAGATCCGCCAGCTCATCACGGGCTCCACCGGGCTGGACGACTCCGAATGGGGCGTGACGCTCTTTGCCCACGACACCTTCGACGTGAAGGGCATCGTCTACGAGATGCGTTTCGACGCGGTCAGCGCGGAATACGCGGAGTTCGGCGAATTTTACATCGGCTTGCAACTGCCGCTCAATGAGCTTTTCCGACGCATCCAACTCTGAGACGCACGCGCGGGTCGAACGCCTCGCCGACCTGCTCCACCGGCACGCGCCGATCCTCATCGCCTACTCGGGCGGGGTGGACAGCGCGTATTTGCTCGCCGCCGCGCGCCTGACGCTCGGCACGCAGGCCGTGGGCGTGATCGCCGACAGTCCGAGCCTGCCGCGGCAGGCCCTCGCCGACGCGCTGGCGCTGGCCAAGGCCATCGGCGCGCCGGTCGAGGTCGTCCGCACCGACGAACTCGCCAACGCCGACTACGCCAGCAACCCGCTGAACCGTTGTTATTTTTGCAAGGCCGAGCTTTTCCACCGGCTCGACCGCATGGCGCGTGAACGCGGGTTTGCCGCCATCGCCTACGGCGAGAACGCCGACGACGCCCGGCAGGTGCGCCCCGGCGTGCAGGCGGCGAAGGAGTTTGCCGTGGTGGCCCCGCTCAAGGAGGCCGGGCTGACGAAGTCGGAGATCCGCGAGTTGTCGCGCCAGTTGGGATTGCCGACGGCCGACGTGCCCGCGCAGCCGTGTTTGAGTTCGCGCATCCCGCACGGCACGCCGGTCACTCCCGAAGCGCTGGGGATGATCGAGCGTGGCGAGGCGTTCGTGCGCGCGATGGGCTTCCGGGTGTTCCGCGTGCGACACCATCTGGACGGCGCGGGACCGCTGCCGCGCGCGCGGGTGCAGATCGCCCCGGCGGAGATGTCCGGTCGGCTGGACACTCAGGAAGCCGCGCGGCTGCGCGAGGGTTTGTTGGCGGTTGGCTACCGGGATGTGGAGATCGACCCGGAAGGCTACCGGAGCGCGCTGGCTTAAAACATTTCCTTCCAACGATGCTGCGTCCGTCATGCTCCGGTCAGGCCGCGCAGCGGTCGGTCGTCCATAAGGTCCTGATGGCTCTCCGAGCCGTCCCAAATTTGGCTTGCATGCGCTGGGTACGCACGGAGCGCCTCACCGGAAACATTTGTGACGGTTCGGAGAGCCATCAGGACTCTTCGCGACGGATGCCACTGACGCGGCTGGTCTTCAGTTTATGCTGTCTCGCTACCACGATGGCCGCGGCCGAGCCTCCCGCCGCCACCGGCGCGAAGATCGACGAATCCAAGGTCGCCAAAATCTACTACGTGGACAGCAGCGGGGCCGACGCCGCCGACGATGACAAGCACGGTACGCAGGACTCCCCATTCTTGACGATCAAGCGTGCGGTCGACGCCGCGGTGCGCGACAAGGACGCAGGCGTCGGTGCGAAGGTCATCATCGGCGCAGGCATCTACCGCGAACCGATCGACATCCCCGCGCCCGCCGGCAGCGACACCGACGCGCCGCTGGTGATCGAAGCCACCGAACACGACCAGACGATCATCGACGCCGCCGACGCCGCCGGCTGGGAGGCCGCCACCTGGAAGACCGAAGGCGCGACGCTCGTCCACCCATGGCCGTTTCGCAGCGAGGGTGCGCCACGCGGCGGCGACCGTGCGGCCCTCGCGGCGGAGGCGCTGCTGCGTTCGCGGCTCGTCTTCGTCAACGGCACCGCGCTGCGGCAGGTCGAGTCCGCCAGTGCCCTCGCGCCGGGCTGCTTCTGCGTCGTGTCCTCGACAGATCATAAAAACCCCGGGACGGTCGTGCGCGCGCAGTTGCCGCAAGACACCGCCGCGGCCGACGCGGTTTTCCAGGTCGGCACCCGCGGCCACGGGATGGAGATCACCGGCCGGCGCAACGTCGTCGTGCGCAGCCTGCTTTTCCAGCACGCGGCCAACCCCACCGGCGCACGCAGCCCGGGCGCGTGGCCGGCAGGACTCGTGCTGAACCGTTGCTCGAACGTGCTCGTCGAGGACGTGCTCAGCCAGTGGAACGGCGGCTGCGGGCTCCTCCTCGACGGCTCCCCGGCCGCGCCGTGGTCGCAGGGGTTCACCCTGCGGCGGGTCCGGTTGATCAACAATGGCCGCAGCGGGCTGACCGCCACCCTCGTCAAAAACCTCCTGGCCGAGGATTGCGAGACCTCGTTCAACGGCTTCCGCGCCACGTGGCCCGGGGAAAGCGAACCCACGCCGGCCGGCGTGTACGTGGCCGGCGTGCACGGCTCGACGTGGCGGCGGCAGCGCGCGGTCGCGAACCTCTGCCGCGGCCTCTGGTGGAGCGGCGACTGCGCCGACCTGCTCGTCGAGGACGCGGTGGTGCGCGAAAATCTCTCCGGCGGGTTGCTCATCGAAA
>CAXTMD010000450.1:0-3658 GCA_964245035.1 uncultured Chthoniobacterales bacterium
GTCGTAGAGCGGTTGGGGAGGGGTTTCTTGAGCGTGGACCAGCCATGGAACCATCCAGGCGACGGCGAGCGCTCCGAGCAAATTGCGCCGCTGACGCGGCGGGGCAGATGCACTCATAACTTCCCCGCCAAATATTTCCCCGTGTGGCTGCCGGGCAGCTTGGCGATCTGCTCGGGCGTGCCTGCGCCAAGGATCTTCCCGCCGCCGGCCCCGCCTTCCGGCCCCAGGTCGATGACCCAGTCCGCGCACTTGATGACCTCCAGGTTGTGCTCGATGACGATGAGCGTGTTGCCCGCATCGCGCAATTTGAAAAGCACCTCGAGCAGCTTGGCGATGTCCGCGAAGTGCAACCCGGTCGTGGGTTCGTCGAACAGGTACACCGTCCGCCCGGTCGACTTCTTCGCCAACTCGGCCGCCAGCTTGACGCGCTGCGCCTCGCCGCCGCTGAGCGTGTCCGCACCCTGACCCAGCCGCAGGTAACCCAGCCCCACGTCCTCCATCGCCGTCAGCCGGTCGGACACGGCGGGTACCGCGCGGAAAAACCGGCTCGCCTCCTCGATGGTCATGGCGAGCACGTCGGCGATGTTCTTGCCCTTGAAGGTGACCTCCAGCGTTTCGCGGTTGTAGCGTTTGCCCTCGCACACCTCGCACGTCACGCTCACGTCGGGCAGAAACTGCATCTCGATTTTCATGACGCCGTCGCCCTCGCAGTGCTCGCACCGGCCGCCCTTCACGTTGAAGGAAAACCGGCCCGCGTCGTAACCGCGCACGCGGGCGGCGGGCAGTTGCGCGAAGATCTCGCGGATCGGTCCGAACGCGCCCGTGTACGTCGCCGGGTTGGAGCGCGGGGAGCGGCCGATGGGCGACTGGTCGATGACGATGGCATGGTCGATCTGCTCGGTGCCCTCGATGCGCTCGTGCTTGCCCGGGGCGTCCTTGGCGCGGTAGAGCTGCCGGGCCAGGGCGCGGCGCAGGATGTCGTCCACCAGCGTGCTCTTGCCCGAACCGCTGACGCCCGTCACACAAGTCAGGCAGCCGAGCGGGAAGGCGGCGTTGACGCTTTGCAGGTTGTTCTCGGTCGCGCCGAGGATCTCGATCCAGCCCGAGCCGTCGAACGCCTCGTCGCCCTCCGCCGCACGGGCGGGGATGCCGTGCGGCACGGCCGTCTGCGAGCGCTTGGGCGGAGGAAAAAGCGGCTGGTGGCGGCGGCGCGGCACGGGGATGGTCAGCCGACCGGTGAGGTACTGCGCCGTCGGCGAAGCGTCCACGCGCAGGACCTCTTCCAGCGTCCCCTGCGCGACCAGCCGCCCGCCGCGCGGCCCCGCGCCGGGGCCGATGTCGAGGAGATGGTCGGCGGCGCGGATCGTGTCCTCGTCGTGTTCGACGACGACGACGCTGTTGCCCAAATCGCGCAGACGGCGAAGCGTGGCGATGAGCCGGTCGTTGTCGCGCTGGTGGAGTCCGATGCTGGGTTCGTCGAGCACGTACAACACGCCCGCCAGCCCCGAGCCGATCTGCGCGGCGAGGCGGATGCGCTGGGACTCGCCGCCCGAGAGCGTGCCGCTCTCGCGGTCGAGGTTGAGGTAGTCCAGGCCGACCTCCACGAGGAAGCCCAGCCGCGCCGAGACCTCGCGCACGATCTCGGCGGCGATCTGGCGCTGCGTGTTGGAAAGCTCCAGCCGGGTGATGGTGCGGTGCGCCTCGCCGATGGTCAGCCGGCAAAACTCGCGGATGTTGAGCGCCCGCGGCGCGTGGCCATCGGCGGAGGCCACGGGTTTGTCGACGTGGTTGCCGACGGTGGCAGCGGTGCCTTCGCCGGACGGTGAAGGGTGATCGCCGTCCCGCACGCCGAGCGTCACGGCCAGGATTTCCGGCCGCAGCCGCGCGCCCCGGCATGCCGGGCAGGGCTGCGGACTCATGAACGCCTTGAGCCGGTGCTTGGTCAGCTCGCTCTGCGTCGTGTCGAGCAGGTGCTGGAGCTGGTGGACCAGCCCCTCGAACGGCTTGCCCGACGCCACCGTGTCGGCCTCGGCCTTTTCCTTGCGCTTGACCTTGGCTTTTTCCTGGTCCTTGGCGGGACGGAGTTCGACCGGCTCGTCGCCCGTGCCCTCGAACAGCGCGTGCCGGAAAGGGTCCGGCAGGTCGGCAAAGGGCTGGTCGGTCGGCGCGCCATAATGCGCCGCCAGCCCGCGCAGGACGGTCTGGTAGTACGCCCGCATCCGCTTGCCCACGCCGCGGTGCCAGGGGGCGACGGCTCCCTCGGCGAGCGTCTTGGTCCCGTCAGGTACCATCAACTCCGGGTCGAGCACCTGGAGCACGCCCAGACCGTGGCACACCGGACACGCGCCGAGATGGCTGTTGAAGGAAAAATGCTTGGCCGTCAGCGCGGGCAGCGTGAACCCCGTCTCCGGATCGCGGTACTCGGTGGAATAAGCGGTTTCCACGTAGTCCTCGCTGCCGGCCGGCGCGTGCAGGACGATGGCCTGGCTCTTGCCCCAGCGCAGCGCCGTTTCCACCGAATCGGCCAGCCGCGCGCGGATGCCCTCGCGCAAGACGAGCCGGTCCACGACCGCGTCGATGGCGTGTTCCTTCGTCTTGGCCGGTTTCACGGGCTCGGGGCCGTCGAGTTCGAGAATCTTGCCGTCCAGACGCACGCGCACGAAACCCTCGCGGCGGACCTTTTCCAGCACGTCGCGGAACTCGCCGGCCTGGCCCTTGACCAGCGGCGCGAGCAGGATCAGGCGCGAGCCGGGTTCCAGGGCGAGGATCTGGTCCACGATGGCCTGCGGGGTCTGGCGGCGCAGCGGCCGGCCGGTCGTCGGGTCGTGCGGTTGGCCGACCGACGCATAAAGGAGTCGCAGGTAGTCGTAGATCTCGGTCGTGGTGGCGATGGTCGAACGCGGGTTGCCGGCCCCGGCGCGTTGTTCGAGCGCGATGGCGGGCGACAGGCCCTCGATGAAGTCCACGTCGGGCTTTTCCAACTGGTCGAGGAACTGCCGCGCGTAGGCCGACAAGCTCTCGACGTAGCGCCGGCGGCCCTCGGCGTAGAGGGTGTCGAAGGCTAGCGAACTCTTGCCCGAACCGCTCGGCCCGGTGACGACCACGAGCTGGCCGCGGGGGAGCGTCAGGCTGAGATTTTGCAGATTGTGCTGGCGCGCCCCGCCGATTCTGATAGTCTGCTGGGTCATCGAATTTCGCCTTTAGGCACCGGAATTGCTCATTCTCCGGGATGTCCAGCAAAGCACACCGCGACCGCCAAAGCCAATGAATTCGTCCTCCATGTCTGCGACCGACCTGCCCTCGACCTCCTCGCCCGCGGGCGACGACGCGCCGGTCTCCCGGGCGGAGTTGCTGGAACTCCACAACAAATTTCGCGCGGTCAAGCACAGCGCCTGCAACGCGCTGGCGGTCATCATGGCGCTCTCCGAGATGGCCGAGCGCAACCCGACCTACGTCGAGAAACTGACCAAGACGGTGCTCTCCAAGAGCCCGCAGATGGTCAGTGAACTGCGGACGTTTGACGACGAGTTCCGCGCACTGCTCAAGGGGCTGCCGGAATAAAGTTGTGTCCTGGTAGCCGGAGCAGGCGCACGCCGCCGATAGCCAGAAGATAGCCCATCGCCAGGAACGGCACGCCGAACCCGACAGGAATCAGCAC
>CAXTMD010000451.1:0-3391 GCA_964245035.1 uncultured Chthoniobacterales bacterium
CTAGGCCGCCGGGGCCATTCAGGCCGTGACGAAGCTCGCGTTGAGGACCGCGCCCGTCGTCGCGTCATACTCGCCCACGATGTTGGCGCCGTTGGTGACGAAGAGGTCGTTGCCGTAGAGGGCCACGCTAAACGGGGTCTCCAGGCCAGTGACCGGCGTGAAGCCCGCCGGCGAAGTGAAGCCGCCCGTCACCGCCGCGCCGGTGGCGGCGTTGTAGGCCGTGACCGTGTTGGCGCCGATGCTGGTGGCATAGAGCATCCCGGCGTTGTAACGCGAGGCCGACGGGGCTGTTGAGCCCGGCGGCGTTAGCGAAGCCGCTGGTGCTGGTCGTCTCCACACCGGTGGTGGCGTTGAAGGGGCGGATCTGGTTGTGGTCGTATTCGGCGACGTAGAGGGTGTTGTTGGTCGGGTCATAGGCAACGCCCTCCGGTTCCGAGAAGCCTGCAGGCGCGGTGTAGCCGGTGGCCGCGTCCCCCGTGGCGCTGTAGGCGGGTACGCTGTTGCCGTAGTTGTAGTTGCTCACGAAGACCGCGGCCGGGTCGGCGGCGGCGCGCCCGGGGGCGAGTGCGGACAGGACGGCGGCGAAGGCGGCGGAGGTTTCCATGGCGGGAGCGGGAGCGGTCGGGCGAACTTTCAGACCGCGCGCGGTCGGCGGCGGCCGGGGGCGGCGAGACCCTGCCTTACCTGCGCTGGCGCTTGGACAGTCGCTACCGGTGGGCGTTCTCCAGTCTGGGGCTCAAGAAGTTCCGGGAAGCGTACTACTCGGGCTACGACGAGGCGTTCAACCTGCTGTTCTCGACCTACGGCTGGGGCTGGCACATCGAAGCGGGTATCCAAGCGGTGCGGTTGACTCTCTCGGGCGTCTTTGACCGCTGCCCGGACCTGCAGATCATCCTGGGGCACTGGGGCGAAATGGTGCCCTTCTACCTGGAGCGCATCGACGCCATGTCGGCACAAGCTAAACACCTGCAACGCCCTATCCGCGACTACGTGCACCAGAACTTTTACGTGACCCCCAGCGGCATGTTCAGCCCGACCTACCTGGCCTGGGCCAAGCAGGTCGTGGGAGTCGAACGCATCCTCTTTTCCACCAACTACCCCTTCATCATCGCGCCGGGCCGCGGCGCGCGCGACTTCGTCGAGCAAGCGACGCTCTCGGCCGAAGAGAAAGCGCTGTTGGCACATGGTAACTGGGAACGGCTCACCGGTCAGAGCCAAGGCTGATGGGCACTCAGACGGCTTGGTGCCTGCCTTTTGTCTGTGCCGAGCGTGCCCAATGGCGCGCAGCGGCCGACCAGCCAAGGCCTCGCAGCACCAGTCCCACAGGATGCGTCCGCGCTGGTCCATGCCCGGCATCTTGGCTAGGTAGACCGCTCGCCTCAGCGCCGAGGCGAGCAACCCAAAGATAGGTAAGCCGTAGATTTCCGCTACCCCCGCACCCCGGCCCACCAACGCCAGTTCGCCGATGGGCTGGTAGGTGAACGGCCGCCACGGCTCGCCGCGTAGGGTGACGAGGACGTTACGCGCCACCAGAGTGCCTTCACGCGTGGCGTTTTGGGCGACGAGGCGTAGGTGCCCTTGCCGTCGGAGGTGCGGGATGCCTGTTAGGACGGACCACGAGGCCATGGCGGCGCATCGGGTCACTCCTGCCGAGACCGCCGCAACTGCAACGCCATGTACACGAGCGACACATGGGAGAATGCCTGTGGAAAGTTGCCCAGCATCCGTTGGTTCACGCAGTCGTACTCCTCGGACAAAAGACCGAGATCGCTGCATAAGCTGATGACCCGTTCAAAGAGTGCCTGCGCTTCTTGGCGTCGGCCTTGCAGCCAGTAGCAGTTCGCCAGCCACAAGCTGCACGGGATGAATGCGCCTTCCGTGCCCGGCAGCCCGTCCACGCCAGCGTCCACCCCGGGCTGGTAGCGCACGACCAACCCGTCTTGCAGCAGTTCCCGCTCGACGGCTGCCACCGTGGAACGCATCCGCGGATCGTCGCCCGGCAAAAACCCCACCACCGGGAGGAGTAGCACGCTCGCGTCCAGACCTTGCGAGCCGTAGAACTGCGTGAAGGCCCCACGTTGCGTGTCGTAGCCCTGCTCACACACTTCGCGATGGATGTCGTCACGCATCTGCTTCCAGGCGGCGCAGTCTTTAGAGGTATCAATTTCCTCCAAACGGCGGACCATCCGGTCCACCGCCACCCAAGCCATTGCCTTGGAATAGACAAAGTGCCGTTTTGGGCCACGCATCTCCCAGATGCCCGCGTCCGGTTCTTTCCAATGCGACTCCAAGAACTTCAAGGAGCGCTCGAACATCTCCTGGTCGATCCCGGCGGGCTCCGGCCGGGAGAAGACGGCTGCGCCGGCGTGGTAGAACATCTGCGCGACCTCGCCGTACACGTCTAACTGCAACTGCGTAGAGGCTTCGTTGCCGACCGTGAGAGGCCGCGAATTTTCGTAGCCGGGCAGGTGCGTCAACTCGAAGCTGAGCAGCCGCCGCTCACCGTCCAGGCCGTAGAGGATTTGCAGGTTGGCCGGGTCCGCGGCCACCGCGCGCAGCAGCCAGTCGCGCCAACGTTGCGCCTCTTCCTTGAACCCGGTTTCCACCAAGGCCCCGAGCGTGATCGCGGCGTCGCGCAGCCAGCAGAAACGGTAGTCCCAGTTGCGCACGCCGCCCAGAACCTCGGGCAGACCGGCGGTCGGCGCGGCCACGATGCCCCCGCTCGGCCCGTAGATCAACGCCTTGAGCGTGATGAGCGAGCGGCGGATCTCCTGCGCCCAGGGGCCTTCGCGGCAGGTGCAGCGGCCGATCCAGTCGCGCCACCACGCTTCCGTCGCGGCGATCTCGTGTTCCGCGTCGAGCGGTTCGGGAGGCGGCTCGTAGGAACGATGCCAACTCAGGACGAAGGGGACCCGTTCACCCGCGCCCAGCGCGAACTCGGCTTCCACCGTGCGTTCCGGCCCCAGACGCAGCGGGAGGCAGGTGCGCAAGATCAGGGCATCCGGCCCGGCCATGAACGTACAGGTTCCCGGTTCCTTGCCTAGGGCGGTGATGGGAGCGATCCCACCGTAGTCGAAGCGCGCGGCCAGGTGCAGCCGCATCCCGACGCGGCCTTGCACGCCCTCGGCCAACCGCACCACGTCGGGGTGCTTGCCGCGCCGGGGCATGCAGTCGGTCAGGCGCACGACGCCGTCGGCCGTCTCGAACTCCGTTTCCAGCACCAGCGTGTCGGGCCGGTAGCGGCGGCGGACGGAACGGATTTCCCCGGCCGGACAGAGTTGCCAGCAGCCATGCTTTTCCTCCCCGAGCAAAGCGGCAAAGCACGCGCCCGAGTCGAAGCGCGGCAGGCACAGCCAATCGATGGAGCCGTCGCGGCCGACCAGTGCGGCCG
>CAXTMD010000451.1:3401-3656 GCA_964245035.1 uncultured Chthoniobacterales bacterium
GTGTACGTGTCGCCGATCAAACCGTAGTCTTCGATCTTCGTTGGCATCATCAAAGGAAATAGGCGGCGGAAGCCGGGTGGGCCGACAATCCCGGCACCGGTGCCTTGAAGGCGAACAAGCCTCCGTCGTGAGGACGCAGCCAGCGGTTCATCCACGCAGGGCTCTGCCGCGCGCTCGTGACGTAGATCGTGCGCAAGTCAGGGCCGCCGAAGGCGGGCATCGTGGGATTTCGCACCGGCAGGATCACCTCGCGCT
>CAXTMD010000452.1:0-3624 GCA_964245035.1 uncultured Chthoniobacterales bacterium
TACTGGGGTAACGACGTGTACGGACCATGATCCGCGTTGACCTGACGGTTCTCGTTTTTCTATACCTCGCGGCGTTCCTGCTGGTCGTCGGCGTGGCGGCTTTGCTCGACGCGCGCCGCCGCGCCCGGCAGGCCCGGCACGCGTTGCATTTTCGGTTGCGTTGCGCGATATGTGGGCTTGAATTCGAGGACCGCACCGAGGCCGCGTTGCCGGTTTGTCCGCGTTGCGGGCGGCCCAACGAACGGGTCGCCGTCGATCCTCTCTAACCCCTGACGTTTCTTCCTTTTCCTTCTTTTCTATGGGCATGTGGATCGGCCGCAACCGCAAAGCGCGGGTCACTTACGGATTTGACGAAATCGCCCTCGTACCCGGCTCGGTGACGATCAACCCCAACGAGGTCGACACCACCTTCTTGATCCCGCGCCGCGACGCCGAGCCGATCAAGCTGCAAATCCCCATCCTCGCCAGCGCGATGGATGGGGTCGTGGACGTGCCCTTTGCCATCGAGATGGGCAAACTCGGCGGTCTCGCTGTACTCAATCTTGAAGGTGTCCAGACCCGCTACAAGCATCCGCAGGAAGTTCTCCAGCAGGTGCTCGAAGCCGACAAGGCGGAGGTCACCGGCCTCTTGCAGCGGCTCTACCAGGAACCCGTGCAGGAGGGCCTGATCGCCACCCGCGTCAAGCAGATGAAGGAAGCTGGCGTGATTGCCGCCGTGTCCTCCATCCCCCAGAAAGCCGCGCAGTACGGCCGCATCGCGCAGGAAGCGGGTGCGGACGTGTTCGTCGTGCAGAGCACAGTGTCCACGGTGCGGCACCTCTCGACCGAGTACCAGTCACTCGATCTGGCGAAGTTCTGCCAGGAGGTCAAAATCCCTGTCATCGTCGGCAACGCCGTCGGCTACGACGTGACGATGGAGCTCATGGACTGCGGCGTGGCTGGCGTACTACATTCCCATCATCACCGACGGCGGGATGTGCACGGGCGGCGACGTGTGCAAGGCGCTCGCCTGCGGTTCCGACGCCGTGATGATCGGCTCCCCCTTCGCCAAGGCGCAGGAAGCTCCCGGCCAGGGCCACCACTGGGGCATGGCTACCCCGCACGCCAATCTCCCCCGCGGCACGCGCATCAAAATGGGCACCACGGGTCCGCTCAAGCAGATCCTCTTCGGCCCGGCCAGCGTGGACGACGGCAGCGAAAACCTCGTCGGCGCGATCACGACCTGCATGGGCAACGTCGGGGCCGCGAGCATCCGCGAGTTCCAGGAGACCGAGATCATCATCGCCCCTTCCATCAAGACGGAAGGCAAGCTTTTCCAGACCGTGCAGAGCGTCGGGATGGGAACCCGGTAGAACCTTATGACCGACCGTCGCGTAGTGATCACGGGCATGGGCGTTATTTCGCCCATCGGCAACGACCTGAAAACCTTTTGGCGCAACCTCCTGGCTGGGGTCAGCGGCATCGGACGGATCACGGCGTTCGACACGGCGGACTACGACTGCAAGATCGCCGGCGAAGTGCGCGGCTACGATCCCAAATCCTATTTCGACAATCCTAAGGACATCCGCCGCAGCGACCGCTATTCACAGCTGACCATGGGCGCGGCCAAGATGGCGTTCAACGACTCGGGCATCGACCTGACCCGGACTGACCTCACGCGCTTCGGCTGCATGCTCGGCAGCGGCATCGGCGGGCTTTCCACGCTAGAAACCCAGCACACCGCGCTCGTGAACAAGGGGCCTAACCGGGTCTCGCCGTTCATGATCCCCATGATGATCTCCAACATGGCCAGCGGCCAGGTCAGCATGGAGTACGGCCTCCAAGGGCCCAACATCTGCCACGTCAGCGCATGCGCCACGGCCAACAACGCCATCGGCGAGGCATGGCGCGTCATCAAGTTCGGCGATGCCGACCTGTTCCTGGCCGGCGGCAGCGAGGCCAGTGTGATCCCGCTGGGCATCTCGGGCTTCGGCGCGATGAAGGCGCTCAGCACCCGCAACGACGAACCCGAACGCGCCAGCCGGCCCTTCGACAAGGACCGCGACGGCTTCGTGCTCAGCGAGGGCGCGGGCGTGCTCGTCGTCGAGGAACTGGAACACGCCAAGCGGCGCGGGGCGCGGATCTACTGCGAACTGGCCGGCTACGGCCTGAGCGCGGACGCCTACCACATGACCAGCCCCCTGCCCGAAGGCCAGGGCGCGGCGCGTTGCATGGAGATGGCGTTGCGCCACGCGAAGGTGCGGCCTGAGGAGGTGGACTACATCAACGCGCACGGCACGTCCACGGGCATCGGCGACGTGTGCGAGACCAAGGCGATCAAGAAAGTCTTCGGCGAACACGCGCGGCCCGGCGGGTTGATGGTCTCCTCGACCAAGTCCATGACCGGCCACACGCTCGGCGCAGCCGGGGCCATCGAGATGGCGGCCTGCGCGCTGGCGATCCGCGACAGCCTCGTGCCGCCGACGATCAACCTCGACCATCCGGACGAAGAGTGCGACCTAGACTACGTGCCGCACAAAACACGCGAAAAGGCTGTGCGCGTGGCGGTTAACAATTCCTTTGGCTTCGGTGGCCACAACGCCACGTTGATCGCCAAAGAATTTGCAGACTGAAATTTTTCTGCGATTTAAGTACGTCCGCCCCCGGGAAGGTTCCCGAATACGGCGGAACAAACGGCCCTGGGGCTGTTTGCTCAGAGAAATCATCACAACTGCATGTTACTTCCATCCATCCGTTCGCTGAAAACAGGTTCCCTGTTCCTCGCTGCCCTCGCGGCGGCTGCCGTGCCGGCTTTTGCCGGAGACACGTACACCGCGTCTCCCAAAGACAAAAACCCGGTCATCCAAAAGCAGGTTGAGGAGCCAAAGTTTTACGTGAACCTGCTGGCCGGCGGCGAGTTCGACTTCCACCTCACTCACCAGATCACCAACGGCGACGCGTTCTTCTTTGGGCCGCCCATCGCGCCGACTCTGCCGCTCGCCACGGGGCAAGCCGGCCGGGGTTTCCTGCCGGCGACGATCAAGTCGCGTGACTTCGAGACGACCCACGACGTGGGCGTCATCAATGGCCGCTTGGAAATCGGCTACCAGGTGTTGCCTTACTTGAGCGTGTTTGTGGGCGGCACCTATAGCCACTCCAACGGGAACAACGAGCAGCCCATCGGCACGATCTTCGATCCCGGCGCGCTGGTTGGTGCCGCGGGCGGGCGCTACAACCTGTACGCGGACACGAGCCGCTACGAGGCGTACAGCGGCATCGCGGGCTTGAAGCTCAACACGCCGCGCACGCTGCTGGACCTGCTGCACATCCCGCGGGCGGTCCGCCCGTATGCCACCGTCTCGGCAGGCGGCAAGTACCTGCGGGACCAGAGCGTCAGCTTCTACAACGGCGCGGAGTTCGGCATCCCGGTCGGTGCGCTCGTCAACAGTGGCCAACAGCGCCTCTACGATGACGGCTTTGTGTTCACCGTGGAAGGAGAACTCGGCTACGAGTTGGGCTTGACCCGCAACATCAGCATCAACTTGGAGAGCGGCTACGGCTACGACACCCGGCCTAGCCGTGGCAACCTCGACGCCAACTTCGAAGGCGTGAACAAGGGCGGTGACCGGTTCTACTCGACCGTGA
>CAXTMD010000453.1:0-3616 GCA_964245035.1 uncultured Chthoniobacterales bacterium
CCATGCCGCCAGCCTGCCACTCGCTCGCAGCTTAATCAATCGATCTACGCTCTAACAGGTAGTAGACGAACGAACATCGCAAAACAAGGCGAGGGTCCTTCGTCTAACACGGGTGGTGCTACCGCCAGACTTCTACGTGGGCAGCCTGCTCACGCCGCGCTCTTCAGCAGATATTCATCCAAGATCTTCAGAAACTGCGACACGTTGAAGGGTTTGAGCAGGTAGTTGTTCGCCCCGTTGGCGTGGAGCTGGCTGTGCCGGATGGACGCCGCGTCTGCGCTGACGATCACCACCGGCACGTCGCGCGTTCCCTCATCCGCGCGCAGGTCGTGGAGCACGTTCTCGCCCGAAGTGTCGGGCAGGTGCACGTCGAGCAGGATCAGGTCGGGGCGGTGCTTCTGTGCGAGTTCGAGCCCTTCCTCGCCGCGCGATGCCGTCAACAACCGCAGCGACGGACGCTGGGAAAGCAACATTTCGATCAAACGCTGGTTTGGTTCGTTGTCCTCGATGTGCAGGATGACCCTCTCCCGGGCAACCGCAGGCACCAGGCCGGGTAGGGGAGTCAGCGCGGGCAGTTCCGGCGCAACGGCCTCATCCCCGTCGTCCTCGAAAAGCTGCACGCCAATCAACTCGTCAAAAAGCGACGGCGCGCTACCTTCCCCCAGCGGCGCGGCCGCCACCGGCAAGTCGATCCAGAACGTCGAGCCGACTTCCGCCACGCTCTCGACACCCATCGCGCCGCCCTGCGCCTCCACCAGCCGCTTCGACAACGCCAGCCCCATGCCGCTGCCCTCCACGTCGGTGTTCTCGGCCCCCAGACGCTCGAACGGGGTGAACAGCCGCGGCATGGATTCCGGCGCGATGCCCATGCCGGTGTCGGTCACCGACAGGCGCACGTGCCGCGCATCCGGAGCCGTCGCGGTGCGCAACGTCACGGTGCCCGCCGGACGGTTGTACTTGACCGCGTTGGAGAGCAGGTTGAGCAACACCTGCCGCAGCCGCTGCCGGTCGGCCAGGACGTAGTGCGGCGCGCTGCCACGACCCGCGGACGGGTCGCTGATGATCGCGATCCCGCGCCCGTCCGCCAGCGGCCGGATGAGGTCCGTGGCCTCGCTCCACAACTCATCCGCCGACAGCGGCTCGGGCACCAGCGCGATGTTGCCCGAGTCGATGCGCGAGATGTCGAGCACCTCGTTGACCAGTTCGAGCAGGTGTCGGCCCGCCCGGGTGATCTGCTCCACGCTCTCGCGCTGGCCATTGTTGAGGCGCTCGATCTCCAGCAGCTGGCTGAAGCCGAGGATGGCGTTGAGCGGGGTGCGCAGCTCGTGGCTCATGCGCGAGAGAAAGTCGATCTTGGCGTTGTTGGCCTGGACCGCGCCGAGCTGCGCCTGACGCACGGTCTCCTCCGCCCGGCGGCGTTCGATGGCCGTGGCCAGCACGTTGGCCACGCTTTGCAAAAAGTGGATGTCGTCCGTCGTGAACTTCCGCCGCCGCTTGCAGCGCGCCGCCAGCAAGCCGTACTTGCCGCGCTCATCGCTGATGCTCGCCGTCAACCCGCTGATGATCCCCACCTCCCGCAGGCCAGGCAGCAGCTCGAAGCGCGTCTCCGTGTCCAGGTCCTCGAAAACGATGGGTCCGTGCGCCCGCAACGCGTAGCCGGTTGAAAACGCCGGGTCCGCCGTGGCGACGGCCTGGCCGATTTCCTCCTCCTTCCAGCCCACGCTGGCACGCAGCACGAGTTCGCTGCTCTCCGGATCAGCGTGCTCCAGGACGACGCAGCACTCCAGGTCCAACACGCCGGCCACCGTGTGCACGGCCTCGTCCATCACTTCGCCGATGGGCGCGCCCGCCAGCGCGTGGCGGCCGAGTTCGGCGACGCTTTCCTGCTGGCGCGCGCGGGAGCGCAACTGCTCGTTGGCGGCGGCGAGTTCCGCCGTGCGGTTCTGCACGACGGTTTCCAGTTCCAGATGGGCGGCGTGGAGTTCCTGCTGGGTCTGGAGCCGGCCCGTGATGTCGCGGCACAGGGCGACGATCCGCGCGTCGTCCCCCTCGCCGAGCGTCGAGGCGTTGATCTCCACCGGCGTGCGGCGGCCGTCCGGGGCGGCGAAGTCCACCTCCAGGCTGCGCACCGCTCCCGTGCGCCGACACGCGTCGAAGCCCGCCTCCAACCGGCCGCGGTCGCCGGGGGCGGTCCATTCGCGCGGGTGGCGTCCGAGGATGGCGTCGAGGTCGGCGTGGCCGGTCAGGCGCACGTACTCGGCGTTGGCGTCGACGACGAGCCCGGCGGGATCGGCGATGGCGTAACCCGTGTCCGTGTTCTCGATGAGGCTGCGGGTGAGCTGGTCGGCTTGCTGGATGGCTTCCGCCGCGAGCCGGCGCTCCGTGCTGTCGCGCGCCACGCACAGGTGCAGGCCGGGCAGGAAGTTGGCCCGGGCGCGCACGTCGGCGTAGCGCGTGCTGCCGTCCGCGCAGTGGACGACGCACTCGACCGTGTGGAAGCCGTCGGCGAAGTACTGGTCCCAACTGGAGCGCGAGCCGCCGTGCAACCCGGGGATGGGGACGGGCTCGAAATAACTCTCCACCGGCGCGCCGAGCAGACCCTCGCGCCCGACGCCGACCAGTTCGCAGGCGGCGGGGTTCACGTCGGCCAGGCGGCCATCGGTGTCCACGACGAAGATCGCATCGAGGGCGTGGGCGATGACCGCGCGGCATTCCTCGCCGTCGAGGGTGCGTCCCGCCAGCGTCGGTGGGGGCCGGGGCGGGGTGGGCGCAGAGGTGGGGTTCTCCGACATACGACGAGGGGCGAGCCCAAACTCTAGGTTTCACGCGAGGCGCGCCGGGCTTCCGGCGGCCATCAGGTCGAAACCACCTCGCTGAGTTGGAAGATCGGCAGGAAGAGCGCGATGACGATGCCGCCGACGATGACGCCGAGCACCACGATGAGAATCGGTTCGAGCAGGCTGGTGAGCGCGGCGAGCGTCGCCTCGATCTCCTCGTCCCAGAAGTCGGCCATCTTTTCGAGCATCTCGTCGATCTTGCCGGTGGATTCGCCGGCCGAGACCATGCGCAGCATCATCGGCGGGAAGATCGTCTTCTTGGACAGCGCCACCGAGAGGTTGTCGCCCTTTTCCACATCGGCGCTCACGCTCTTGATGGAGTGCTCGATGACGGTGTTGCCAGCCGAGCCGCCGACGATCTCGAGCGTTTCGAGGATCGGCACGCCCGAGCGGATGAGCTGGGCAAAGGTGCGCGCAAACCGGCTCATGGCGATCTTGTGGACCAACGGGCCGAAGACGGGCAGTTTGAGCTGCCAGCGGTTCCAGATCTCGTGGCCCTGTTTGGTGCGCAGGAAATAACGGATGCCCAGGATGACGGCCACGACGCCGCCGATCAGGTAGTACCAATCATTGCGCATGAAGTCGCTCAGGTCCACGAGGAACTGGGTGGGGGCGGGCAGCGGCTTGCCGAAGTCCTTGAAGATCTCCGCGAAGACGGGCACCACCTTCACGATGAGGAAGACCGTGATGAGGATGGCAATCGAGATGACGGCGACCGGGTAGGTCATGGCCGACTTGACCTTTTTGCGCAGGCGCGCGCTGGCTTCGAGGAAGCCGGC
>CAXTMD010000454.1:0-3614 GCA_964245035.1 uncultured Chthoniobacterales bacterium
CCCCGGCGAACTGCGGTACATTGGCCCCGCACCATGTCCGACCACGACCACGCCAGCGGCGGCAGCGACGCTCCCTTCCCCACCCCGGAGGAACTCCAGCGCAAACTCGGCGATTTTCTCAAGAACAGCTTCGGCGACCACGTGTCCTTCGCCACCTTCACCGAACCCGCCACCGCCGACAGCGGCACGCCCGAGACTCCCGAAGCCGCTCCCGAGCCGCCCCCGGACATCTTTCACTTCCGCTACCGCCCGCGCGACATCAAAGCGCACCTCGACCGCTTTGTCATCCGCCAGGACGACGCCAAGAAGGTGCTCGCCGTCGCCGTCTGCGACCACTACAACCACGTTAACCACATCCGCCAACTCGCCCGGAGCAGCGAGCGCGAGGCCGCCGAGTTGGAGTACGCCAAGCAGAACGTCATCCTCATCGGCCCGACCGGCGTAGGCAAGACGTACCTTGTCAAGCACGTGGCCGACCTGATCGGCGTCCCCTTCGTCAAGGCGGACGCGACCAAGTTCAGTGAGACCGGCTACGTCGGCGGCGACGTGGAAGACCTCGTGCGCGACCTCATCGCCCGAGCGGATGGTGACGCCAACCTCGCGCAGTACGGCATCATTTACATCGACGAAATCGACAAGATCGCCGCCGCGGCCAACCCCGTCGGCGGGCGCGACGTGAGCGGGCGCGGCGTGCAGACGACGCTGCTCAAGCTCATGGAGGAAACCGAGGTGCCCGTGCGCAACCCGATGGACATCCAGGCGCAACTCCAGGGGGCTTTCGAGTTTCAGCGGCGCGGGCGCAAGGGCAAACGCAAGGAGACGATCAACACCCGGCACATCCTCTTCATCGTCAGCGGGGCGTTTGAACGCCTCGGCGACCTGGTCAACAAACGCGTGCGCCAGAGCCAGATGGGTTTCTCGCAAACGGCGCGCACGCCCGACGGCGAGGTCGCGACGCTGCGCGAGGCGACCACGCGTGACTTCATCGATTACGGCTTCGAGCCCGAGTTCATCGGCCGTTTGCCCGTACGGGTGGTGTGCGAAGGGCTTTCGGCCGGCGATCTCTACGAGATTTTGCACCGCGGCGAGGGCAGCGTGATCCACCAGTACGAACGCGCCTTCCGGGCCTACGGCATCGAGGCGAGCTTCACCGACCCGGCGCTGCGCACCCTCGCCGAACGCGCCGCCGCCGAGCGCACCGGCGCGCGCGGACTGCTGACCGTCGCCGAACGCCTCCTGCGGGAAGCCAAGTACGAACTGCCCGGCACCGGGGTAGAGCGTTTGGTCGTGGACGATGCCTTCGTCGCCGACCCGGCGGGCGCGTTGGCGCGGCTGCTGGAGACGGGCCGAAGCGTCTGAGCAAGGTGGATGGCCCGCTCCGAGCCGCAGGCGGGACCAATGCCGCTCGGAGAGCGCCATCCACCTTGCTTTTTTTGTGACCCCCCATCACTTTGTTGGCCCGAAAACCCGCCCGGCGGGCGCACCCACGATGTCCACCTCGCAAAATCCGCCTGCTACCGACGAGGACGAACGTTTCGACACTCCCTTCGGCCACGCGCGGGTCGTCACCCGGGCCGCCGCGCTCCGACCCGAGGATTGGCAGGCGGCGTTCCGTGGGGCGGCCAAGGATTTCCGATACTACGAGATCTGCGAGACGACGCTGCGGCAGCCGAACTTTCACTACCGCTACCTCCTGCTGACCGGCCGCGACGGCCGGACGCGTGCGCTCCAGCCACTGTTCTTCACGGATCAGGACCTCACAGCCGGCCTCGGGGCCGGTCCGCGGCGCTGGGTGGCGGCGGTGCGGCGGAAACTTCCCCGCTTCGCGAACATGAAGATGCTCATGGTCGGCTGCACGGCGGGCGAAGGGCATCTCGGCGTGGTCGACCCCGCGGACGGCGAGGCGGTGGCGGGTCTGCTGGAAGCCCTGGAAATTTATGGCCGCCGCCACCGGGCAGCCATCGTCACGTTCAAGGATTTCCCGCGTGAACACCGCCCGGCGCTCGACCCGGCGGCGCGGCGGCGCGGCTTCGTGCGGATGCCCAGCTTCCCGGCGACGATCATCCCGCTGGCCGACTACGCGAGCTTCGACGACTACCTCGCACGCCGTCTCAGCCACGGGACCCGCAAGAACCTGCGGCGCAAGTTCCGCGGCAACGAGGACAAACCACCGGTTACCATGGAGGTGCGCACGGACGTCAGCGACCTCGTGGACGAACTCCACCCGCTCTACCTCCAGGTGCTCGCCCGCAGCGCCTTCCGCTTCGAGGAACTGACCAAGGAATACCTCGCCGAGCTGGGCCGCCGCCTGCCCGAGCAGGCGCGGTTTTTCGTCTGGCGGCAAGCGGGCCGGGCGGTGGCGTTCAGCATCGCCAGCGTGCACGACGGCAAGCTCTACGACAACTACCTCGGCCTCGACTACGCCGTGGCGCTCGACCTGCACCTGTACTTCGTCACGATCCGGGACATGATCACCTGGGGCATCGCCCAGGGGCTGCGCACGTACTACAGCACGCCGCTCAACTACGACCCGAAACTGCACCTGCGCTTTGACCTGGAGCCGCTCGACCTGTACGTGCGCCACCTCTCCCCGGTGGCCAATCCGTTCTTTCGGCGGATCGCCCCGCTGCTGGAGCCGACCCGATACGACAAAGGGTTGCGCCGCTTCGCTAACTACGCCGATTTGACCTGAGCTTCCTTGACCTCCGGCCGACGGGCCGGTAATGTCGGCCTCTACAAAACCTGACACTCCTCTGCCCGGTTCCTCATGAAAGCTGACCCGATCAAAATCGAGATTCCCAAGACCGATTCCAAGCTGTTCGCCTACACGCGCTGGGACGCGGTTCCCGCCCTCTGCGGGCTGCTGCACTTCGCGTTGTTCTTCGGGATGTACTTCCTGTTCCCGCACTGGCCGCTGTGGGCCATGTGCGTGCTGGGGTTGTTCTACGCTTTCCTGATCAACGCCAACATCAACGGCGTCTCGCACAACTTCATCCACAACCCTTTCTTCCGTTCGCCGCTGCTCAACCGGCTTTTCAACGTCGTCAACTCGGTTGCCTGCTGCTTCTCGCAGACCTACTACGACGTGGTGCACATGCAGCACCACAAGGGCAACAGCGACAAGCAGGACGAGCACGGCGAGACGGTGGATTGGATCAGCATCTACCGCCACGGCCACGACGACGAGGCCGAGAACGTGTGGAGCTACACATTCCTGTCCTTCTTCCGCGACAATCCGGTGGCCATCGACCGCGAACTCCGCAAGCGCGGCGGCGACGAGGTGTTCTGGGGAAAGACGGAAATCTACACCTTCGCGGTGACCCTGGCCGTCATGGCGCTTTTTAACTGGCGCTACATCGTGTTTTTCCTGCCCTTCATGTACCTGGGCCACTGCATGAGCTACCTGAACGGGTACTACCGCCACTTCGGTGGCAACCCCGACGAGCCGGCCGCCTGGGGCGTTTCCTCCTACGGCAAAGTTTACAACTGGATCTTCTTCAACAACGGCTACCACGCCGAGCACCACTTTCGCCCGAAGTGCCACTGGACGCGCTCGCACGACCTCTACGAGCAGATCCAGGGTTTGCAGCGCCGCGTGGGCACGCGCGTGATCA
>CAXTMD010000455.1:0-1937 GCA_964245035.1 uncultured Chthoniobacterales bacterium
GGCCGGACACGCGGCGGCGCGACGTGCTGGTCGCCGTCGGCGCGGGCGCGGCGCTCCTCGGGCTGATCCTCTACGCGGTGTTCAGTTTCTCGCGGGGGGTGAGCGCGTCCGGCCGGGTGCAGGGGGTCATCATGAGCAAACAATTTACGCCGCGGTCCGAGGAACAGGTGACGTTTGGCAAAGATGGGTTGAACACCCGGCGGATCGACGGCGAATACAGCTTCCAAGTGCGGATGCCGCAGGAAAATGGCAAGGTCTACAAGGTGATCGTCGGCAAACCCGACTTCGAGAGCCACGGGGTCGGCGAACCGTTTTCGTTCTATCGGGAGTGAAGCGGGACGGCGAGGCAAACGATTGAACGCGCTTTCCGACGGGGGTGTCCCACGCTACAATCTTCTCCAGGATGACGACGACCCAGGAACTGACTCAAGCCGTCCAGGAACACAGCCGCTGGATCGCCCCGCTCCAGGCCGAACTCGGCCGCGTGGTCGTCGGCCAGAAATACCTCGTGGACCGGCTGCTGATCGGCCTGCTGGCCAACGGCCACGTTCTGCTCGAAGGCGTGCCGGGCCTCGCCAAAACTCTGACGGTCAAGACGCTCGCCGCGTGCATCCAGACGGGGTTTTCGCGGATCCAGTTCACGCCCGACCTGCTGCCGGCGGACCTGATCGGCACGCTCGTCTACAATCCGAAGACGGGCGATTTCACCACGAAGCAGGGTCCGTTGTTCTCCAACCTGATCCTGGCCGACGAGGTCAACCGCGCGCCCGCCAAGGTGCAGAGCGCGCTGCTCGAAGCCATGCAGGAGCGGCAGGTGACCCTTGGCGAGACGACGTACAAGCTGCCCGATCCGTTCCTGGTGCTGGCCACGCAGAACCCGCTCGACCAGGAAGGCACCTACCAGTTGCCCGAGGCGCAACTAGACCGCTTCATGTTGAAGCTGAACATCACCTACCCCTCGCGCGCCGAGGAACGGCAGATCCTGGACGTGATGGGCACCTCGATGCCCAAGCTCGGCGTGCACGCGGCCGTGGAGCCGGGGGACATCGTCAAGGCGCGTGAGGTGGTCAACAGCGTGTACATCGACGACCGGGTGAAGGACTACATCGTGGACGTGGTGTTGGCGACCCGCGACCCGGCGGCGGTCCTGCCGGGCGCGCGGCTGGAGGGGATGATCCGCTGCGGGGCGAGCCCGCGGGCGACGATCAACCTGACCCTCGCCGCCCGTGCCTACGCCTTCCTGCACGGGCGCGGCTACGTGACGCCGCAGGACGTGAAGAGCATCGGCATGGACGTGCTGCGCCACCGCATCATCCTCTCCTACGAGGCCGACGCCGAGGAACTGACCAGTGAGACCGTCGTCCAGCGCATCTTCGCCGGGCTGCCGGTGCCTTGAAAGGAGCGGGCGAACGGTCGCCCGCCGCCGTCTCACGACGGGCGGGCCGAACCTCCCCGCCGCCGCAGCGCCGCGCCGCCCAGGACCAGCAGGCCCGCCGCAGAACATGCCACGGTGCCGGGTTCCGGAACCAGGATGTTGCCGATGGCGATGAGCTGGTTGCCCGGGGTGTTCTGCGTGGTGGTCGGCGAGCCGACGTGGTTGCCGTAGGTGAACTCGAAACTCTTGATGCCGGCCGGGTTGCTGAAGTTGACGTACACGTCGGCGGTCGCCTGGTTCTGGGGGCTGC
Organism: uncultured Chthoniobacterales bacterium; assembly: GCA_964245035.1. Classification (GTDB taxonomy): domain Bacteria; phylum Verrucomicrobiota; class Verrucomicrobiia; order Chthoniobacterales; family SZAS-18; genus CAHJWO01. Next base: position 1,686 of record CAXTMD010000455.1, read on the forward strand.
TGGCCGTGCCGTAGGCGACGTTGCCGTTGACGACGTTGTCGAGGCTGCCGGTCAGCGTTGGGTTGATCGTGTAATTCGTGCCGTCGGCCGAGGCGGCGATGCCGGAAATCTGGTCGATAAACGTGTAGGTGTTGTTGGTGGCAGTGCCGGCGTCCACGTCAAAGAGGTAGAAGCCGATGGCCGGCTCGGGATTGTTGAAGGTCACCGTCAGCGTGATCGACTGCGCGTTGGAAGTGTAGTTTGCGAACAACT
>CAXTMD010000455.1:1947-3369 GCA_964245035.1 uncultured Chthoniobacterales bacterium
CAACTGCAAGGCCGGCAAGCCCGTCCCGCCGTCGGCGTAGCTGGCACAGGCGGTGCTGGAGGTCGTCCCGGCGGTGTAGCTGCCGACCGCCGGCGTTTTGGCGCCGGTGCCCGTGATCGTGCCGAACTGGCCAGTGTTGCCGGTGAACGCGAACAGCGCGGTGTTGCCGCCAACGGCGACGTTCTGGCTGAGCACGCCGGCCTGCCAGTTGGTGGCCGCCCAGTTGATGCCTTGGGCCCGGGTGCTGGAGGTGAGCGCAGCGCCCAGGGCAAAAACGACGCCGAGCAGCGCAAACGGCAGGTGACGAGGATGGAGCTTCATGGGAGAGTGCACAGGTGGTTGAAATGCGGATGCGCTCTAGGTAGCAGCCTGCTTTTTGGATGAACAGGAGGGCTCCACCCCAGGTCACACCCCATTGATTCCCCACCGCCCGTCCGTGCCTGACACCGCCGCCATCCTCAAGAAAATCCGTCGTCTGGAGTTGCGCACCCGCCGGCTGGTCGACTCGGCCTTCGGCGGGCAGTATCACTCCGTGTTCAAGGGACGCGGCATGAACTTCGAGGATGTGCGCGCGTACAACGCGGGCGACGAGGTGCGCTTCATCGACACCAACGTCACCGCGCGCACGGGCGACCTGCACGTCAAGAACTTCACCGAGGAGCGCGAGCTCACCGTCGTCCTGCTCGTGGACGTGAGTGCGTCCGGGGCCTTCGGCAGCGTGTCGCAGTCCAAACGCGAACTCGCCGCCGAGGTGGCCAGCGTGCTCGCTTTCAGCGCGGTGGGCAACCGCGACAAGGTGGGGCTGCTGCTGTTCACCGACGGCATCGAGCTTTTCCTGTCGCCGCAGAAGGGCCGCGGCCAGGTGCTGCGGATCATCCGCGAGGTGCTTTACTTCCAGCCCCAGGGCCGCCGGACCGATCTCGCCGCCGCGCTGGAATACCTGAACAAGGTCGTCACGCGGCGCGCGGTGGTGTTCCTGTTGTCGGACTTCCAGTCGCCGGATTTCTCGCGGCCGTTGGCGGCGGCCAGCCAGCGGCACGACCTCGTGGCGGTGCCGGTGGTCGACCCGCTGGAGGAGGAACTGCCCGACATCGGCCGCGTCAGCCTGGAGGACGCCGAGACCGGGGCGATCTACGAGGTCAACACTTCCGACCGCCGGGTGCGGGCGGCGTTCGCCAACGCGGTGGCCACGCGCCGGCAGGGGCTCACCGCCTTGCTGCGCCAGAACCGGGTGGATGCGATCACCCTGCGCACGGACGCCGACTACTTGCCGGCGCTGCGCGCGTTCTTCCAACAGCGCGAACGACGGATCGCCAGAAGATGACGAAGATGTGGAAGGCGGAAGGCGGAAGGCGGAAAGCGGAAGGAAGGGCGGTGCGCCGTGCCTCGTCCTTTCTGTGCGGGCCAGCCGTCGCCGTGCTT
>CAXTMD010000455.1:3379-3607 GCA_964245035.1 uncultured Chthoniobacterales bacterium
TGCTTTTGTTCTGCCATTCCGCCTTCGCCGCCTCCCTGGCTCCCGCGCCGTCCGCCTCGCCCGAAGGTCCTGACATCCGCGCCATCGTCCCACCGCAGCCCTACTCCCTGAGCGGCAGCCTGCTCTGGCTGGCCGTGGCGGCAATCAGCCTGCTCCTGGCCGGACTGGTGGCGTGGTATCTCCTGCAACGCCCCAGATCACCGAAACCCACCGGCCCGCGGCTCACCC
>CAXTMD010000456.1:0-1512 GCA_964245035.1 uncultured Chthoniobacterales bacterium
GGCTTCGGCCACGCGCCGGAGGTGTCCACGCTGGTCGCCGCCACCCTCGAACGCGACGGCGCGGCGCGGACCGACACGCTCCTGCTCAAGTCCGTTTTCAGCGCGGCCGAGATCGCCGGTGCCGCCGCCGAACTCGTCGCACGCGGCGGCGCCCTGTTGCCCGCGCCCGGGTTTGCCGCCGACGCGGGCTGGTGGAAAACGTTGCGCCAACGCGCGGCCGAGGCGGTCGACGCCTGGCACCGCGCGCACCCCGAGCAGATCGGCCTACCCCTGGACCGTCTGCGTGCCGACCTGCGGCGCGTTCTGCCCTTCCCGGAACTGTTCGACGCCCTGGTGGCCGCGCTCGGCCAGAACGGCGTCTTCGTGCAGACCGGCAAGGCGGTCCGGCGCGGTTCGCATCGCCCCACTCTGCCGCCCGCGCTCCAGGCGGCGGGCGAACGCATCCGTGCCGCGCTGGCCGCGCGGCCGCTGGAACCGCCTTCGGTCAAGGACCTCTCCCCCGACACCGTCGCGCGGCAGGCGCTGCGGTTTTTGCGCGACACGGGCGAGGTCGTCGAACTCAGCGCCGAACTCGTGCTGGCGGCGGAGAGTTACCAGCGGGTGCGCGCGGCGGTGATGCGCTACCTGCGCTCGCAGGGTCCGGCGACGGCGAGCGACCTGCGCCAGATGCTCGGCACGACGCGCCGGGTCATGATCCCCGTGCTCGAGCAGCTCGACCGCGAGGGGGTCACGCGGCGTGAGGGCGACCGGCGGACCCTGCGGGCGTGATTTGCTGGCCGCGGACCGGTCATACCACACGGCCACCATTACCCCTCTGTCATCCTGAGGCGAGTTTTACGAGTCGAAGGACCTCGCCGCAAGGTGCACGCGCTCCGCTCGCAAAACACCGGAGCAAAGGATTGGACGGTCAGGCTGAAGGTGGGAGGCACGCGCGTACCTCTCAGCGAGGTCCTTCGACTCGTAAAACTCGCCTCAGGATGACAGAGGGGTAGCGGGCACTCGCACCTCGCTTACAACCGGCACACCAGCAACTCGCGCTCGTACACCATTTCCTTCGGCAGGTGGCTATGCAGGTCGAGAAACAACTCCTCATGGTTGAGCACCTCGCCGCGCCACGACGGGCGGTCCACCTTTTGCAGCGCGTCGAACGTCTCGCGGGGGAAATCCAACCCGGTCCAGTCGAGGTCATGGTAACTCGGCATCCAGCCAATCGGCGTCTCGCGGCCCAGCGCCCGGCCGCAGGCGCGATTCACGATCCACTGCAACACGCGCATGTTTTCCCCGAACCCGGGCCACAGGAACTTGCCGTCCGCGTCCTTGCGGAACCAGTTGACGTGAAAGATGCGCGGCGTCTCGCTGAGCTTGCGCTGCATGTTAACCCAGTGCCGGAAATAATCGCCCATGTTGTACCCGCAAAAGGGCAGCATCGCCATCGGGTCGCGGCGCACCTTGCCCACTGTGCCGGCGGCGGCGGCGGTCATCTCGCTGCCCATCGTGGCCCCCACGTACACG
>CAXTMD010000456.1:1522-3602 GCA_964245035.1 uncultured Chthoniobacterales bacterium
CGACGTACACGCCCGCGCTCCAGTTGAACGCCTGGTAGATGAGCGGCATCGTCGAGGCGCGCCGCCCGCCAAAGATCAACGCGCTGATCGGCACACCCTCGGGCTTCTCCCAATCGGGGTCGATGGTCGGGCACTGCGCCGCGGGCGCGGTGAAGCGCGCGTTGGGATGGGCGGCCTTTGCGCCCGTTTCCTTGGCGAGCGCGGGCGTCCAGTCGCGTCCCTGCCAGTCGAGCGCGTGCGCGGGCGGCTCGTCGGTCATGCCCTCCCACCACACGCCGCCGTCGTCGGTCAGCGCGACGTTGGTGAAGATCGTGTTCTTGGCCAGCGTCGCCATGGCGTTGGGATTGGTCTTCAGCGACGTGCCGGGCGCCACGCCAAAGAAACCCGCCTCCGGATTGATGGCGTGCAGCCGGCCGTTGGCGTCGGGCTTGATCCAGGCGATGTCGTCGCCCACCGTCCAGATTTTCCAGCCCTTTTGCTGGTAGGCCGGCGGCGGGATCATCATGGCGAAATTTGTCTTGCCGCACGCGCTCGGGAACGCCGCGGCCACGTACGTCTTCTGCCCTTCCGGGTTCTGCACGCCCAGGATGAGCATGTGCTCGGCCATCCAGCCCTCGTCGCGCGCCATGGCGCTGGCGATGCGCAACGCGAAGCACTTTTTGCCCAGGAGCGCGTTGCCGCCGTAGCCGCTGCCGTAGCTCCAGATCTCGCGCGTCTCGGGGAAGTGGACGATGTACTTTTCCTTGTTGCACGGCCACGGCACGTCGGCCTGGCCGGGCCGCAGCGGCGCGCCGACGGTGTGCATGCACGGCACGACGCGCTTGTCGCTGCGGTCGATCTCCTGGAACACCGGCAACCCGATCCGCGCCATGATGCGCATGTTCACCACCGCGTAGGGCGAATCGGTCAGCTGCACGCCGATCTGGCTCATCGGGCCGCCGACCGGCCCCATGCTGAAGGCCAGCACGTACAGCGTGCGCCCCTGCATGCAGCCGTCGAAGAGTTTCCTTAGCGTGCGGCGCATCTCGAAAGGGTTGACCCAGTTGTTCGTCGGGCCGGCGGCTTCCTTGGAGAGCGAGCAGATGAACACGCGGTCCTCGACGCGCGCCACGTCGCCGGCGTCCGAACGCGCCAGGAAGCAGCCGGGCCATTTCTCCTGGTTGAGCCGCAGGAACGTGCCCCCGTCCACCATCGCGCCGCACAGCGCGTCGTATTCCTCCGGCGAACCATCGACCCAGTGGATCGCCTCTGGCTTGCAGAGAGCGGCCATCTTGTTGACCCAACGCAGCAGGTGGACGTTTTTACTCAGGGGCTTGGCGGAGGTCATCATAGAAGCGACGGGGGCGGAGAACCTCACGCCATCCGGGCAACGGTGCAAATGGCGCGTGCGCGGAAGGCCCTTGGGCTTTGACCCTGCGGCTGGCGCAGAGATTGCTGCGGTGCATCGCATGACCACGTATCCCCAGGTTCAGACCACGGACGACTCTGTGTTTGTGCAAGCGCGGAGACTGTTGGCCGAGAGCGAGATCGTCAGCGCGCAGATGGTCCACCACATCGCCCTGTGTCGGCGGGCAGTGGAACGCTCCCGCGTGCAAATCCAGGAATCCATCGTGCTGCGGCAGCTTTCCTCTGCCCAGGTGGGCGGACGGCCTCCGCGATAGACCAAATTGGCTTCCGCACGGTGGGCCGAATCGTGCAATGTAGGTATCCATGCCCGCGCCGCCCCCCGGTCCCGCCACCCGCCTCCACGAGATGAACCGCCTGGAAGACATGGGCCGCTTCCCGGTGGTGGTCTACGTAGGCGCGACTGCCAACGTGCTCGCCGAAGTAGCGTTTTTCTACTGGCTGCACGGCCGCGTCGGCGGCAGCATGCCCGTCGGGTTCGCCGGCGCGGTGGTCCTGGTGGGGCTGAACCTCCTGCCGGTCGTGGTGCTGCGCCGGCTCGAAGGCGCGGCCGGACTGCGCGACACGCCGCCGGTGGAGCGGATGGGCTTCGCCCGGGACCAGCACCGCTTCGCCTCGTGGGTGTACGCCGTGGCGAGCGGCAACCTGTTCTTCTGGCTCGTGCTGGCGTGGGCGG
>CAXTMD010000457.1:0-3567 GCA_964245035.1 uncultured Chthoniobacterales bacterium
TCCAGGGCCACGTCGGCGCAGGTCTCGCGCCGCACCAGCGCCGCGAGGCGGCGCAGGCGACGCTTGTCGAGCGCGCCCAGCACGCTGCCGACGACGATCAAGGCACCGAGGCAGCCGCCGACGATGCACAACGTGCGGTGCGGCAACCGCCAGCACGACACGGCGAGGAGTACCAACAAGCTAACACCCCACCAGTCGCTGGCCGTGCGCTTGGCCGGGCGTGGCCGCAATCGGCGGCGCGATGATCGGATCGTCACCTCAGCCCGGGGTTCTAATCGTCCGTTTCCGCCGGAGCCATGGCGGGCGGGGGCGTGGTCGAACGGGGCTCTTTGACCGCGAGGTTCTCGTAGGTCTCGCGGGTGATGTGATCCACGACCGCGCCAAGGTTTTCGCCGGATTTGTGCCAGACGGCGAGTTGGCGGTCCGCCCCATTGCCCTCGTGGATGATCTTCTCGATGTGCGCGGCGGACTTGCCGCTGCCGAGTTCGTCCACCTCCGTGCTGATGAAGTCGAGCATCTCGTGCAAGAGGCTGCGCTCCTCGACCTCGCACTCGCGGCCGAAGTCGATCAGGTTGCCCCCCAATCCGTAGCGGCAGGCGCGCCAGCGGTTCTCGTCGATCAAGCGGCGGCGGTACACGCGGAAGGTCAGGTTCTGGCGCTGCAACTTGTAGAGCTTGCAGATGATCGCCTGCATGAGCGCCGCCAGCGCGATGGTGTCGTCCACGCGGGTCTGCGCGTCGCACACCCGGAACTCCAGCGTGTTGAAGAACGGGTGCAGCCGGATGTCCCACCAGATCTTCTTGGCGTTGTCGATGCAGGTCGTCTTGACCAGCAGCTTCAGGTAATCGTCGTACTCGCTGATGCTCTCGAACGCGTCAGGGATCCCCGTGCGCGGGAACCGCTCGAACACCTTCAGCCGGTATCCCTTGAACCCCGTGTCCCGCCCGAGCCAGAAGGGCGAGTTGGCCGACAGCGCGTAGAGGTGCGGCAGGAAGTAGCGCGCCTGGTTCATCACTTGGATGCCCGACACGCGGTCAGGGATGCCGACGTGGACGTGCAGGCCAAAGATCAGGTTTGCCCGCGCCACCTGCTGCAAGTCCTGCACGATGGTCTTGTAGCGTTCGCCCTCCGTGATGAGCTGGTCGTCCCAGTGCGCAAACGGGTGCGTGCCGGCGGAGGCGATCTTGAGGCCCTGCTTGTTGGCGAGGGCGGCGAGGTCGCTGCGCAGCCGGATGACCTGCTTGCGCGCCACGTCGATGTCGCCGCAAATGTCCGTGCCCAATTCAATGACGGACTGGTGCATCTCGGCTTTGACGTTTTCCTTGAGCGTCATGTGCCCCTGCTCGTCCTCCAGGATTTGTTGGACGTACGAGCGCAAATCGCGCGTTTCCGCGTCAACAATCTGGAACTCCTCCTCGATGCCGAGGGTGAAAGTGTGATTTTTGTCGCTCATGGCCTGCGGTCCCTCCTCGTTGCGGTTGGGGCTAGGTCAGGGGCTGCCCGGCGGCAGCCGTCTGGACGTACTTGCCCCAACTCAGGTTGTTCTGCCCTGGTCGGTGTTCGCGCGCCTTGCGGATAACCATCTGCGCGGCGGCTTCCACGACCCATTCGAAGTTTTCCTGGCCCACGGAATGGATGTCCGCATCCGGCGCGGGATTGCAGAAGTCGATGGCGAGCGGTTCGCCGTCGCGCACGGCGAACTCCACCGTGTTAAAGTCGTAACCGAGATACTGGTTGAGCTTGAGCACGTCGTCGCCGACGCGGTCCCAGAGGGCCTTCGGCGTCTCGAAATTTGCCTGGTAGCGCTGGTGGAACGGGTTGCGTGGCTCGTACGGCATGATCCGCACGCTGCGCTGGTCGATGCAGTAGCAGCGGAAGTACTGCTCAAACTTCACCTCCTCCTGCAGCATCATGACAAGCTGCCCGGTCTCGCCGTACGCGCGGAAAAACTGGTCCGGGTTCTCCAGCTTGTAGACGTTCTTCCACCCGCCGCCCGCGAATGGCTTGAAGTACGCCGGGAAGCCGACGTAGTCGAAGATCGCCTGCCAGTCGAGCGGGTAGGCGAGATTGCGAAACGAGTTGGGGTTGGTGTCCGGCGGGTGGTCGTGCGAGGGCAGGAGCACGGTGCGCGGCACGCTGACGCCGATCTTGGTGGCCAGGGCGTTGTTAAAAAACTTTTCGTCTGCGCTCCACCAGAACGGGTTGTTGACGACGGCGGTGCCGGTCAGCGCGGCGTTCTTGAGCCAGCCGCGGTAAAAGGGCACGTCTTGCGAAATCCGGTCGATCACCACGTCGTACCCGCACGGCTCGCCCTGGAGCACCTTGTCGATGCGCACGGGTTCGGCGTGCACCTCGCCGTGGCCGCGCGAGTTGATCCGGTCGATGACGGCGGGCGGGAACGTGTTTTCCTGCCCGAAGAGTATGCCTGCTTTTTTCATAGATTAAACAACACGGGAAAGGTACGTCGGCAACATTTCGCGCCACCAGTTCCAGTCATGCGCGCACCAACGGCGTTCATCGAGCCAGTGGTGGATACCTTTGGAACGCAGGATGTCCGACATGCGGAAGTTTTCACCCCGGCAGATGTCCCAATCGCCGGTGCCGAGAAAAATGCCCATGTGGCCGTACTTCCACGGGTCCGAGCAGTTGGCCATGTAGGCGGGCGGGTTGTTGAAGTAAAAATTGTCGTCGTGGTAGCCGCCCATGAACCCGCCCATGTCGAACGCGCCACTGAGACTGAAAAGGTTGCTCACCCAACCCGGGTGCCGGAAGGCGATGTTGGCCGCGTGATAGCCGCCGAAGCTCGCCCCACCGACGGCGACGTGGTGCCGCCCGCCGCGCCGCCGTGCGTAGTCGAACACGTCGTAGAGGATGACGTTCTCGTAGGCCATGTGGGTCTTTACCCGGTCGGCGGGACTGATGCTGCGGTTGTACCAGCTTTCCAGGTCGATGGCGTCCGGGCAGTAGATCGTGACCCGGCCGGTGTCCACGAACCAGCGTACGGCGTCGATGAGGCCGAACTCCTTGTTCTGGTAAAACCGCCCGTAGGAGGTCGGGAACAGGACCAGCGGCATCCCCGCGCCGTCGCCGAAAACGAGCATCTCAAAATCCCGGCTCAGGTGCGGGGTGTACCAACGGATATATTGTTCGTTCATCGGGGAAAAACAGGCCCGAAATCAGAGATTCCCTGTGATGGACATTCGGTTCTGCTTCGCGCATAGGTTGGCCGGTCTGACGATTTCGTAACCTGATGAGCGACGACGGCCACACCTTGACGGGCGACATCCGCCGGCACGCGAACTTCCCCTCCGCGCTGCTGGGCAACCGGCGCGATGTACTCGTCTACCTGCCGCCGGGCTACTCGCGTTCGCGGCTGCGCTACCCGGTGTTGTACCTGCACGACGGCCAGAACGTCTTCGACGCGGCGACCTCGTTCACCGGCACGGAGTGGGGGGTCGACGAGACGGCGCAGCGGCTCATTCCGGCCGGGGAGATCGCCTCGCTGATCGTCGTCGCCGTGGCCAACGCGGGCGTGGACCGCATCCACGAGTACACGCCCACGCGCGG
>CAXTMD010000458.1:0-3553 GCA_964245035.1 uncultured Chthoniobacterales bacterium
ACTGCCACAAGAACCACCACGCCATGAACGCCATGACGCACGACATCCCCAACGTGCTCGGCGCGGACCAGAAGAAGTTTCAGGACAAGATGAACCAACTCGTGCCCGGCTCGATGTCGATGGGTGAGAAGGGTCAGTTTGACATGACCGACATGAACATGGGCCTGCCGCGCAACACCGCGCCGATGATGGCCGGCCAGGGGCCGTTCGGCCCGGTGGGCATGGGCGGGATGTTCACCCTGCTGAAGGTGCGCGAAAATCTGCCCAACGGCTACGACGCCGACCCTGGCTGGTACGAACATCCCGCGGGCACGGTGGCGGGGCCGGTTGGCCCGGATGGTCATCCCGTGGCGCACCCGCCGACCGACAGCGATGGCGCGGGCAAAACGATGGGCGGGATGAAGATGACCTACACCTGCGTCATGCACCCGGAGGTCAAGCAGGACCACCCCGGCAACTGTCCGAAGTGCGGGATGCAGCTCGTCCCGACAAAATGAGACCGTCAGGAACGTGGCCGGCGCGCGATACTTTAGACATGAAGAAGCTCTCCCAACTCATTTGTCTGGCTGGATTGGTGGGCGGTTTGTCGGCGTCGAGCCTCTTGGCGGTCGACCCGCCGAACCCGGACGCCGAAAAGTTCCTCATCCCCTACGAGCAGGTGCTCAAGGCGCTGGTCAGCGAAGATCTTCCGGCGGCTAAGCAAGCTGCCCACACGCTGCCCAACGGGGTGGGTAACGACATCGAGAACGCCAAGGACCTGAAGGCCGCCCGCGATGCATTCGCCACGGTGAGCCAGACAGCCGAGAAGATGGCCGCTGGCGTGCCCGGCTACCATGTCTTCTACTGCCCGATGGCCAAGAAGGACTGGGTGCAACAGACGACCGTGGTGGCCAATCCCTACGAGGGGAAAGAAATGCTGACCTGCGGAGTGGAGAAGAAGTAGTCGCTCCTGCGGTCAAGCGGCATCGAGAGTACCGCGAAACTCGTGGATGACTTCAATGCGCCCGACAATTTGTGCGTTGAATTCAGCCAGTTCTTCCGTCGGCACCCACAGCTCTCGGTGCTCGCATCCACCTACCTGCTGAACCGGGTACCGGTTGAGGTACTCGGTCGGCAGGGAAAAACGCGTGACGTAGCCCACTGAGCCGTTTTCCTTGTCCTTGGTGTTCCACTCGCGCGCGATCTGGATGGCGTATTCCTCGTTGGTAACGGGATAAAAAATTGGCTGCCACGACAAGCGCGGCGGAAAAGCGCGGTAGTCGGCTGCGACGATGAGATCAAGCTCCCGTTGAACGACGGGCCGATAGAGAACGGTCAGAGCACTCATCAGGGTTCCTGCTAATATTTCAGCAACGCCGTCACCGGAGCGGCACTGAGCTTCTCGCGTCCGTGGAGGAACTCCAGTTCGATCAAGAACAGCACCGCCAGCGGTTCGCCGCCGAGCTTTTTGATGAGTTCGAGCGCTGCCGCCGCCGTGCCACCGGTAGCCAGCAAATCGTCGACGACCACCACCCGCTCGCCTTGGTGCAGGGCATCGGCCTGCATCTCCACGACCGCCTCGCCGTATTCGAGCGTGTAGGCGTGGAACTCCGTGGCCCCCGGCAGTTTGCCCTTCTTGCGCACGGGCACGACGCCCACTCCCAACGCGTACGCCACCGCCGCGCCGAAGAGAAATCCCCGCGCGTCGATGCCCACGATCTTCGACGGCGGTCCGCCGGGCAGCGCGCGGCAGATCTCCGCGAACCCGTCGACCGCCAGCCGGAAGCAGTCGGCGTCGGCCAGCAGCGGCATGATGTCCTTGAACAGGATGCCGGGCTTGGGGAAGTCGGGCACGTCGCGCACGGCGCGGTAGAGAGGAGCAGGGTCCATAGAAGGCAAAACGAAAAAGGATGAAGGCAGAGTCGAGTCTGCGTGACATGGCCGATTAGGCGATAACTCAAGGGGACAGAAAAGCAGAAAAGCGGGCGGGTGCGCGCTTTCTGCCTGCCCACCGTCTTTGCGGCGCGCCGTTGGCGGTGCCTTGCAGAAAATTAGCGGGAGTTTGCAAAGCGACCCCGCTGCTTTTACCTTGTCTGCCGCCGCGGTTGGTCGCGGCGCGCGACGCATGGAAGCCCTTCCGCCACTCCTCGCCCTTGGCTCGCTGCTGCCGGGCCGCGCGCAGTTGCTAGCGTCCACGATTTTCTTTCTGGCAAGCTTTGGCTACACGGCCTTCGCGCTCGGCACCCGGGGGCGGCATTTCGAGCCGCGCCTGAATCTCGCCGTAGTGGCCGCCGGGTTCGCGCTGCAAACCTGGTTCCTCGTGCTGCGTGGTCAGGCGCTCGGACGCTGTCCGCTCACAAACTTCTTCGAGGTGATCGGCTTCCTGTGCTGGGCGCTGGTGTTCTTTTACCTGATTGTGGGCAACACCTACCGGCTCTCCCCGCTGGGCCTGCTGACCGCCCCGTTGGTCAGCGTCTTGCAAATCTTTGCCCTCGCGGTCAACCTCGACCGCAGCAATCCCTTCACGCCGCCGGGCCTCGTCAATCCCTGGCTGGAAACCCACGCCGCCTTCAGCATGCTGGCCTTCGGGGCGTTCGCCCTGGCAGGCGTGGCGGGCGGGATGTACCTCTGGCAGGAACGCCAGCTCAAGACTCACCGCGTCCGCGCGATCTTTTTCCAACTGCCGCCCATCGGCGACCTCGGCCGGCTCAACGCCCGGCTGCTCGCCGTCGGCTTCGTGCTCCTGAGCGTCGGGCTGGCGGCGGGGGTCTTCATGGGCGTGCCCAACACCGCGCCGCACCTCGTCTGGGCGGTGGTCGTGTGGGCGCTGTACGCGTTCCTGGTCCAGGCCCGCTGGGGCGCGTGGCGGCTGGCCCCGCGCCGGGTGGCGACCTTGTCCGTGGCGGCGTTTGCCCTGTCCCTGCTGACCCTCAGCGGCCTGTCGTTCGTCTCGGCCTGACCTCTTTTGCGCATGAACATCGTTTGCTTCGGCCTGAGCCACCGCACCGCCGCCGTCGAGGTGCGCGAACGGTTCGCTTTCGCCGAAAAGGAACTGCCTGCCGCCACCCTGCGCCTGCGTGCGCTCGAAGGCGTGCGCGAGGCGCTCATCCTCTCGACCTGCAACCGCGTGGAACACTACGCCGTGCTCGACGACGGCGCGGGGCCGCTGCGGCGCGCCGGGGACCTGTTCCAGCGCTACTGCGAGGCCGGCGGCCTGGAAACGCACGCGGCGGGCGAACAGTTCTACCATCACGACGCGCCGGACAGCGTCGCGCACCTCTTCCGCGTGGCCAGCGGGCTGGATTCCATGGTGCTCGGTGAGACCGAAATCCTCGGCCAAGTCAAGCAGGCCTACCAAGTCGCGGCCGGCGCGGGCACGGTCTCGCGGGTGCTCAACAAGCTTTTCCAGCGCGCCTTCCAAGCTGCCAAGCAGGTGCGCTCGGACACGGAGATCGGCCGCGGCACGGTGTCGGTGGCCTCGGCGGCGGTCGACCTGGCGGAGCGGCTCTTCGGCGATCTGCGGCGCTGCCGCGCGCTGGTGCTCGGCGCGGGGGAAACCGGCGAACGCACGACC
>CAXTMD010000459.1:0-3543 GCA_964245035.1 uncultured Chthoniobacterales bacterium
GCTGACCGATTCGCTGACCTCCTTCGCGGGAGAATTTGGCGCGAATGACCCCAACGTGCGCAAGGCCCTGGCAGGAAAAAGTCCGCGTGAGCGCGCGCACGAACTGATTGCGGGCACCAAGCTCAAGGACGTGAACCTGCGCAAAAAGCTCTACGGCGAGGATGCCGCGGCGCTGAAGAACTTCTCCGACCCGATGCTCGACCTTGCCCTTGTGTTCGACGCGCCGGCGCGTGCCGTGCGTAAAGCGTACGAGGAACAAGACGAACTCCAGCAGCAGGCGTACGCGAAGATCTCCGCCGCCCGCTTCGCCCTGGAAGGCACGAGCGATTATCCCGATGCGACGTTCACGCTGCGGCTGTCGTACGGCCCGATCCAAGGCTACGAAGAACTGGGGAAGCACATCCCGGCCTATACGGACCTGGCGGGCCTGTACCAGCGTTCCGCCGAGCACGGCAACAAGCCGCCGTTTGACCTGCCCCCGCGCTGGGTGGCCGCCAAGGGCAAGCTGGACCTGAAGACGCCGTTTAACTTCGTCTCGACCGCCGACATCATCGGCGGCAACTCCGGCAGCCCGGTGGTCAACAAGGCGGGTGAGTTCGTCGGCATCATCTTTGACGGCAACCTCCAGTCGCTGCCGCTGGACTACGCTTACTCGGACAAGCAGGCACGGGCGGTGTCGGTGGACTCGCGTGCGATCCTCGAAGCGTTGGAGAAGGTTTACGACGCCGGTCCGCTGGCGGCGGAGTTGACGGGCAAGAAGTAACCGCGCCGCAGGTGCTCGTTCCAAGGTAGGGTTGCCTCTCCGGGGCAATCCTATTTCGGCTTGGGTAATCGCTGTGCGCACGACGCGCCTCGCCGGAAGATTTAGGATTGCCTCGGAGAGGCAACCCTACCTTGTACCACTGGCCCAAGCAGCCGGTTCGCGCAATTGGTACAGCATTTCGCCGGCCTTGGGCACGAGCAGCACGCCCTCGTCCTCGCGCCCAACATAGTCCTCCACGCGGATCGTGTCCGGGTCGCGGTAGCCCAGATTGATGCGTTCGCACGTCTCGCGCGGGATGCGCGTCGCCAGCGTGACCCGCGCGCGACAGCGCTCGACGCCGTCCTCGTAGGTGCCGATACCCCGCACGTGGGTCGAGTGCGCCAGCGTGCCCCACGGCAGGTCCTTGAAGCGGTCCCACTGCTTGAGGAAGTAGTCGCGGCAATGGTAGCCGACCGATTCGATCAACGCGCCGTGCGTCACGGAGATCTCCGCGATGTGCGGCGCGTAGATGATGAGTTCGCCGCCGTCGGCGAGCACGGGTTCGAGCTTGTACATGCACTTGCCGCCGACCCACAGTTCGTCGTACATCGCGGGCGCGCAGGAGAGGATCGTGTGGAAGGGGTGCTCTTTGTACGTGATGTGGAGCTGCCGCGACAGTTCGCTCGCTTCCTCCCACGCCGCTTCCGGACTTCCCGCGAACGCGCCGGCCAACTGGTCGCCACGCACCACGAGCGAGAAGCACAGCTTCGGCACCGTGACCATCGACGCCGCGCGGTCCACGACCTTGCGCACGGGCGTGTGCTTGTGACCGATGATCATCGGGTTGGTGACCACCGCGCCGAGCCAGTGGAAGAAGTTCAGCACCTCCGGCCCGCTGACGCCGGGGAACAGGTATTTGTTGCCGCCCGAGAACCCGACGACCTCGTGCGGGAACACCGGTCCGACGATGATAATTTGATCGTAGTCGAACAGCCGTCGGTTGACGCGCACGGGCACGTCCATGGCAAACCGTCCGCCCGAGAGCGCGTCGATCTCCGCCGCCGGGATCGTGCCCAGCGAGCGCAACGCGTCGGCGTTCTGCCACTCGTGGTTGATGAACCGCACGTCCCGGTAAACGCCCGCGCGCTCGTCTGCCGTGATGCCCAGCCGCTCGCAGATCGCCGACTCGCTCATAGGCGGGTGGGTGCCCAGCGCGATCATCACGTCGAAGGCCTGTGTCACCCGACCGAGTTGCGCGTGCAGCGCGCGAAAAAATCGATCCACCGGCGCGGTACGCGTGGCGTCCGGTACGATCAGCAGCACGCGCTGGCCCCGATAAACGTCGGCCGGGCAGGCGCGGGCCACCAGCGCGTGCACGTCTTCACCGGACACGACGCCGTCCGGTGCGGCGCGGACGGAGAGGACATCGGGAGCAATCATGGCTCTGGCTCCATCGTGCCGCCGTCCTCGCCGGTCAACGGCCGGTTCGCGTCCAGGAATGCGGCCACCCCAGGACTGCATTTCTCGAAGTCCAGCAACACGCGTTCGCGACACTTCTCGGTGAGTTCTTTCAGTTCGCGGCGGAACTGCGTCACATTGAACTCGTCGCCGTCGAGCCGCTTGAAGATCGTCTCCGCGACGACCTGCAAGGCCATGCCGTGGGCGAATAGGTTGATCACCTCCCGTGTCAGGGTGATGTCGAGGTCTTTGGGTTCTTCAGCCATGATGTTAGATCGTTTGTGACAGAAAACCGCCGTCCACGCGCAGGTCGATGCCGGTGACGAACCCCGCCGCCCGCCCGCTCGCCAGGAACACCGCCGCGCCGACCAGTTCGGACGCCTCGCCGAACCGACCCATTGGCGTGTGGCCCAGGATCGCCTGCGCGCGCGGCGTCGGACTGCCGTCCTCGTGGAACAGCAAGCGTCGGTTCTGCTCAGCGGGGAAGAAGCCGGGCGTCAGCGAGTTGACGCGCACGCCGCGGGTGGCCCATTCACGGGCCAGGAATTGCGTCAGGCTCAGCACGGCGGCCTTGGCCGCGCTGTAGGTCACCACGCGCGAGAGCGGCAGATGGGCGGAGACGCTGGCGATGTTGATGATGCTGCCCCGGCCGCGCGCCGCCATCGCCGGGCCGAACTCCTGGCAGGGCAGGAGCGCACCGCCGACGAGGTTGAGGTCGAAGTTGGCCCGCCAGTCGTCGGCCGCGATCCCCTCGAACGCCCGCTCGGGCGTGACGGTGACCTTCGGGTCGTTGCCGCCGGCGGCGTTGACAAGGATCGTCGGCGCGCCAAGTGCGTCCGTGAGAGCGTGGTGAGCCGCGGAGAGACTGGTGCGGTCGATGGCGTCTGCGGCGAAAAACTGCGCGCGGCCTCCGGCGGAAACGATGCGTCCGGCGCAGTCCTCGCCGCGGGCGACGTTGCGCCCGAGAACCGCCACGGACGCGCCGGCGGCGGCGAGGCCCGCGGCCAGCGCGCCGCCCAAAATCCCGGTCGCGCCGATGACCACTGCGGTCTCGCCCGTCAGATCGAAGAGGGAGTCCATGCAAAGGATTGCATAAGCGAGGAGGCTGCCTTTTGGAAGCACCTTCCGCTACCTGCACCTCTTTGCAGGAGGGTAGAAGTCGATGCGGTCCGCCGCGCAGCGGTCTCCAAACCGACGGTTTGGAGGTGCCTGCAGCGCGGGGCCTCCACCTTTCTGTAGAACGGGCACCACCGGACGAAATGAACCAGGGCACCCATCCTCCCACCCGGGAGAACAGGTGCCCTGTTCCACTCACACCATTCTCACTCACCAACCACCACCAT
>CAXTMD010000460.1:0-3542 GCA_964245035.1 uncultured Chthoniobacterales bacterium
GCCGGCGGCACCTGTCTGAACTGGGGCTGCATCCCCACCAAGAGCCTGCTGCGCAACGCCGAGCTTTACCACACGCTCAGCCACCGGGCGGCGGAGTTCGGGTTCAAGTTCGACAACCTCGCCTTCGACTGGTCCAAGGTCATCGGCCGTTCGCGCGGCGTGTCGGACAAGATGGCGAAGGGCATCGAGTTTTTGTTCAAGAAAAACAAGATCGACTACCTGCGCGGCGATGGGTCGTTCAAGGACGCGAAGACCGTCGTGGTCAAGGCAGTCGACGGCAAGGAGGAGACGCACACGGCGGAGGCGGTGTTCATCGCCACGGGGACGAGCACGCGCGCGCTGCCGGACCTGCCGTTCAACGGCACGACGGTCATCGGCGCACGTCACGCGATGACGCTCGAAAAACAGCCCAAGCGGATGGCGATCATGGGGGCGGGGGCCATCGGGGTAGAGTTCGCGTACTTCTACAACGCATTCGGCACGCAGGTGACCCTCATCGAGATGCTCCCGCGCCTGTTGCCCGTCGAGGACGAGGAGATCAGCGCGACCTTGCAAAAGAGCTTCACCAAATCGGGCATCAAGGTGCTGACGGGCACGAAGGTCGAGAAGACCGAGGTGTCGGCGGCAGGCGTCAAGATCACCGCCAAGGACGAGAAGGGTGCGGCGCAGACCGTCGAGGCCGACGTGCTGCTGGTGGCCATCGGCGTGCTGCCCGTGCTGCCGGAGGGCCTGGAGTTCAAGCGCGATGCGCGGGGCTACCTCCAGACCGACGACAAATACATGACCAACGTGCCCGGCGTGTACGCGGGCGGCGACATCATCGGGCCGCCCTGGCTGGCGCACGTGGCGAGCTGGGAAGCAATCCAGTGCATCGAGGGCCTGTACCACGGCGCGAAGCCGCGCAAAGTGACGACCTTCCCTGGCTGCACGTACTGCCAGCCGCAGGTCGCCAGCGTCGGCCTGACGGAGCGCGCCGCCAAGGACAAGGGCGTGAAGTACAAGGTGGGCAAGTTCCCGTTTTTGGCCAGCGGCAAGGCGCAGGCGGTGGGCGAGGGGGACGGGTTCGTGAAGATCCTCTTCGGCGAGGAGCACGGCGAGATCCTGGGCGCGCACATCGTCGGCCCCGAGGCGACGGAACTCATCGCGGAGATGGGGCTGGCGATCAACCTGGAGGCCACGCACGAGGAGATCGAGGCGACGATCCACGCGCACCCGACCTTGAGCGAGGCGATCCACGAGGCGACGGGCGCGGCGTTCGGGCGGGCGATCCACATCTGACGCGATGCAGCGGCCGCTGCTGCTGCGCGAGGGATGTTACTGGGTTAGTCACGTGCTGCGGTACCGCGGCAGGCTGGTCACCGAACCGTTGGTGTACCGGCACATCCTCGAACGGCTCGCCAGCCGCGTGACGTTCGAGGGGATCAAGATCATCGGCCCGCCGGTCGGCAAAGGAGAAAGCCAGCCGCCGTTCCTGGAAAACACGGTCGCCGCGTTGCGCCTGATCCAGTCGGCGGACCCGCGCCGGTTCCGCCGCGTGCAGCGCGAGATCGCCCTCGTGGAAGACACTCCTCTCCTCGCTTCCGCGTCCTACCGCCGGTTGACGAAATACTGCGCAGTGGACTACGCGCGCTACGACGCCGACAAGCTGCGGCAGCACTCGGAATGGTACGCATGGGTCTACGCGACGGTGCTGGTGCACGAAGCCACGCACGGCGCGGTTTACTCACGGCACATCCAGTACACGCCGCGGCTGCGCGAACGCATCGAGCGGCTGTGCTGCGCCGAGGCGAGGCGTTTTGCCACTCGCGCTGACCGCGAGGATCGGCAATGGTCCGAAGTCCTGGCTCCTGCCTTCAACGCGGAAGGATACCGCGCCCGCTGGCGGATGACCCGGTGGCAAGGGCTGAAGCAGCTCACCATGCGCTACGGGCAAGTATGGCGGGCCGGGCGCAAGAAATAGCCGGGCGCTCACCTTGCGTTCAGGCGAACCACTCCGCCAGCGCCACCTGCAATCCCGGCACGCTCTCGCATGCAACCGTCTCGCCGAGCGAGTACAGGCGCTTCTGCTGGTAGACGCCGCTCTCCGGTTGGTGGTAAACCTTGATCCGCTGTTCCTCGCCCAGCACAATCCAGTATTCCGTCACACAGTTTTCGGCATAGAGCGAGGCGTTTTCCCGGTCCAGCGCTGCGCTGCCGACGGTCACCTCGATGACAAGTTCCGCGCTCTTGGGATGAGCAGAGTCGAAGTCGCTCTCCTCACCGCGCACGACCATCACACCGGGCTCCGGTTCGGAGTCCATCAGCCGCAATGGTGCCTCCATAAACACAACCATCTCGCTTCGCTGCAAAGCCAGCAAAAAAAGAAGATCCGTTTGGTCAACTTCCGGTGCAGCGGAGACTTGGCGTTTTCTGACGATGACACCACGGATCAGTTCTGCCTGCTTCTCCAAGACGCCCATTTCAGTCAGAGCATCGTATGTTTCCACGCTGAGGAGCCAAACGCGGGCGCGCACCTCAGGCAGATCAAGAATCGCGGGCATGGCACTAGCAGAATACTCTCCGGGGCCGGAAAAGGACAGCCCGTTTACGGCTGCCGGTGCTCGCGCACGTCCTTGCGGCGCTTGTCCTCCTCGTCGCCGACGGCCTTCATGAACGCGCGGAAGCGTTCCACCGGCACGTCCAGCAGGTCGGCGCGCTGGGCGGCCGTCGGCTGAAAGTCGCCGTCGGGCAGCGTCGCGGAAATGCGGTTCTGCTCGACGACGTACACGCTGTGGTCGGTACCGCGCTTGCGCTCGAAACGCACGAACTGCTCCGTGTCCGGCCGGATGAACAGCCGCGTGTAGTTGGTGGCCGAGAGTTTGCCGCTGTCGTCGGATGGGTCCACGTCCAAGACCCGGCACGACACGCCGCCGACCGTCTGGCTGCCCTGGTCCTTGATCCCGGCCAGGTAGAAGCCCACCCAGAAGAGGGTTTCCGGCACCGGCAGGCGCAGGGATGCGAGCGGCTTGCGGTCGGCAGCCGTGACCGGCTTCGCTTCCACCTGTTGCAGGAACGGCGCGAGCTTGGAGGCGGGCGAGGCCCAGGCGGTCTGGCCCTGCCGACAGACGGTGATCGTCGTGCCGAGTGCAGGATACTGGAAAAGCACCTTGTCCGCGGGCGCCGTCAGCAGGCGCACGTTGAACACGGTGCCCTGGAGTTCCGGCGGGTGGACGTTGGTTTCCGCCAGGCGGATGCGCAGGCTCCAGGCGTGGTTCGGGCCGTCGGCGGTGTGCGCGAAGAGGTCCACCACCGGTTCGATGGCCTTGCGCAGGACCGAGCGCGCGGAAGCGCCCTCAGGGTTCGGGGTGGGGCTGGCGGACGCCGCGGGCGCGTCACCGGCCGCTTGGACCAAGCGGATCGGCAGCAGCAGCGCCGCCGGCATCAACAGCAGGCAGAGAAAAGGTTTCATCGGCAGGATCAATCGATGGATGGAGGCGTCAGCCCGAGCACGAAGAACCGCGTGAGGGCCGCGGCAAAGACGGTTCCAAGCGCGAGCAGGAGCC
>CAXTMD010000461.1:0-3529 GCA_964245035.1 uncultured Chthoniobacterales bacterium
GCGTGTAGGCGGTCAGGGGCGAGAGCAACCGGGCAAGGAGAGACGGGGTGGGCATCTTTGGCGGTCAGCTTTTGTGGGCGTGTTGCTCCGGGCATGCGGAAATTGCGCCTTCCATTCTCACGGTCGGCACGGGGGCTGCCGGAACGGCTAATTCGCACCAACGCGTCCGCCAGGCCGCCCGCACGATTTGGAAGCCGACGGCCAGCGTGCGCCGCCAGTTGACCTTGGACACCTTTTGTTCCCCAGCGAGGCGGCGGCGTTCGCGCACGGGAACCTCGGTGACCGCCGCGCCGAGCCGGGTTGCCTTGACCTGTGCTTCCACAGTCCAGCCGAAGGTCCATTCCTCCAGGCGGAGCCGGTGGAAGAGGCGGCGTTCGATCAGGCGCAGGGGGCCGATGTCGTCGAACCAGCGGCCGGTCAGCAGCCCGCACCACGCGCCGAGCAGGCGGTTGGCCAGGAGGTGGGATGGTCCCATGCTGCGCCAGTTCGCGGCGGATAGGGGCGCGGTCCGGCAGCCGAGCACGAGGTCGAACCCGGCGCGGTGCGCGGCGAGCAGCGCGGGCAAGTCGCGCGGGTCGTTGGCCCCGTCGGCGGCGAAGAACACGTAGGCGTCGGGGGCGAGGCCGAGCGATTCCACGAGGCCGATGGCCGCCTGGCAGCCGTGGCCGTAGCCGCGCGCGGGCGTTTCGGCAACCAGCGGTTGCAGAGGGTGGCGGCGGGCGAGTTCGGCGGTGCGGTCCGTGCCGGGCAGCGAGCCGTTGACGCCGACGGCGACGATCCACCGTCCGCCGGGGCGGAGTGCGGCGGCGAGTTCGTCGAGCACGGGGCCGATGGTCTGCTCCTCGTGGCAGGCGGGCAGGATCAACGCGAACCGCCGGGATGGCGTAGGCCATCCGCCGGAGGAGAGTGCGGGTTCCATGTTTGCGGTGCGCTAAAGGTAACATCGTCGCGCCCCGTCCGCACAGCCCGAAGGGCGTACGGCGCGCTGCCAGCCCAACTCAACCAGGGGCGGTAGGTAGATCAGTCCCCGCAGCCAGAGCGGTTCTTCCCAAGACTGGCCGCTGGCGCGGTTGACTTCCCAGAGCAGGAAATAACCGAACACGCTGACCGAGAACACAACCCACGCCCGGCCGTCGTCCCCGCGCCACACCGCCAGCGGCAACACCCACAAAACGTACCAAGCGTGGGTGGCGGGACTGAGCAGCAGCGCCGCGCCCATCACCCAGAGCGCCCCTCGCCGCCAGTCGCCCCTCAGCCAGACCGCCAGCCCGATGCAGACGCCCGCCACGACCGGGGCGTAAGCGTCGCTCCAGCGACCGGCCGGGTCCACGATCCACCAGAGGGCGTCGTTCACCCGGAAGCCCCGTGCGAACCGCGCCAGCGTCCCGAACACCGGCACACCCGGAAACCCGTAAAACAAAGCCAGGGCAGGTGAAAGGCCGACGGCGACCGGGAGCGTGACGACGGCGCGCCGCCAGCCCAGGGCGAAGAACCACACCGGCAGCAACACCACGGACGCGGCCTTGAGGGCGATGGAGATCCCGAGCAGCCCCGCGCCCGCCCACGCGAGCGGCGGCACCCGCCAGGGGGCGGCGTTGTTGTCTTCCCGTGCCGTCTGCGCGGAGAGGCGGTCCAGACACCAGACTGATCCCACCAGCGCGAGGACCATCAAGGGATCGAAATGCGCGGCTCCAGCGCCCACGTAAACCGCGAGCGGGTTCCAGGCGTACCACGCCGCCACGTCCGGCGACGATCCCTCACGCGCGAGCAACCGGCGCAGGATCGCCGCGACGCCCAGGTCGGCGGAGGCGAACAACAGCTTGTATCCGAGCGGTGAATTTCCGCCGCGCGCCAACAGGGCGAACACCGCCTCGGCGAGCGGCGGATAGATCGCGGGAACGTCCCGGTGGTTGATCCGGTTCCAGTCCGCGTCGCGCAGCCCGACGAGCGCCGCGGAGTCCGGTGCCAGCAGGTAGGGATTGAACCCGTGGAGTTGGATATTTCCCTCCCAGCGGTAACGCCAAAGGTCGTCCCCGGGAGCCGTCGGCAGCATCGCCAGCCGCAGAACCACTGCCACGATCCAAAAGCAACAAGTCCGGCTGTGGGCGGAGGCCGCGACCTTTTGGAGACCGAGGGCGGCCAGCCAGAACCCCGCGCTGGCCACCATCGCGAACGTCGTGAATTTACCCGGCTCCCCGGCTTCCAGGAAGTTTCCGTGCCTGCTCATCAGCGCGACGGCCAAGATCTCCACGGCAACACCTGCCAGTAGGTAGTGATAGGATGGACGGGGCATCAGCAGTACAGATCGTCACGACTGGGGGCGCGCTCATGGTAAAAGAAATTTGTTCAGACAGACAGCGCTGGTTGGACAAAGGCCTCGAAACCCGCTTGAGCGCTGCCTCGACGAGGGGAGTATCCGGGCAGGCCACTTCACTGGCAGCAGAGAAAGGATTTCGGCGCTCGTTTTTGGCCCGGGGCGAGTACCATCAAAGCCTGATGCCCTCCGAAGACGAACACGACGAAAGCGTGGACGCGGCCATCGACGCAGCCAACCAGGGCAGCGCCGCCCCACCGCCCGTTCGGGCAGAGGGCTTGCCGCCGGTCGCCCCGGACGTGGTCGAGCAGGAAACCGACGGGCAGATGGACGACATCGTGCCCACGCGCGGCTACCGCCTCACGCCCACCGTGGGCCTGGGCGGCTCGGCGGGTTCCATCCAGGCACTCGGCACGTTTTTCGACACGATGCCGGCCGACTCGGGCTTTGTCTTCGTGGTGGTACTCCATCTTTCACCCGAGCACGAAAGCACCCTGGCCGAGTTGCTCGCCCGACGCACAGCCATGCCCGTCGTGCAGGCCGAGGACGGCATGAACGTGGAGGCCAACCACGTCTACGTCATCCCGCCGGGCAAGCACCTGCTTCCCGTCGATGGGCACCTCAAGCTCGCCCCGCTGGAGCCCGCGCCTGGCAAGCGCATGGCCGTGGACGTGTTCTTCCGTACCCTCGCCGACACCCATGGTGCCCACGCGGCGGCCGTGGTGCTCTCGGGGGCGGACGGCGACGGGGCGGTCGGCCTCAAACGCATCAAGGAACGCGGAGGCCTGACGGTCGCGCAAGACCCCGACGAGGCCGAGCACGAGGGCATGCCGCGTGCGGCCGTCGCCACGGGCATGGTCGATTGGGTGCTCAAGGCCGGAGCGATCCCTCCGCGCCTGTGTGAGTACTTCGCCCGCGAAAAGCGCCTCCACCTGCCGTCGGAGGAGCCGCGCGAGTTGCCCGCTGCCGCCGGGCCGCCGAACCCCGACGCGCCGGAAGCCAGCCTGCGCGAGATCTGACCTTTTTGCACACGCGCACGGGCCGGGATTTCTCCTACTACAAGCGCGCCACGGTGCTGCGCCGCATCTCCCGACGCATGCAGGTCGTCGGCGCGGACGGTCTGACCGACTACCTGACGTTTTTGCGCACCCACCCCGGCGAGGCGGGCGCGCTGTTGCAGAACCTGTTGATTTCGGTCACCAACTTCTTCCGCGA
>CAXTMD010000462.1:0-3528 GCA_964245035.1 uncultured Chthoniobacterales bacterium
CATCCAGGACGGTCGTTTCCGTCCAGCCACGTCGTCAACAACTTCTGCGCCGCCACCGTGCTGGCGCTGTTCTACCGGCGACGGGGTTGGCTGTATTTCCTGCCGGCAAGCCTCGTCGCGTACTCGCGCGTGTACGTCGGCGCACACTGGCCGAGCGACGTGCTGGTCTCGATGGTTCTAGCGGTGGGCTTGGCGTTGTCGGGAGCGGCCGGCGTGCGGTGGGCGACGCGGCACTTCGCCACGACGGCTAACGTGGTTTGAAATGGTGGGGCAAGCGGAGCGAGAGTCTCTACAAACGGGAGGTAGCCACGGGCTCCGTACACGATTGTTTTTGCCTTTTCGCCCCCCGGCGGCATCCTGCATCGTTTCGCTTCCCGGTTTCCATGTCCCTCACCCGCGCCGTCCTCGTCTTCCTGCTGGTCCTGACCGGGCTGCGGCTGGCGTACGTCGGGCAGGTCGAGCTCTCGCCCGACGAGGCGTACTACCAGATGTGGAGCGAGCGGCTGGACTGGGGCTATTACAGCAAAGGACCGGGCGTGGCGGCGATCATCCGGGCGGGCACGACGCTTTTTGGCACGAACGAGTTTGGCGTGCGCTTTTTTAGCCCGATCCTGGCGCTGGGCACGAGCCTTGCCTTGTTCTTCCTGGCGCGGCGGATGTACGGCGAGGGCGCGGCGGCGTGGCTGGCGATCTTGCTCAACGTCACGCCGCTGTTCACCGCCGGCGCATTGCTGATGACCATCGACGCGTCGTCGGTGTTCTTCTGGTCCGTGTCGATGGGGGCGGTCTGGCTCGCTCTGGAGCGCGACCGTTCCCCCGGTGCGCGGCTAGGCTGGTGGCTGGCGGCGGGCCTGGGCATCGGGCTGGGTTTCCTGTGCAAGTACACCAACGCAATGGAACTGCTGTGCGTCACCTGGGCGCTGGCCATGGTGCGGCGCTGGCGGGCGGAGTACCGTCGGCCGGGATTTTACCTCATGGTACTGGTCGCGGCGGCGGGCGGCTCGCCGCCGGCGTTCTGGAATGCCCATCACGCCTGGATCACGCTCAGCCACCTGCACGACCGCGGGCGGCTGGGCACGGCGTTTGACCGGCCGCTGGCGGAGTTCGGCAAGTTCTTCACCACACACCTCGGGGTGTACTCGCCGCTGGTGCTCGTGGGATTGCTCGTGGCAATCGTCTGGGGTTGGCGGCGGTCGGGGCTGCGGTTCTTGTTCTGGATAAAACCGCCGGGCAACGTGCCACGCTCCCCGAACCCGGAAGGGGAGAAAGCGCGCTTCCTGCTCGCGTTCGGCTTGCCGCTAGTCGTGATGTACGCGCTGCTGGCCTTCAAGACGGCCGGCGAGCCGAACTGGACTGCACCCGGTTTCCTGAGCCTGAGCATCCTCGCCGCTGCACTCTGGCACGAACGCGCCGGCACCAGCCGTCCAGCGGCGGTCTTCGCGGTGGCGGCGTTGGCCGTCGGGCTCGGGTCCAGCGTGGCGGTGCTCGACACAGACGCATTGCGCGCCGCCGGGGTCCCGTGGGAATATCGCCGCGACCCAAGCGCGCGGCTGCTCGGCTGGCGCACGACGGCCCAAGCGGTGGAAGGTTTCCGAGCCGACGAGGAGCGCGAACTCGGCGACCACGTCTTCCTCATCGCCAACCGCTACCAGCTCGCGGCCGAACTCAACTTTTACTTCAACGAAAAACGCGTCGCGGGCACGGATCATCCGACCGTCTACCTGCCCGAATCGCAGAACATCGAGACGCAGTTTTCCTTCTGGCCGCGCTACGACCAGCTCGTGGTGCGCGACGTGCCGCCGCGTCCGCCCGGCGCGAAACCGCCGCGCAACGCGGAGGAGGAGTTCCGCGGCATCGAGCCGAGTCCGTTCGTGGGCCGCAGCGCGCTGTACATCACCGACGACGAGCGCCACCACACCGTGCCGGGCACGGTGGAGGACGGCTTCGAGCAGACCGCGCTCGTGGCGCAGTACGAGATCCGGCGACGCGGTCAGCCGTTGCGCACGCTGCGGGTCTATGCGTGTTTCAATTACAAAGGATTGGAACTCTGAAGAACGAATAGCATGTCCGCCGCGCCCGCCCTCTCCATCGTCATCCCGCTCTACAACGAGGAGGAAAACGTGCCCATCCTCCAACGGGAACTCACCGCTGCGCTCGCGGGCACCGACTACGAGATCGTTTTCGTGGATGATGGTTCCAAGGATGCCACGGTGGCGCGCATCGCCGCCGACGCCGAGGGCCGGGTGCGGGTGCTCCGGTTCGAGCGCAACGCCGGTCAGAGCGCCGCGATGTACGCCGGGCTGCACGCCGCGCGCGGCCGGGTGGCGGCCCTGCTCGACGGCGACCTCCAGAACGATCCCGCCGACATCCCCAAACTCGTCGCCGAGATCGAGCGCGGCGCGGCCGACCTCGTGTGCGGCTACCGCGCGCGGCGCAAGGACACAGTAGTCAAGCGCATCACCAGCCGCGTGGCCAACTTCGTGCGCAGCCGCTTCACGCGCGACGGCGTGCGCGACACCGGCTGCACGCTCAAGGCGATGCGCAAGGAATGTGTGTCCGCGCTCGTGCCCTTCGTGGGGATGCACCGCTTCATCCCGGCCTTGGTGAAGGGTGCGGGCTTCAAGCTGGTCGAAATGCCCGTCAACCACCGGGCGCGCCAGTACGGCGTCAGCAAGTACGGCCTGGGCAACCGGGCGTTGCGCGCGACGGTGGACATGTTCGGCGTGCGCTGGCTGTTGAGCCGGCAGCTGCGCTACCGGGTCGCCTCCGACGCACCGCCCCAGGGATCATGAAAGCGCGTCTTCTCACCGGCACGGCCGCGCTGATGCTACTCGCATCCCCAGTGTTCGCACAGGACAAGGACACCGCCGCGCTGCTCAAGCTGGAGCAGGACTGGGCGAACGCTGTGGCCAAGCACGACGCGGCGTTCATCGAGCGCGTGGAAGACGATGCGTACGTCTACACCGACGCCGCGGGCAACGTCGGGCACAAGGCCGACGACCTCGCCACCGCCCGGGCGGGCGACGTGAAGATCGACGCGTTCAAGCTGGCAAACGTAAAGGTGCAGGTGCATGGCAACGCCGCCGTGGTCACCGGCGAGACGACGCTGACCGGCAGCGACCACGGCGGCGCGCTCAACGGGACGTTCCGCTGGACGGACACGTTCGTGCGCCGGGCGGATGGCAGTTGGCAGGCGGTCGCCAGCCAAGCTACAAGCGTCGGCAAGGCGGAGGACACGCCGGTGATCGTCGTGCCTGCGGAGACTCCCGCCGCCACCGGCACGCCGGAGGCGGACGGGTGAACGGATCGCCGCCGAGGCGACGTGGACGGCTTGCCGCCTGCCTCCTGGCCGGCGTTGTCATTCTGGGCATCATTGGCTGGCGCGCACACCGCGACGCGCAGCAACGGGCCACGCTGGCGCAGATGGACCAAATTCCGCCGGACGCACCGCTGGAGCGTTGGCTGCCTTTTACGGGCATGACCGGGATGCCAGCGGTCGTCGCGCGGGCGCAGGAGACCGTCCGAGCG
>CAXTMD010000463.1:0-229 GCA_964245035.1 uncultured Chthoniobacterales bacterium
TTCCAGACCGGCCTCGGCCAGCGGCCCGGGCACGCCGGCGAGGCCGGTCTGGAACGATTGCACCGCGTAAGGCAGGCTGTAGAGCACCGAGCCGATCACCAATCCCGTGAATGTGAAGCTCAGCTTGCCGCCCAACCAGCGCGGCGGCCACCAAGCATCGGGCGAACGGGCAGGGGCGAAGGTGACCAGGAGGTAAAAGCCGAGCACCGTCGGCGGCAGGACGATGGGC
>CAXTMD010000463.1:239-3526 GCA_964245035.1 uncultured Chthoniobacterales bacterium
ATGGGCAGGCCAACGAGCGTCTGGATGAACCCGACCCCAAACCAGCGACTGGTGTTCAACCAATGAGCAAGGGGAACGCCCAGGACGAGCAGGACGAGCGTGGTCGTCAGCGCCAGCCGCAACGTCAGCCCGAACGCCTCGACAAACGGCGCCGCCTCGAACTCGGCAAAGGGCAGCACTACTTCTTGAAGCCGTACTTGTCGAAGATGGCCCGCGCCTCGTCGGTCTTCAGGAACTCGACGTAGGCTCTGGCCAGCGCGTTGTCGGTGCCTTTCTTGGTCAGGATCGCACCTTGGTCGAGCTTGTTGTAAGCGTCCGCCGGGACCTCCCACCACTTGCCGACGTTCGAGAGTTTGGGCGAGAGCACGAGCGAGAGCGCCACGAAGCCGGCGTCGGCGTTGCCGGTCGCCACGAATTGTGCCGTCTGCGCGATGTTCTCGCCGAGCACGACACGATCCTGCACGGCGTCCCAGAGTCTCTCGTGCTGGAGCGCCTCTCTGGCAGCGCGCCCGTACGGAGCATGGTCAGGGTTGGCGACGGCCAGTTTTTTGACGGGTCCGTTGGCATCGCGCAATAGGTCAAAACCCTTGGTCACGTCGACCTTGTCCGGGGTGGAGGTCCAGAGCACGATTCGGCCGACCGCGTAGATGAAAAGCGTGTTCTCGTCCGCGAACCCGTCCTTGATCAATTCGCGTGGGAAGGACACGTCGGCGGACAGGAACACCTCGAAAGGCGCGCCGTTTTTGATCTGCGTCGTAAAATTGCCCGACGATCCGGACGCAACCTTCAGGTCCGCGCCAGGATGCGCCTTCTTGAAGGCAGCGTTGATATCCTCCAGGCAATAGGTCAGGTCCGCCGCGGCGGCGATGGACACGGATTCGGTTGCCCGAACCTTTGCCGCCGCAAAGCAGACGCCGAGCAGGAAGAGAGCGACGGTGCGGCGAAAGTTAAGGGCGTTCGACGGAAACATTGGTGGCTTTGATGATGGCGTCGATGGCGTCGCCGGGTTGGAGGGCAAGCTCCTGGACTGAACGCGTGGTGATGACCGCGCTGAGCGTGCCCGCGTCGGTGTCGATGATCACCTCTGAGACCACTTGTCGGAGATGATCTCGCGCACGGTGCCCCGGAGACGGTTGCGGATACTGGTCTGGCTCATGCCAGAACAATGTCGTCGCCAAACCGGCTGCCGGCCGTGCGTTATCTCCGAAAAGAGAGGTCGACGGCAAACGAAAAGGCTGGCTCGTGGAGCCAGCCTTCTGTCGGATTCGCTTGGTGGGCGGGTGACTAGCTGTGCGCCGGTGCCCCCTCGGGAGCGGCCGTGCCGAGCTTCTCGGCGATGAGCTTGTCCACCTTCAGAATGTCGGCGACGAACAACCGGATGCCGTCAGCCGTCTTCTCGGTCGCCATGGCGTCCTGATTGAGCAGGAAGCGAAAGCTCTTCTCGTCCGTGGGAACCTTCTCGATGTCGCTGGCCTTGGCCTTGTCCGCGCTGAGTTTCTGCGTGATCGGGTCCTGGCTGTCGGCAAGTTCCTTGAGCAGCTTGGGGCTGATGGTCAGCAAGTCGCAGCCAGCGAGTTCGGCGATCTCGCCCGTGTTGCGGAAGCTGGCACCCATCACCTCCGTCTCGTAGCCGAACTTCTTGTAGTAGTTGTAGATGCCCGTCGTGCTTTGCACACCCGGGTCTTCCGCGCCGACGTAGTCGCGGTTGTTGGCCTTCTTGAACCAGTCGTAGATGCGCCCGACGAACGGCGAGATGAGCTGCACCTTGGCCTCGGCGCAAGCGGCAGCCTGGACCGTCGAGAACAACAGCGTCAGGTTGCAGTGGATGCCTTCTTTCGTGAGGATTTCGGCGGCACGGATGCCTTCCCAGGTGGAAGCGATCTTGATAAGGATGCGTTCGCGCGGGGTGTCGTGTTCCTCGTAGATCTTGATGAGCGTGCGGCCCTTTTCGACCAGTCCTTCCACGTCGAACGACAGGCGTGCGTCCGTTTCCGTCGACACGCGGCCCGGGACGATCTTGAGGATTTCGGTGCCGAAGAGGGTTAGCAGCCGGTCGGTGATGTGGTCGGTGAGTTTGGCACCGGTCAGGGACGTACCCTTTGATTCCTTAACGGCTTGATCGAGCAAGTGGCTGTACTTGTCCTCCTTGACGGCGGCGTAGATCAGGCTCGGATTGGTCGTGGCATCCTGCGGCTTGAAAGCCTCGATGGTGCCGAAGTCGCCCGTGTCGGCAACGACTTTGGAAAACTTCTTGAGCTGGTCGAGACGGCTCGTCTTCTGGCCAGCGGCGGCGGTGGTGGGAGGTTCGGCGGTGGCGGTGGACATAACCTCTAAATCGCACACCGGCGAGGGGTCGCGCGTGCCCACCGCGCGCGACCTTACGCGTTGCGGCGGTTGAAGCGCGCCACCTCGCGGTCGGTTTCGCGCTTGGTGGCGCGTTCCTTCAGATCGGCGCGCTTGTCGGAGGCCACCTTGCCCTTGCCGACGCCGATCTCGATCTTCACCCGGCCGTTCTTCCAGTACATGCGCAGCGCCACGAGCGCGTGCCCGCGGATCTGCGCCTGGTTGTAGAGCTTGAGGATCTCCGCCTTGTGCAGGAGCAGGCGGCGACTGCGCTTGGCCACGTGCTGGCTGTCGTGGCTGGCCTGAGCGTAGGGCTGGATGTCCGCGTTGAACAGGTACGCTTGCCCGTTTTCCACCCGCGCGAAGGCATCGTTGAGGTTGGCATGCCCGGCCCGGATGCTCTTGATCTCGGTGCCCTGCAACTGCACCCCTGCCTCGAAGCGTTCCAGGATGTGGTATTCCCGGAGAACTTTGCGGTTGTTGATGATGTCTTCGGCCATCGCCAAAGATCGCACCGATCCCGGTGCGCGGCCGCGTCAGTTTTCCTCGTCGGCGCGCGCCACGTCGCCGTCACGGAAGGTCAGCTTGCCGTCGATGAGTTCCTTGAGCGCGATGTCGCTGTAAACCATGCGCGGCATCACCGGCACGAGCGGCCGGTGGCCCTGGCTGAGTTGGCGCACCCGCTTGGAGACGATGTTGATGAGCTTCTGCTGGTCGGGCACGAGCTTGGAGGCTTCTTCAAGGAGTGAGCTTTGCATAGACGACGGCGGGGCGGGCACGGTCGCGGGCCTGGCCATCTGGTCGGGAGGCGGCAGGACGACGAACCGGGGAGTAAAAGACGAATCGGGCACGCGGACGAAAAGAGACCCGGCCACGGAGGACGCGGGAGGCAAGACAATGAGGGGGAAAGGCGTTTTGTCAAGCCGCAAAACTGCCGCCCGCGC
>CAXTMD010000464.1:0-3487 GCA_964245035.1 uncultured Chthoniobacterales bacterium
CCCCAGGGCAGCAGACCGACCACGCCGCCGGCTACAACGGTATTTACGGGGCGTTCGTGGGCAAGACGATCACCGTCGAGGCCATGACCCACGTCCACTACGACCAGACCTTGCAGCAGGCCGGACCGGTGAACCACTACGAGATCGTCCACTGGACGGAAGACAACTTGAGCCGCGACGCGCCCGGCAGCGCGGAGCAGTTCTGGTGGCCGACGCAGGGGAACTGAGGCGCGTGGCACGCGGGAGCGCCGTGCCGCGTCAGCGGCGTCGTCTACCAGGGTAGGGATGGTTCTCCGAGCCAGTCCCTATTTTGGGTTGGGAGACCGGGCCCATCT
The DNA here is from genome assembly GCA_964245035.1 of uncultured Chthoniobacterales bacterium. Classification (GTDB taxonomy): domain Bacteria; phylum Verrucomicrobiota; class Verrucomicrobiia; order Chthoniobacterales; family SZAS-18; genus CAHJWO01. The sequence goes on from CAXTMD010000464.1 coordinate 336, forward strand.
ACCAACGCTGCCTTCCAGAAAAATTTAGGGAGCGGCTCGGAGAGCCATCAGGACCTGATTGGACGACCGGCCGCTACACGGCCTGTTCGGAGACCGTCTTTAATAACTGATACGCATCGGCATCAGGACGTACAGGAAGCTCGTCTTGATCTTCACCACGCCCGGGCTCATCTCGTCGATCAGGTCGAGGAACACGGTGTCGTCGGTCAGCGCGCGCAGCGGAGCCATCAAAAACTCCGGGTTGAACGCGATGGTGAAATCCTTGCCGCCGTACTTGACCGGCAGCGATTCCTTCGCCTCGCCGATCTCGGGGCTGTTGGCGGCGATGTCGATGTTGTTCTTGGTGAAGATCAACTTGATGCTGTTGCTCTTCTCGCTCGTCAGCAGCGACACGCGGCGCACGGCGTTCAGGAACGTCTCGCGTTCCATCTCGATGCGCTCCTTGGTCTCGTTGGGAATGACCTGACGGTAGTTGGGATAGTTGCCCTCGATCAGCTTGGAGACGAGCAGCGTGCCGTTGAGTTCAAAGGCGACCTGGTTCTCGCCGAGACGGATCTCGATGGAACCATCGTCCTTGAGCAAGCGGCCAAGCTCGTTGATCGCCTTGGCAGGAACGATCACGCTGGCTTCCTGGCCCTGGGCGATTTCCACGGCGAGGTCCACCATCGCCAAGCGGCGGCCGTCGGTGGCCACGAGTGTCAGCTTGCCTTCCTTGAACGAACACAGGATGCCATTGAGCACGTAGCGCGTCTCGTCGGTGGAGATGGCGTAGCTGGTCTTCTTGAGCGCGTCGCGCAACTCGCCCTGGCGCAGCGTGTAGGTCTTCGCACCCTCGAACTTCGGCAGCGGCGGGAACTCCTCCTCCGGCAGCCCGAGGATCTTGAAATAACTCTGACCCGAGTTGATGCTGGCCACGTTCTTGCCGTCGCTCTCGAACTGCACGTCGCTGCTGGGCAGCTCGCGGATGATGGTGAACAGCCGGCGGGCCGGCAGGGTCGTCGCGCCCGGCTCGGTGATCTCCGCGTCCACGTTGCAGCGCACGCCCACGTCGAGGTCGGTCGTGGTCATGTTGATACCCTTGCCATTGGTCTGCAGCAGCACGTTGGAAAGAATCGGCAGCGTCGTGCGGGTGCTAACCACGCTCTGAACCTGCTGGAGGCCTTCGAGGAGCTTTTCTTTGCTGAGGTGAAATTTCATACGCGACGGGAAAAGGGGCCGGGGCGGTCCGGGTGGAAATCTAGCTACAATGCGACAGCTAGGCGGACTGTAGCATCATTGGGGGAGAACGTGTCAAGAATTTGCGGTGCGGCCCAAGCGGTTGTGGAGCAGAGGGCCTCGCGCAAAGTTCGTCCAACCGCCAAGGGAGGAGAAAAAGCCGGACGAAAAACCTCCGGTTCCTTCCTCTCTGCCCCTTTGCGGCTTTGCGGACTTTGCGCGAGGCCATTATCTTTGCTTTGTCTGCCCAACTCGCCATCCGCATCCCGTGACCGCTTCTCCCGTCGCCCGCCACGTCCGTGACATCCCCCGTTCGGGCATCCGTGACTTTTTCGAGGTTGTCCAGAGCATGAGCGGGGTCATCAGCCTGGGCATCGGCGAACCAGATTTCGTCACGCCCTGGCACATCCGCGAGGCGGCGGTGTATTCCCTGGAACAGGGCCACACCGGCTACACGTCCAACCTTGGCCTGCCCAAGCTGCGCGACGCGGTCGCCGACTACGTAGGCAAGCACTTCGGCGTGCGGTACGACGGGCAGACGGAGGTGCTCGTGTCCGTGGGCGTCAGCGAGGCACTGGACCTCGCGTTGCGCGCGCTGCTCGATCCGGGCGACGAGGTCATTTACCACGAGCCCTGCTACGTCTCCTACAGCCCGAGCATCGCGCTGGCCCACGGAGTGCCGGTGGCCGTGCAGACGGACGTGGCCGACGGGTTCGCGTTGCGCGCGGAAGCCCTCGCCGCCGCGATCACACCGCGCTCGAAGGTGCTGATGCTCAACTTCCCCACCAACCCCACCGGCGCGACGATGCCGCGGGCGGAGTTGGAGAAGATCGCGGCGCTTTGCCAGCGGCACGACCTCGTCGTGCTCACCGACGAGATCTACAGCGAACTGACCTACGACGGTGGCGAACACACCACCATCGCCGCCCTGCCGGGCATGAAGGAACGCACGGTGTTCCTGCACGGCTTTTCCAAAGCGTTTGCCATGACGGGTTTCCGCATTGGCTACGCGTGCGCGCCGGCGGCGCTGGTCGAGGCGATGATGAAGATTCACCAGTACGGCATCCTGTGCGCGTCGATCACGAGCCAGGAAGCGGCCGTGGAGGCGCTGCGCCACGGCGAACCCGACGTGGCAAACATGCGGCGCGAGTACGAGGCGCGGCGCAACTTCATCGTGGGCGCGTTCAACGACCTCGGGCTGCCCTGCCACCGGCCAAGCGGGGCGTTTTACGTGTTCCCGGACATTCGGCCCAGCGGGTTGACGAGCCGGGACTTTTCGCTGCGGCTGCTCAAGGAAAAGAAGGTCGCGGTCGTGCCGGGAACGGCGTTCGGCGCGGGCGGAGAGGGCTTCGTGCGGTGCGCGTACGCGACGAGTCTGCCGAAGATCAAGACGGCGCTGGGACTCGTCGGGGAATTTTTGCGCGAACTCTGAGCGCAACCGCGCGGTGCTGTCGTGGTTTGTATGGGCAGGTGGCAGTGCCAAGACAAACGCCACCGCTCGAACAAAAAACCACCCAACACCATGAAGAAACTCCTCGCTCTCACCCTCGGCACCATGCTCTTTGCGGGCTTCGCCGCCACCAGCCACGCGCAGGTCGCGCCCAACGGCGCGGTCGATCCCGGCCATCCGCGCGTCAACCAGGTCGACAGCCGCGAGCGCCACCAGGACAGCCGCATCGCCCAGGGCGACCGCAGCGGTGAACTGACCAACCGCGAGACCCGCAACCTCGACCGCCGCGAAAACAGCATCCAGCGCGACAAGGCCCGCGACATGCGCGCGGACGGCGGCCACTTGACCAAGCACGACCAACGCCAACTCAACCGCCGGCAGAACCGCGTCAGCCGCTCGATCTACGCCAAGAAGCACAACGGCCGCGTGCAGTAAGAATTACCGTCGCCATCGTTCCTACCCAGTTCGCTTCGCCGCGGACTGGGTA
>CAXTMD010000465.1:0-747 GCA_964245035.1 uncultured Chthoniobacterales bacterium
CAACAAAGCGGCGGCGACCCCGCGCGACGTAGTGGCGGCGCTCAACGAAATCTTCCTGCCCAGCCACGCCGTGCTCGGTGCCCCCGCGCCGCAGAAGTCTATTAAGTTTGACCTGCCGCCGCTGGCCGTGTCGCCGGGTTCGCCTGCTCCGGCGGCCAACGCCCGACCGGCCGCCCCGGCCCGGCCCGCGCCCGCCGACGACGACTTCCAGGACGAGATCCGCGAGTCCCTGCTGCAAGGCGCGCCGGACTTCGTCAAATCGCTGCGTGGGCTGCTCCAGGTGCTGCTCCGCAGCCAGGGCGACGCGCAGGCCCAATCCGTGCAGTTGCTCGAACTGTACACCCGCGTGCACTCGCTCACGGGCAACGCCGCCATCGCCGGGTTCAAGAAAGTCGCCCGCCTGTCGGGAGCCCTGGAGGCGATGCTGCGCGAGTTCCAGGCGAAACCAGAGGGCCTGAACCCCTCGACCAAACGCACGCTGACGCAAGCGGTGGATTTCCTGGCGATGCTGTTCACCAACGCCGGCATCCACGAGACCGGCCAGCCGCTCCAGGAGCAGATCCTGGTGGTGGACGACGAGATCATCAGCCGGCGCGTGATTGGGCACTCGCTCGAAAAGGCCGGCTTGAAATCCACGGCGGTCAGCCATCCCGACGAGGCGCTCAAGCTCCTCTCCGAGCAGCCTTACGACCTGGTGTTCCTCGACGTGGAGATGCCTGGCATGAACGGCTTCGACCTGTGCAAGAA
>CAXTMD010000465.1:757-3481 GCA_964245035.1 uncultured Chthoniobacterales bacterium
CCGGCGTGATCGAGACCGAGGGCTTCGCCATGTACCCCGACGAGGCGCTCAAGCTGCTCGAAGAACAGCCCTTCGACCTCATCTTCCTGGACGTGGAGATGCCGGGCATGAACGGCTTCGAGGTTTGCAAACGCCTGCGCAACATGCCCAGGCACGGGAAGACGCCGGTCATCTTCGTCACGGCGCTCAACGGTTTCGAGAGCCGCGCCAAGTCCAGCCTGAGCGGCGGGGACGACTTCATCGGCAAGCCGTTCTCGTACATCGAACTGGCGGTCAAGGGTCTGATCTACGTCCTGCGCGGCACCCTGGGCGACGCGGGCCACGCCGCGCCGGCCGCCCCGCGCGCCGGTGCGCCGACCCTCGCCATGAAGGAAAGCCAACTCGCTGGCTCCACGCACGCATGATCGAACCGTCGCTGCCCTACGACGAGGAAAAACGGCTGGCCGCCACACGCGGTTTGCACCTGCTCGACACGCCGCCCGAGGAGCGTTTTGATCGGATCACGCGCCTGGCCACCGAGCTGTTCTCGGTGCCGGTCTCTTACGTCGGCCTCGTGGACAAAACCCGCGTGTGGTTGAAGTCCAAGCGCGGACTCGACCAAGTGGAGGTCCCGCGCCAGGAGTCGCTCTGCGCGCACGCGATCCTCACGCCGGAAAAACCCCTCGTTGTCGCCGACGCGACCCTGGACGAACGCTTTCACGATAACCCGCTGGTGGCCAGCGCGCCGCACATCCGTTTTTGCGCCAGCCAGCCGCTGCTCTCGCCGGAGGGTCTCGCCCTCGGCACCTTCTGCATCGCTGACCATGTCGCGCACACGTTCAGCGACGAACAGCGCGCCGCGCTCCACGACCTCGCCAAGATGGCCGAGGCCGAACTGACCACCGCCGAACTCAACCATGCGCTCCATCGGCTGCGCGCGGCGGAGGAAAATTATCGCGGCATCTTTGAGAACGTGGCCGAAGGCATCTTCCAGGTGGACTGCCGCGGCGATTACCTGAACGCCAACCCCTCCGCCGCCCGGTTCCACGGCTACGACTCGGTCGAGGAGTTCGTCGGGGCGGCCGCGGACTTCGGCCGGCGGCTCCAGGTCGTCGCCGAACGCCGCGATGAGATGCTGCGCCTCCTGCGCACGGCAGGCCGGGTCACCGACTTCGAGAGCGAAATCTACCGGCGCGACGGCACGACCGCGTGGATTTCCGAGAGCATCCACGCGGTGAAGGACCGCGAGGGGAACTGCCAGTATTACGAGGGCACGGTGCACGACATCACCGCCCAGCGTTACGCCGCCGCCGCCCAGGCGCAGGCGCGCGACGAGGCGCTCAAGACGGCGCAGATCAAGAGCGACTTCCTCTCGATGATGTCCCACGAAATCCGCACGCCGATGCACGGCATCATCGGCATGACAGGGCTCCTCCTGAACACCGGGCTCAAGCCCGAGCAGGAGGAACTGGTGCGCCTGATCGCGTCGTGCGGCGACAACCTCCTGAGCCTGATCAACAACGCGCTGGATTTCTCCAAGATCGAAGCGGGCTGCCTCGAACTCGACAACCAGCCCTTCGCGCTGCGGCCATGCTTGAAGGAGGTCACCGATCTGCTCTCCGTCCAGGCGGCAGGCAAGGGGTTGACGCTGGCCTGCGAGGTCGACGCGCGGATTCCCGAGGTGCTGGTCAGCGATGTGACGCGCGTGCGTCAGATCCTTTTTAACCTGATCTCCAACGCGATGAAGTTCACGCCCGCCGGTGGCCGGGTGGATGTCGTCGTCACTGGCCACCACCTGAACGAGCAGGTGGAAAACCACGGGCACGTCGGCGCGATTGATCCGTGGATGTTTCACTTCACCGTGCGCGACACAGGGGAGGGGATTCCCGAGGAAAAGCTGCACCGGTTGTTCCGGGCGTTTAGTCAAGTGGACGCGTCGACGAGCCGCAAACACGGCGGCACGGGGCTGGGGCTAGCCATCTGCCACCGGCTCTGCGAGATGCTCGGCGGCGCGATCTGGCTGGAGAGCGAACCCGGCTGTGGATCGATTTTTGAGTTCACCATCAAGGCGGCGGCGGTGCCAAATTCGCACGACCTCAAGAGTGCGGACGAGCCGCCCGCCGCCGTGCCGGCCACGGCGAACGCGCCGACCGGGGTGCCGGTGGCGATCAACGGTCATTCGTCCGAGGCTGCCCCGGTGCCGACGCCTCCCGCCCACGGCACGAGCCCGTACCCGCTGCGCATCCTGATCGCCGAGGACAACATGGTCAACCAGCGCGTGGCACTCGGCTTGCTGAAACAACTCGGGTACACGGCCACCTCCACCAACAACGGACTGGAGGCCGTGCAAGCGTTGGAAGCCAAGGAATACGACGTCGTTCTTATGGACATACAGATGCCGGAAATGGATGGTCTGGAAGCCACCCGGGAAATCCGCCGCCGCTGGCCTGACGGTCCGCGCCGGCCGTACATCATCGCCATGACCGCCAACGCCATGACCGGGGACCGCGAAAAGTGCCTGGAAGCCGGCATGGACGAATACATCAGCAAACCCGTCAAAGCCAACCGCTTGAAGACCGCCTTAGAACAATGCTGCGAACTGCGCGCCGCCGTGGCCGCGGTCGTCTCCCAACCCATGAGCACCAACGGATCGTCCCACCCAACTGTCGAGCACGCCGTGCTCAACCGCGACAGCCTCGAAGCCCTCAAGAGCCTGCAATCCGAAGGCGACGACGGGTTCCTCAA
>CAXTMD010000466.1:0-3430 GCA_964245035.1 uncultured Chthoniobacterales bacterium
GCGTTGCTGAACGCACGGCCGTCTCCTGCCACTTCGCTGGGTCGGTGACGTTCTTGAAGTAACCGCCCGTGATCTTGACGAGGTGTTCCGCCACCGCGTGCCGCTCCGCCACGTAGGTGTGCAGCAGACCGTCCGGCGCGTCGCCGCGATGCACGGCGGCCAGTTTCCAGCCGAGGTTGAACACGTCCTGGATGCCGGTGTTCATGCCCTGGGCATTGAAGGGCACCACCGAGCGGCCCGCGTCGCCGGCCAAGAGCACCCGGTCCACGCGGAAGGTAGAGGTGATGACGTTCTGATAATGCTTGCCGCTCAGCCAGCGCGGCTCGGAGAACTCGACGCGGAAGCCGCTGTCGCGCGTCACGAGATCAGCCATCTCCTCCAAAGTGGGGTTCTGCACGTCCTTGACCGCCGAGCCGGTGTCGCGCTCGGAGACAAAGAAGCGCCGGTAGCCGTCGGGCAGCGGCACGCAGCCGAAGTAGCCGGCGTCGTGCATGAAGAAATAGCCGCGCCCTTCCTCGGTGGGTAGTTCCCAGTGCGTCCTCGCATCGACCTGGAAGACGTGCTGTCCGGGGAAGCGCTGCGGATCCCACGGCAGCCCCAGCCAATCGCGTACGGCGCTGCCCGCACCGTCGCCCGCGACCAGCCAGGCGGCGCGGGCGGTCTCCTCGCGGTTGCCTTCCGCCAAGTGGCGCAACGTGACTTGGACACCGTCCGCGTCCTGCGCAAAGCCGACGGCCTCGACGTTGCGCTCGACCGGGCAACCCGCCCGGGCGCACGCTTGTTCCAAGAACTCCTCCGTCTCGTTTTGGCCGATCAAGAGCGGGTTGGCGCGTGGGCTGTCGGCGCGGTCCGCGAACAGTTCTCCCAGCCACTTGCCATAGCCGCGCAGGGAAACCGCGTGCATGTGGACAGAGCGGCCCTCCCATGGGCCGAGGATGCCCATCGCGTCGTAGACTTCCTGCGTGCGTGCCCAGAGCACACCGGCCTGCGAATGTTGCTTGTGCCGCGGGGCTTTGTCCACGATGCGGCAGCGCAGGCCGTGGCGGGTTAGTTCGAGGGCGGCGGTCATCCCGGTGGGACCGCCGGCGACGATGAGAACATCCACCGACGAGTCGGGGTTCGTGGGGAGCGGGGCGTTGAGGTTTGCGCTCATGGCAGGTTCACCTAACCACGACGGCTCACCGGGCGAAAAGACTTTGGCACTCCCACGGTGACAGCCGAAAGGCACCACCACGCACGAAAAGAGGGAGGCACGTTTCATTGCCGCCTCGTGATGGAACTACGCCACCTGCGCTACTTCGTTGCCGTTGCCGAGGAACTCCACTTCCACCGCGCCGCCGCCCGTCTGCGCGTCGCCCAACCCTCGCTTGGCCGTCAGTTGCGCGACCTTGAGAACGAACTCGGCGTGCTCCTGCTCGAACGCAATCGCCACGGCACCCGCCTGACCGACGCAGGCCGCGCTTTTTTACCCGCCGCCCGCGCCACACTGGCCAAGGCCGAAGAGGCAGTCAACGTCGCCCGGCGGGCGGCTCAGAGCATCGGCGTCGAGCTGCGAGTCGGACAACTCGGCGTGCTCACCGCCCCGTTCCTGCCGGCAGCGCTCGTGGACTGCCGCCGAGAGCTTCCGAGCTTGGCGGTTAGCCTCGCGGAGATGGAGCCCGACGCGCAGTTCGCCGCGCTTGGAACCGGGCGCATCGACCTGGGGCTGCTGCCGCGCCTCAGTACGGACGGCAAAGTGGACCGCCGCTTCCACACGCGGCGAATGTTTGCCGGTCCTATGGTGTTGACCATGGCTATTAACCATCCGGCCTTGCAAACCCGGCGACGACCTAGCAGCAACGGGTTCAAGCTGGCGGACTTCGCGCGGGAAACGTTCCTGCGTTTTCAGCCCGCCGGCAGCACCGCCTACCTCAAGCAGATCATCCGACAATGCGAGGCCGCTGGCTTTCAGCCGCGCCTGAGCGCGACGTGCGTCGAGAGCGTGGATGCCCTGCTCGCACCCGTCGCTGCCGGCCAGGGCATGCTCCTCCTGCCTGGCTTGGTGGCCGAGCGTCTGCTGGCGGCGGCGGGTGGCGCGGACGAGTTGGTGACGATGTGTCAGCTGCGACCACCACCGCGTTTCGAACTGGTGGCACTCTGGAGCGAGCCCGGATGCGGCGCGGCGGTGATCGAGAGCTTCCTGCACGCGCTGGACGCGGCCATTGCCTACGCCTTGCCTCCTGTGCCTACGACAAGCTTGCGGCCATGTTCCTGGGCAACGTGCTCGCCGCTCTACTCGCAGTGAGTCTCCGATGTATTGTGAACACCACCTAGTGCGACACCGGCTGGATCACCGCACTCAAAATACTGGCTTTGCAGCGGACCGGCCTTGATCGTTTTTAGCTCGAGTGCTCGTCCCGCCGCCTGGAAGGTTTGTTGCGCACGCACGGTGTTCTCGCTTCCTGCCTCGAAGCAGTCTCATAAATGGCTGTTGGTGTAAACTGGCGGCATGGCTAGAGGCGAAGAACTTACTGACGAGCAATGGATGATCCTGGAACCGCTTTTGCCGGAGTTGCCCCGGCGCGACGACGGGCGCGGGCGTCCTTGGCGCAGCCAGCACAGAGGTGCTCAACGGCGTGCTCTGGGTTTTGCGCTCCGGTGCCCGCTGGCAGGACTTGCCTGGTCGCTTTCCGCCGTACCAAACCTGCCACCGGCGCTACCAGAGCTGGGTGCGTACGGGTGCCCTGCGCGACCTTTTGGAAGTGCTGGCCGAGGACCTACGCGAGCGCGGGCAGATCGACCTGCGCGGGTGCTACGTGGACGGCACGTTCATCGTCGCTAAAAAGGGGGGCAGCCGTGGGCCCCACCAAGCGGGGCAAAGGCACGAAGCTCATGGTTGTGGCAGACACTTTTGGTCTTCCTGTCGCCGCCCACGCAACGAGTGCTAGCCCGGCTGAAGTCACCCTTGTCCAAGCGACTCTGGAAGCGCGTTTCGTTTCTGCGCGACCAGAGCACTTGATCGGCGACAAGGCCTACGATAGCGATCCGCTCGACGCAGCCCTCGCACAGCAGGGCGTCGAGATGATCGCGCCCCATCGCCGGGGTCGCAAAAAGCCTGCCACCCAAGATGGACGACCGCTGCGCCGCTACCGCCGCCGCTGGAAGGTTGAACGTCTGAATGCTTGGCGGCAAACTTCCGGCGCATCCTCACCCGGCACGAGTACCACGCCGAGAACTACCTCGGCTTTGTTCACCGGGGCTGCATCAAGATTTTACTGCGCCAGTATTTATGAGACTGCTTCTAGGGCGTGGGAGTGACGACTCCCTTCATTTCAGTGGTGTGTTGCGCGCCCTCGGATCTTCGGAACTTAGTCAGCAAAGCGTTGGGGTCGAAGAAGGGTGGGCCTGACCGGAAAATCGGCGCGAGGCCGACTCGGTGCTCACTTATCAA
>CAXTMD010000467.1:0-3428 GCA_964245035.1 uncultured Chthoniobacterales bacterium
GGCCGGTGTAGATCACGTTTTGCCCCTTGACTCTCCAGGCGGCGACAACCTCCGAGCGGCGCAAAACGGCCTCGCCGTGGCGCGTGCTGGTAATGCGGATCGAGTCGGCCGTGATGCCGGTCAAGTCGCCGTAGATCCGGCTGCCGTCGCGCAGCACGATGGCAAATGGATCGGCGGGACTACCATCGGCCGCCGGCCGGTCCACCCGGTGGAGGACCGACCAGGCAAGCTCCAGCGGATCATCAAAGAGCGGCGTGCGCCACACCAGGCAATCGTCCGTCGCGCCGGTCAGTTCGCCGGTGAGGCTTTCCCCGTTGTTCCAATGGAGGACGGCGGGCGGAGTGAAGTCGGCCGCCGCCGGCTTGTGGTCGCCGTCGGCCGGCCGGGGGGCGTTGGCTGCCGCCCCCGGGTTGCGGCGGATGATGATCTGCTGCGCCGGAGCCGGGCGGGCTGCCAGGCACACCGCCGCCAGCCACAAACCACACGAGAGCGCGAGGCGGATGTTCATCGTTCGTAGATGGGCAGGAAGCGGTAGTTGAGCGCGAGGCCAAGCAAGGACATGCCCGTGCCGTACGCGCCGTTGCCAAACGACCCGTCATCGTGCTGGGCATCGTGGAGTTCGCGCACCTTGCCCGCGTTCCATTTCTGCCACGCGTCGTAGTCACCTTGGAAGAGCGCCTGGGCCATGTAGTAGCGGAAATACTCCGGGTAGCTCGTCTCGTGGTGTTCGAGGTTTTCCTGCAGCCGCTTGAGACTGGCGCGGTACTGGTCGGTGTCCTTGGTCTTGGTCACGGCACCCACGAGCGTGGAAATGGCGGTCAGGTTCATGGAGCCGCCCATCGAGCCGAAGCCGCCCGAGTACGCCACGCTGCCGTCCTTGCCCGTGGAACGGCGCATGTACTCCATCGCGGCGTTGACGGTCTCGTCGGGCACCGCGAGGCCGGCGTTGCGCGCGGCCAGGAGGCCCATGAGCACCGCACCGGTCACGGACGTATCCGCGTCGTTGGCGTCGGGCGAATACCGCCAGCCGCCCCACCGGTTTTTCTTCTGCGAGGCCACGGTGCACTTGATCGCGAGGTCGAGGGTCTTGCCGATGGAGCGCACCGGCTTGCCACCCTCCCACAGCAGCGACTCGTCCACCGACCCATACGCCTCGGCCAGCGCGAGCATACCGAAGCCATGGTGGTACATGCTGTTGGGCAGGTAGCCGGTTTTCTCCTCCTGCGCCGTGATGATGGCTCGCACCGCGCGGCGCACGACCGGGGCGTAGCGACCGTAGTTCGGGTCCTCGCCGCTCGCCAGGAACGCCATCAGGCAGATGCCGTCCACCCCGCAACCCTGGTTGCCATCCTTCCAACTGCCGTCCTTGTCCTGGATGTTGGCCAGCCAGGCGAGACCGCGCTGGTAAATCGTGTCCACCTCCGGCGGGATCTGGCCGCCGTAGCGCAGCGTCGGGTCTTGCCCTCGGCAGAGTGAGGCGCAAAACAGCGCCGCAGTGACCACGACGGCCCAGACGCTTTTCTGCCGGAGCGGCGCGTTCATTTCTTTTCCTCCTTGATCCGTTCCTCGTGGTACTCCTTCAGGTTGCTCCAGTACTGCGCGCTGTAGCGGTAACCGTTGCTCCCGACCCAACGGTCGTAGCGCTCCTTGCCGACGACTGCCTTGCAGTCCTCTTCCGGGATCGCGTGCATGGGCAAAAACATGTAGTAGCTCGTCAGGAACCACTGGCTGGAATTGTACGAAAACATCCGGTTGATGTCCGGCCGGTAGTCGTGCAGCGCCTTGGTGAGCAGGGGGGCAAGCCGGTTCCATTGGCTTTCGCCCAGGATGAAGTTGCGGTCGAACTCGGCGAGGAGGAACTGCGTGACGGCCTCGTCGGCGTACTGCGAGCGGGCGTCGCGCTCCGCTTGCCAGGCTGCCTGTTGCGAGGGGGTCAGATCGGTTTTGACGGCTTGCTTCCACAAGGCCTGCTCCTTCGGCGTGGGCGGTGAAAAATAGTACCGGTTGGTGTTGCCGAGGCGCTGCTGGATCGTCTCGCGGTCGGCGCCCTGCACCTGGCCGCGAACGGTTTCCTCCAACGACGAAGCCCAGTCCGCCAGCGCTGCCTCCGCCGCACCCCGGGCAGCGGTGCGCAGCCGGGCGGCCGTGCCGGGGGATAGCCCGGCCACACGCGCTGCGTCTTCGGCCTGAAGACCCATCGTCGCGTCGATCCGCCGGTGTTCGGCGGCGGTTTTGGTCGCCAGGTATTCCGAGACGAAACCCTCCAAGTCTTCCGGTTCCTCGATGCTGGTCGGCAGGCGGGCCGGCGTCGGGGCAGAGCGCGTGTCTTCCTCGTCGTCCTCTTGCTGGCTCTTTTCGCGGCTGGCGTCTTGCCAGCGTTTCCACTGGAGATCGTCGAGGATCGGCCGGACCTCCTCCGCTTTGACCGTGCTCGCTGCCTTGTAGAACGCCGTCACGTTAAGGTTGAAGTAATCGCCGTTGCGTTCCGACTTCGGGTAGAACTCATCGACCCTTTGCACGAGGTGTTCGAGGGCTGCTTCCAACTGCGGACGCTGGCCGGTGGTGAACGCGACCTTGTCGTCCAGGATCGACACCATCAACATCGCCAGGGCGTGCGTGCGCCGCTTGCGCTGGTCGCCGCGGGCGGACGCCAGGATTTTGCGTTCGTCGGCGCTCAGCAGTTTGGCGATGCCCTCGGTCCAAACAGGCTGGTTCTCGGGCGCGTCTTCCTCCTTGGTCGGCGCGTAGAACTGCCGGGGTTTGAGCAACCGCTTGCGGGTCGCGTCGTCCTTGGACAGATAGGTCTGGTGCGCGTCCTGACGCCACGCGTCCATGCTGGCGTCGAGCGCCTGCTTGGCGAGGGTGTTGACCACCGCAGTGCGCTCGGGCGACAGGTCCAGGACCCCAATGATCTCGGCGCTGCGGGCCGTGATGGCGTTGCCGACGGTGTTGCGAACCTGGTCGGCTTGCCGGTCGAGCATGTCGTCGAGTTCCTTGGGCACCGTGCCGTTCTTGTCGTCCTGCGCCTTTTGCCAGGCGACCGTCTGCTCGGGCGTGAGCGTGTGCGCAAGCGCCTCCTTCCAGGCGGGTTGGTCGGGCGCGTGCGTGTAGTGCAGCGTGGCGTCAAAGCGGGAGTCGGGCTTCGCCGTCGCTTCGACGAATTCGGGGCGGTTCAGGTCCGCGAGGCCGCGGCCGGGGGCCGGGGTGTAGGGCTGGGTGTACCCCGCGCGCGCGTGGGCGCGCCGCGCGGCCTGGGCGGCGTCCTCCGCGCGGGCCGCCGCCGCTTCGAGGGTCTTGACGCCTGCGGGGTCCAGGCCGGTGGCTTTCGTGATGGCAGCGACCTCGTCGGCCATGCTCTTGTCGAGGTCCTTGCGCCGGACCGCGTTGACCTTGCCGAGAAACTCCGCGCACTTCGCCGTGATCTCCTC
>CAXTMD010000468.1:0-3428 GCA_964245035.1 uncultured Chthoniobacterales bacterium
GGCTGGAGGTGGCCAAGCTGCCCGAAGCCAAGAAGGGCTTCGTGCTGCTGCCGCGGCGCTGGGTGGTGGAACGGTTCTTCGCCTGGGCCACGCGCTGCCGCAGGCTGGTCAAGGACTACGAGCGCCTGCCCGAAACCCTGGCCGGACTGCACGTCGTCGCCTTTGCCTGCCTCATGCTGGCCAAAGTCGCCGCTGCCCACAGTCCGTAACACGCTCTAGGGCGCGGACGCCTCAGCGCGCCACCTGCGATCCCGCCCGGCGCGCGGCGACAACAGCCGCCGCCTTGCCTGCGGCCGCATACAGGTCGAGCCGCGAATAAAGACCGAAGGCGGAGCCGTCGTCGAGGAAGCCGCCGCCGGGGCCCGCGAGATCGGCGGCGAACTCGTCGTCAAAGCCCAGATCCATGCCGGCGGCCGGGGCAAGGGGACGTTCAAAAACGGCTTCAAGGGCGGCGTGCACCTCGTCAAGACCCCTGAGGAGGCGCAGGAGATCGCCGGCAAGATGCTCGGCCAGGTCCTCGTTACCCACCAGACCGGGCCGGAGGGGCGGTTGGTCAACCAGGTGCTCGTCGCCAAGGGCGTGGACATCAAGAAGGAGTATTACCTCGCCATCCTCATGGACCGCGGCAGCGGCGCGCCGGTGGTCATTGCCAGCACGGAGGGCGGCGTGGACATCGAATCCGTCGCCGAGCACACCCCGGAGAAGATTTTCCGCGAACCGGTCGACCCGGCGCTGGGACTCCAGTCCTTCCAGGCGCGCAAGATCGCGCAGCACCTCGGCTTCGGCGGTGCGCTCAACAAGCCGGCGGCCGAAGTGGTCGCCAACCTCTTCAAGCTGTTCATGGCCTGCGACTGCTCGATGGTGGAGGTCAACCCGCTGGTCCTCACGCCCGACGACCGCGTACTGGCGCTCGACGCCAAGTTCAACTTCGACGACAACGCCCTCTACCGGCACAAGGATATCACCGCGATGCGCGACGTGGCGGAGGAAGACCCGCGCGAGGTGGAAGCGAGCAAGTTCGGGTTGAACTACATCGGCCTGGACGGCGACATCGCCTGCCTGGTCAACGGGGCGGGGCTGGCGATGGCGACAATGGACATCATCAAGTACCACGGCGGTAACCCGGCCAACTTCCTCGACGTGGGCGGCGGCGCCAACGAACAGCAGGTCACCGAGGCGTTCAAGATCCTCGTGGCCGACAAGAACGTGAAGGCGATCCTGGTCAACATCTTCGGCGGCATCATGCAGTGCGACATCATCGCGCGCGGCATCATTGGCGCGGTAAAGGCCGTGAACCTGCCCGTGCCGCTGGTGGTGCGCCTGGAGGGCACGAACGTGGACGCCGGCAAGAAACTCATCCAGGAAAGCGGCCTGCCGGTGATCACCGCCAACGACCTGACCGACGCGGCCGTGAAGGTCGTCGGCGCGGCGGCGACGGTGGCTTGAACCGCGTGACCGATGAGGCTCCGATTCATCCTTTTCCTCCCCTTGCTGATCCTCGTCGCGGGTTGTGCCTCCGACGACGCTCCCGACGGCAACGTCCCGGCGGTGGATGCCGGCGCAGGCGTTGTCACGGCGACCTACCGCGGACGGACGCTCTTTCGGGGCACAAAAGCGCCCGTGCCCGACATCACGGTCCAGGTGGCCGGGGCCAACGACGACGGCTCGCCGACGGACGATGTGTTCGGCACCGCCCAGACCGACACGGGTGGGCATTTTACCGTGACCTCGACTGCCCCGGCCGGGCGGCCTGTCGTGTTGGTGGCCGCCGCCGTGGCGGAGAGCGCCGAGACCGGCGGTGACCGGCGCGGGGAAGGCTACGAGATCAAAAAGCACGAGACGGTGCTCGGCACCCTGTCCAACCCCAGCCCGACAGCGGCCAACACGCTGCTGGTCAATCCCAAACAGCCCGGGCGCCCCGACGAATAGAAGCGATGAGACCAAGGCTGCGCTCCAGATTGCCTATGCACACCGAGAAAGTATCTTGACCCATGATCGCCATCCTGCGGCAAGCGCTCACCCAACATCCGTTTCAGCCGATCACGGTGGTTACTTCGGACGGTGCAAGCGTGGTGATCAACAACCCTGAATTTGCTGCGGTCTTGCGGAAGGCTGGACTGCTCTACATCGAACTGCCCGAGGAACAGGAACCTCGCTTCATTAGCCTGCGGTTGATCAAGGAAGTCCGTGCGAGGGATCTTGCGCCGCATGATCTGGACGAAGATGGCAGCGAAGAATAATCCTTTCCCTTAACCCCACCATGTCCGTCCTCGTCGATAAAAATACCCGCCTGCTCGTGCAGGGCATCACTGGCAAGTCCGGCGCGTTCCACGCCCGCGGCTGCCGCGACTATGGCACCCACGTCGTCGCCGGCGTCACCCCCGGCCGCGGCGGAGAACGCTTCGACGAGACGATCCCCGTCTTCGACACCGTCGCCGAGGCGCGCAAAGAAACCGGCTGCAACGCCACCATGATCTTCGTGCCCCCGGCCGGCGCGGCCGACGGCATCATGGAGGCCGCCGACGCGGGCGTGGAGCTCATCGTCTGCATCACCGAGGGCATCCCGGTCATGGACATGATGCGCGTCAAGGAGTCGCTCAAGTCCAAGCCCGGCGTCCGCCTCATCGGCCCCAACTGCCCGGGCATCATCACGCCCGAGCAGTGCAAGATCGGCATCATGCCCGGCTACATCCACAAGGCGGGCAACATCGGTGTCATCTCGCGTTCGGGCACCTTGACGTACGAGGCCGTCTGGCAACTGACCTCGCGCGGCTACGGGCAGTCGACGTGCATCGGCATCGGCGGCGACCCGATCAACGGCACCAGCCATCTCGACGCCGCCAAGCTCCTGGCGGACGACCCAGGCACGGAGGCGTTCATCCTGATCGGCGAGATCGGTGGCAGCGCCGAGGAGGAAGCCGCCGCCTGGATCGCGGAGAATTGCAAAAAGCCCGTGGCGGCCTTCATCGCCGGAGCGACCGCACCCCCCGGCCGCCGCATGGGCCACGCCGGGGCGATTGTCTCCGGCGGCCAGGGCACGGCCGAGGGCAAGATCGCCGCGCTGGAGAAAGCCGGCATCGCCGTCGCCAAGAGCCCTGCCACCATGGCCGAGACGCTCATTGCCCGGCTGCGGGGTTGAAAGGGTCCTTTTTAGGGTTTTGACCCGCTGCCGACTCCCAAGGGCAGTGAAGTTTTGCGCGGCCCCTAGTAAATTCTCCGGAGGGTTATTCCTCTTTTGGCGGCTTTCGGCAAGTCGGGCAAGGTTGACCCCGCCGTCCGGCTGGGCGAGTACGATACAAGGCGCTTGCCGGTTGTGCCGGCGGCAGGCTGCGGGCAGGCGTCCTGGACGCCTGCCACGGGTTTCCATCTCTCGCTCCATCCTACTCCCCCATGATCTCCCGAGGACTCGAAGGCATCGTCGCCAACAC
>CAXTMD010000469.1:0-3420 GCA_964245035.1 uncultured Chthoniobacterales bacterium
TCTAGCGTTCTTCATCGCTTTGCATCACCTGCTATGACTTCATGAACCGTTGGGACGTTTTCGTGCGATCGTTCTGAGTGGAAAAAGGCGCAGAGGACATGGGGCGAGACATGCGTTGCTCGTGCGAAACACTCTGGCAGACCATGGAACTGGTAGCGGCTGGCGTGCCCGCACGCCAAGGCGGATCGGCAGACCTGCCAACCCTCTTGCTTTTCACGTCAAAAAACGGTCCTTTGCCGTACTTACGGAATGCGTCTGGGCCAAATAGACCATTGGACACATCCGTCTATTCGGGATGTTTTTGGCATGACACTCAAGAGCCATCGGAAGCCAAATTAGCGGTAGTGATTAGCTGAGTGTTGCAAGCGGGCGAATTAGGGCCATCACTGCAATATAGTGGTTTGAGATTGTGTAAAAGAGGATGGGCATGTTTTCGGTCGAAGATGGCCATCGAAAGCATGCCTGTATCCTTTCTGTGTGTAATTTCCGTTGGGCGTGCTGTTCCTCCCATTTACCCCCTGTCAGATCATCAGCAAATAAGGACTTGACAAGCTCGGCTTGTCGGAACTTCATCTCATCAAGGTAGATAGCTTTCTTCCCTCGTGAGATCAGACCCCGGAAGACGAATGAACCATGAAACCTAAAAGACACTTGTTCCTTGCTGCCTTCGCCGCCTTCGCCACGCTTCTGAGCGCCTTTGCCGCGAAGGCGGACGACTTCGCTTACGCGGTCATGGATGGCGGTAATTTCGGCAGCCTTGATCTGAACACCGGAGCCTTCACCCTGCTCGGCACCACCGGCCTGTCGCCCGCGATCGGACTAGGCGTAGCCGGCGGGCAGCTTTTCACGACCAATTACCAAGGGGGCACGGGCACCCTTTATTCCGTGAACCCTGCGAACGGGAGCCTGACGACGATTGGCACCTCGAACGTCAGCTACGACGACTTGGGTTCCACCACCACCGGCCTGTATGCGGTCGGCACCAACGGCAACCTCTATTCCCTCAACCCGGTGACGGGCGGGGCCACGTTGATCGGCGCGACCGGATTGAGCCTTTCCGGCGACCGCAATCTTTCCACCAACGGCAATACCCTGTACGCAGAGACCGGATCGAACGTTTACACGGTGAACACGGTCACGGGCGCGGCGACGTTGTTGGGGAGCACGGGGGGACCGGAGTTTGCGGGATTGGTGGTCGAAAGTGGCATCCTCTACGCCGGCCTCGCGCAAACCGCCACGATCAACCTCTCGACCGGTGCCGCCACGACGATTGCCCCGCTGACGGGCACGGGTGCGAGCGAGATCTTTGGGCTCGCCCCAGATCCCCTGATCGTCCCTGAGCCTTCTACTTGGGCGCTGCTAGGCACTGGTGCACTGTTGCTCGCGGCGGTCGCGGTTCGGCGCCGGGTGGCCGCGTAATCACGCCACCGCCGCGGCATCCTCGTCGCCGTCCTGTAGTTCCCAGGACGGGGTAGTGCTTAGCTGGGTGTTGCAGCCTGTTTGATCCGGAGGTTGTGCGTGGTGATGAACAGGTGGATGGCGTCGAGGTGGTTCTCGGCCGACTTGGAAAAGCAGAGCGCCTTGCGCACCAGGCGGCTGACGCGCTGGCGCAAGGTGCAAAACCAGCGTTCGACGTGGCAGGTCTCGCCCGCCCCTTTGCCGCAGGAGCGATGAGTGCGTCCGGGGAACGCCGTAGCGTAAGCATCCCAGCAGTCACTGCGCGTGGCGCAACGACGGTAGCCCGGCGGCAGGTCTGCCCGCAGATCACAGGCGCTTTGCAGGCTTCTGTCCCCGAGTGTCCAAGCGACGATCTGGCGGGTTCTTCGGCAAAGTGCCACCCAGAGCCAGAGTGGGTTAGCCTTGGCACCGACAAAGCTCCAGAGTTCATCGAGTGCGAGCACGTCGCCCGCTTGGCCGGGCAGCAGCGTGTCCACGAAGGCGGGAAGTTGCTCGGTTTTTCCCCCCAGCCACTTCATGACCGTCATGTAGCAGACGCCAAAGGTACGATGGATGCCACGCAGGCTCATGCGGTCCTGGTAGGCGCTGAGCACCTGCGCTTTGAGTGCTTCGCTGTGGCGTGGACCTTTGGGAGAAAGCGTGAACGTGCGCTGGCAATCCTTGCACTTGGCTCGCTGCGCCCTGCGCACCGTGTGCCCGTTCTTGTAGATCCGCTCGCCCTGGCAGTGTGGACAGCGATGAACCACCGTCGTTGCAAGCATCCACCATCCTCGCACAAACCACCCACTTGCAACACTGCGCTAATCACCACCAAATTAGCGACTGCTTACCTCGCATTGAGGAGCAAACTTGTGAGCTTCCACGGGTGGTACGGTCTCCAGAGAATGCCTTAACTTTGCTTAGGGAAAAATCCGAAAGCTAGAGCTTCGAGGGGGTTAATAGATTGTATATATTTCTCACTGAGACATTTGCGCGGTATTATCTAATCTCTCTAGAGGAACATTTTGTGCTTAGACAGTGCGCTGCTATGCGGCGCTCTCAGAACAGGCTCATGCGTCTCGGTTGTCCGAAGGGGGAGTTTATCTCGCTGCCGTGCCAGCAACAGAACGGCAGCGCCATCGTCTACGTCCTTTTGCTGGTGTGCGTGCTCTCGGTCGTGGCGGCCAGCCTGCTCACCACCAGCGCCGCGCGCTACCAAACGACCTTCCAGAGCGCGAGCTGGCAAGAGGCCGTCATCGGCAGCGAGGCCGGCGTGGACCTCGCCATGAACGAGCTGCGCCGGCGCGCCCTCACCGGTCCCTCCGCGGCCTTCCCGACCCCCGGGCCCAGCCCAGCATCGACCACGACTCTTTGGACGACCACCAGCCCACAAACCACCAAGGCTTACGCCAACTATGGCCACGCCTTTCCCTCCAACAACCAGCCTTACCAGATCGCCACCCACGGCGGCGAAGGCAACACTGCCCTGCAGGTGCGCGTCTACGTGGATGTGCCCGGGGCCAGCACCTCCACCAACTTCGCTCAAGCCAACGACACGTCCTTCATCTCCCAGGTCGACAACCCCAAGCTGCGTGATCCCGACGGCGTGGACCGTTCACGCTGGCTCTTTCGCATCCGCAGTTTAGGCTTGGCGGGCTTGAGCGGCCCCGTGCGCCCGAACTTGGACAAGCGCGACAACATCCTGCGACACTTTTCTTTCTTCAACGACTGGCGTACCGGCCGCGTGGTCAGTTCCCCGCAGGTCGCTCGCCTGGTGGAAGCGGTCGCCGCTCCACAAACGGGCTTCCGCAACGCCTTGATGGCGGACAGCACCATCAACCTTTCCGGCCTGGACGTGCTGATTGACAGCTACGACAGCAGCAAGGGCCTCTACGACAGCACGACCAACCACGGCCAGATGGGCAACATCGCCACCAACGGCCAGCTCATCAACGCCAACCACGCCACCGTCAACGGCAACGC
>CAXTMD010000470.1:0-410 GCA_964245035.1 uncultured Chthoniobacterales bacterium
GCGGTGAACACGGCGTCTGCCCGCGCCGCGAGCCCCGCGTCGGGCAGGCGGTCGGCGGCGTCGTAGACTGTCGCCCGCGCGCCGGGTAGAAAGTCTTCGTAGAGGTCGGCGGCTTCCGAGTTCCCGCCGTACCAACGCACCGCGCCATCGAAGCAGCCTTTCAGGGGCGGCTCGGCCAACGCCTCGGCCAGGAGGCGGCGGCACTCGTGCCGGGCGGTTTTCGGATCGTGCTCCAGCGCGGCGGGCAGGTGGAGGCTCAGGCCGTAGAAGTTCGGGAACGACGGGTGGAAGTGCAGCCCAGCCCGGGGATGGTCCTCGCTCTCGCTCCAAACCGGTTCCTCGACGTAGAGGACGCGGTGGCGGCGCTGGAGAAGCTGGAAGACGTGCTCGTTGCGGCCAGGAAGCTGGTA
>CAXTMD010000470.1:420-3411 GCA_964245035.1 uncultured Chthoniobacterales bacterium
GAAAGCCACGATCGGCCAGCCGAGTTTGGCCGGACCCGCCGCCTGCCGGAACGCCTCGCGGGCTTGGCGACGTTCGCGCTGCTCGACCGTTTCGACCAGAGGGCCGGCGGCGTCGTTGCCACCTGCGATGAGCGCCTTGTACGCGTCGCGCAGGCCGGTGGGGTGGCGTTCCAGCTTCCCGCCGGGGCCGCGTTCGAGCCGGTAGATGCCGACGGGATGGATGTGCCCGGTCTGGTGCAGCAGCGCGCCGTCCCAGTCCAGGTGGTCGATGACCGGCCACCACGTGTAGCCGATCATCGGGAAACCTTCCGCGCGCAGCCGGCGCACGTCGCCGACGCTTTTCTCCAGCCAGGCGACCTTGTCGCCGTCGTGGCCGCCGGCGCTGGTCTCGGTGACCATGAGCGGGATGTGGTACTTGTGCCAATAATCCTGCGCGGCCTGGTACAGACCGAGCGGCGGCTTGAGGCTGCGCTGGCGGTAATAACCCTCCGGTGTCGTGTAAAGTTCGACCTCGGTGTGTTCGTAGTAGTCCAGCCCGATGATGTCGATGCTCGCGCGGTGCTTTTGGAACCACTGGAAATCGAAGTCGCTGAACCCGTGCTTTTGCATCCACGGCAGCAGCGGGTGGCTGTGGTTGATGCGGCCTTGCACGAGATCTGTGACGATGTGGCGGCGGTGCATGCGCCGGGCCACGTCGTCGCGCAGGGTCTCGCGCAAAAACGGGCTGGTCTCGGGACCCGAGTCCTCGTAGGTCACGGCGACCTCCAGCGAATCGGAGACGAGGATCTCGACGCCGGGCATCGTCTCGCGCAGGACTTTTTCCGCCCGGCAAAACGCCTGCCCGACGCGCGTGAGGGTCGTCAGGTAGAAGTTCAGCCCGCGCCCGTACGGTGGCCACAGGCCGATGTCGCCGCAGAACAAGGAGGTGATGAGCGGCTCGTTGATCGGGCAGACGCACCGCACGCGGCCCGTGTAGCGTTCGCCGAAGGCACGGGCGAAACGCTCCAGCGCGCCGGGGAAATCCGGGTCCGCAAACGCGTCCGGCAGCCATGTGGGCACGCCGAAGTGCGCGAGGTCGAGCATCAGGTGGATGCCGAGTTCTTCAAAGAGGGCGAGCCGCGCGTCGAACCACGCCCAGTCGTACTGCCCGGGGCGGCGTTCGATCTCGTGCCAGGGCAGGGCGTAGCGCAGCCACCGGCAGCCGAGGTCGCGGCCGATCAGCTCGAAGTCCTGCCGCCAGAAGCGGTCGTGCTGGGTCCATTTATACTGGTCGATGCCCAGGTGCGGGATGAACGAACACTCGATGCCCGTGGCCCAGCGAAAGTCGGAGTCAATCATGGAAGTGCGGAGTGCGGAACGGCAGAAGCAAGAGAGCAAGATGGGGCTTTCGTCAAATAAGACAAAATCGTCACGTGGCCTCCGCTGCGTGGCGTTTTGCATTCGTCAGACGTTCCACCCGTCCGCCCATTCAATTGGTACGAATTCACTTGTGGATTTGAATAGACGGGGGGCTCTCGCCCGTCAGGGTATTTGCTGACGTTTTCTCTCTTCCGCTCCATGCAAGCTTCCGCTGCCGCCGTCTCTTCTGTTGAACGCATTGCCGCCCAGGGGGCCACCGGTGCGCTCCCGGTTTCCCGTCCGCAGACGGTTCCCGCGCCGCCCGCGCCACGCCTTGAGCCCGTTGCCCCCACGCTCGGGCGGCTGGTGGGACCCTTTGTCTGGCAGTACCGTTGGACGCTGCTGCTGTGCGCGTTCCTCAACGCCCTGCCGGGTCTCGCTATCGCGGCGCAGGCGCTCATGCCAAAATACCTCGTCGAGGATGTTTTCCAGGCAACCGGCATCCCGATGAACACGCGCTACCTGCGGCTGGGGCTGCTGGTGGGCGGTTACCTGATCGCTGCCGTCTTCATGCGGATGCTCGCCTGGTACGGCTCCTACCGCATCTTCACCAAGGTGCGCGAGAACATCGTCCTCGAACTGCGTGCGCGCTTCTTCCGGCACATCAACAACCTGTGCCTGCGCTTCCACGGCAAGCACACCAGCGGCGAGTTGTTCACCTACGTCATGGGCACGCCGCTCAACGAGATCAGCTCGTACTACCACACGATGGCCATGAACGCGCCCAACTCGATCAGCACGTGTCTGGTCGCCGTGGCGCTCATGTCCACTTGGGACTGGGGTATGACGCTGATCCTCGTCGTCTCGGTGATCTTGACGGTGATCTCGTCCAACAGCGGCCACAGCCGGCTGCGGCAGTTGATGGAAGACTTTCAGGAGACCGAGGGCAAGGTCATCGGCCGGGTGTCGGACATCTTCCGCGGCAATCGCGACGTGAAGATGTACGCCATCGAGGAGCGCATGAGCGCCACCTTTTTCGAGAGCGCCGACGTGCTGCGCAAGAAGGTCTACGACCGCGACGTGAAGACCCACCACGTCAACATGCGTCAGGAGGCGGTCGGCATCTTCTGCTTCATCCTCGTTTTGCTCGTGGCGGGAGGCCGCCTGATGAACGGCCATCTGGGCGTGGGCGAGTTCTTCGCGTTCCTGAGCGCGTTCGCCGTCCTGCAACCGCCGGTGCAGCTCATGTTCCAGTTGCGGGTGGCCCATGGCCGGGCGCAGGCGAGCCTCAACCGGCTCAACGACGTTTTGACCACGGACACCACCACCCCGGAGCCGAAAAAGCCGCTGCCCGTGCCCGAGAAGGCTGCCCTCGTGGTCAAGGACCTGGAGTTCCGCTACGCGGAGAATCAGCCGATCCTGCGCGGCATCAACCTGACGATCCCATTCGGGCAGCGGGTGGCGTTCGTCGGACCCTCGGGTTCGGGCAAGAGCACCCTGGCGAAGATGTTTCTGCGCTTGTACGACCCGGACAAAGGCAGCGTGAGCTTCGGCCACGAGGACGTGCGCTGCTGCAAGACGACCGACGTGCGCCAGCACTTCGGCATCGTGCCGCAGGACCCGTATTTCTTCCAGACGAGCATCCGCGAAAAC
>CAXTMD010000471.1:0-3409 GCA_964245035.1 uncultured Chthoniobacterales bacterium
TCCTGACCCTCCGGTGTGTAGAGGTACTTGAGGTAGGCTTCGGCCGCGGCGCGAGTGCCGTGCTCGTCGACGACCTTGTCCACGAGTGCCACGGGCGGTTCGGCGAGGATGCTGACGCTGGGATTGACGATCTCGAACTTGTCCGCGCCGAATTCCTTGAGGCTCAGGTACGCCTCGTTTTCCCAGGCGAGGAGCACGTCGCCGAGGTTGCGTTGGGTGAAGGTCACCGTCGCCCCGCGGGCACCGGAGTCGAGCACGGGAACGTTCTTGTAGAGTTGGGCGACGAACTCCTTGGCCTTGGCCTCGTCGCCGCCGTTGGCTTTCAAGGCGTAGCCCCAGGCGGCGAGGTAGTTCCAGCGTGCGCCGCCGGAGGTCTTCGGGCTGGGGGTGATGACCTGCACGCCCGGCTTGACGAGGTCCGGCCAATCCTTGATGCCCTGCGGGTTGCCCTTGCGCACGAGGAAGACAATCGTGGAGGTGTAGGGCGCGCTGTTGTCCGGCAGCCGCTTCTGCCAGTCGGCGGCGACGAGACCGCCGCTTTTGTTGAGCGCGTCGATGTCGGCCGCGAGCGCGAGCGTGACCACGTCGGCCTCCAGTCCGTCGATGACCGCGCGCGCCTGTTTGCCCGAGCCGCCGTGGGACTGCTTGATCGTTACCTCCGCGCCGGCCGTTTCCTTGTAGTGCTTGCTGAACGCCTGGTTGAAGTCGGCGTACAGTTCCCGGGTCGGATCGTAGGAAACGTTCAGCAGGTCGACGGGCTTCTTGTCGGTGCTGCTTTCTTTTTGGCAGCCGGCTTGGACGCTCAGCACCGCCACGGCGCACAGGAGCAAGGCTTTCTTCATAGAGGTTCGCGGGAGCCTGCGAACCTTGGGCCGGGCAAAACCGATGTCAATGAAAGTTTACTGAAATGGTAAACTTTGCTTTGGAAGTGCGGCGGCACGACGCCCTTGCTGTTCGGCTTTTCGCCGAGTAGATCAGTCCGGCAGAGCCGGGAGTCAAACCGCCGCAAACAATCCGGCGCTGACCTGCCTGACGCCGCTCAAGCGGTAGATGCGTGCAGCGAGATTCTTCTTGGGTTCGGCGGCGTTGAAATGGTAACCGTTGGCGAGCAGCCCGTCGAGGATGTCGCGGACACTCATCGGCTGTTTGCGAGAATGGAGCACCTTCACCACGGCCGGAGCCAGCGGACCACTGGGAGAAGCGGCTCGCTTGACGCCCTTCAACGGCGATTGCCGCCGGGACTTCGGAGCCGATTTCCGCCCGCGAGGTGCGGGGGCCTTGGCCAAGCCCGTCCTCCGTCCTCCGGCCGCCGGCTTCTTCAACTTCGGTTGGCCGCGGCGCGGGGAAAGCGTAATTTCCTCGGCCGGTGTGGAAGCCAGTTCGGAACGCGCCTGGTCGAGCACGGCAGCCAGTTGCGCGCGCAGTTCCTCGATTTTTTCCTGGAGCTTCGCGGCCCGGCGCAATGAAAGGGTGATGGACATTTGCCGCGAAGTTAGGAGCCATCGCCCCGATTGCAAGCGATATTAGTTTCTTCTACCATGGACAACCCCCACCACTCACGTGCCCCCGGCCGGGTCGAACTCCTCGGCAACCACACCGACTACAACGAGGGCGTGGTGCTCTCGGCGGCCATCAACCACGCCGTCACGGCGCGCGGCGAAGCGACGGCGGAGCGCCAGGCGAGCGTGCGTTCGACGGTCTC
Organism: uncultured Chthoniobacterales bacterium; assembly: GCA_964245035.1. Classification (GTDB taxonomy): domain Bacteria; phylum Verrucomicrobiota; class Verrucomicrobiia; order Chthoniobacterales; family SZAS-18; genus CAHJWO01. The sequence continues at coordinate 1,703 of CAXTMD010000471.1, forward strand.
CGGCGAACCCGTGACGGTGTCGCTCGACGCCCTCCGTCCACAAACGGGTGAGTTCGCCTGGGCGAACTACTGCCTGGGCGTCGCCGCCATTCTGCGGGAGGAGGGCTATCCCATCGGCGGGTTCCGCATGGAGGTGGACAGCGACCTGCCGGCGGGGGCGGGGCTGTCGAGTTCGGCGGCTCTAGAGGTCGCCACCGCGACCCTGTTGAAGAAACTGTATGCCCTCGGGATCGACCCGCTGCGGTTGGCCAAGATCTGCCGCCGCGCGGAAAACGACTTCGTCGGGGTCCAGTGCGGACTGCTCGACCAGGTGTCGTCGGTCTTCGGAAGGCGCGGGCAGGCGGTGTACCTGGATTGCCGCTCGGAAGCCATCGAGAACATCCCGCTGCCGGCCGACACCGCGCTACTGGTCTTCCACTGCGGCGTCCCGCACCACCTGGTGGGCGGCGAATACAACGAGCGGCGCGAGCAGTGCTTTGCCGCCGCGCGCGCTCTGGGCGTGCGGGCGTTGCGCGACGTGACCGGCGCGGAGCTGGCGGCGGCGCGCGCCAGGTTGGACCCGGTCGTGTACCCGCGCGCGGGCCCCCACGGGGGCGCAAACGCGCGCGGGCTCGCCGGAATCGACGCGTTGCGGCGCGGCGACGGGGCGGCGTTCGGGGAGCTGATGTTTACCTCGCACGAGAGTTCGCGCACCAACTTCGAGAACAGCGCGCCGGAACTCGACGTGCTGGTGGAAATCGCCCACGGCCAGTCCGGCGTGTACGGTTCGCGGCTGACGGGCGGCGGCTTCGGCGGGGCGACGATCTCGCTGGTGGCACGCGACCGCGCGGAGGCCATCGCCCGCACGATGGATGCAGAGTACAGCGCTCGCACGGGCAACCAAGGACGCGCGTACCTGTGCGAGAGCGCGGATGGGGCGGAGTAGACTTTGCCCGGATTTCGCCGAAGTTAGGCGGGACGCCTGATCACCATGGACCACCACCTGCCCCGCGTGACTGCCCGCCTGCTGAACTCCTATCGGCATGTCGGCGGCATCAACAACATCGAGGTCGTCAACATCCCCTCCAAACGCGCGGTCGGCGCGATGTGCGAGGAACTGCTCCAACTGCTTTTCCCCGGCTTCCACGACGAAAAGCCGGTCCTCTCCGACGAACTCCAGGAGATCACGGAGCGCCGCGTCATGCAACTGACCGACCGCCTCAGCGAGGAAATCCTCAAGAGCCTGCGCACCCGCCTGCCCGGCGGCTGCTCGCGCGAGCGCGCCCACGAGATCGTCTTCTCGTTTCTGGACGAACTCCCCGCCGTGCGCGAACTCCTGCGCACCGACGTGGAGGCCGCCTACGAGGGCGACCCGGCCGCGACCAGTCTGGAGGAAATCATCGTCGCTTACCCGTCCATTGAGACCGTCGCAATCCAGCGGCTCGCCCACGTACTCTACAAGATGGACCTGCCGCTGATCCCGCGCATGATGACCGAGTGGGCGCACGCACGCACGGGCATCGACATCCATCCCGGCGCGCAGATCGGGCCGTACTTCTTCATCGACCACGGCACGGGCGTCGTGATCGGCGAGACGAGCGTGATCGGCGCGTGGGTCAAGCTCTACCAGGGCGTGTCGCTCGGGGCGCGTTCGTTCCAGAAGGACGCCGCGGGCCGCCTGGTCAAAGGCGGCAAGCGCCACCCCGATCTCGGCGACCACGTCACGAT
>CAXTMD010000472.1:0-537 GCA_964245035.1 uncultured Chthoniobacterales bacterium
CGCCGTTGCTCCATCCGTCGGTGACGATGTGGTGCACCGTGAGAAACAACGCGTGCTCCACAGGGTTGACGCGCACGAGCAGCGCGCGCCACAGCGGGCCGCGCCCCAAGTCGAAGGGGCGCGCCGCCTCCTCGGCCGCCAAGTGGGCAGGCACCCCGGCGCGTTCGGGCTCGGGGAAGTCGCGTACATCCACGACCACGACGCGTCCGCCCGACGCCGGGGCGATGATTTGGCAAAGCTCGCCTCCCTCGTACTGGAACGTCGTCCGCAGCGCCTCGTGCCGCCCGGCCAACGCGGTGAACGCACGTTCCAACGCGGGCAGATCCAGGCTGCCGCGCAGACGCAGGGAAACCGTCGTGTTCAGGGCTGGGTTGCCGCCGGGCACGAGCTGATCGAGCAGCCAGAAACGCTGCTGCGCCGCCGTGGCCGGAAAGACAAAGACCTCCTCGTCCTCGTCGGCGGCGGGGGGGGCCCCGACCCCCCAACCCCCCCCCCCCCCCCCCCCCCCCCCCGCGGGGGGGGGGGGGGCGGGGGGGG
>CAXTMD010000472.1:547-3363 GCA_964245035.1 uncultured Chthoniobacterales bacterium
GCCGTGACGCGTGCACTCGGCGGTTCTGACGACGCTTCCGCCAAGGCCGCCGAGGCACCGGGGATCGTGGCGGTTTCGCGTGACGCGCGGCGTACCCGGCGCTCTTCGCTGGTCGGTGACCGGTGGTGCGATCATGTACAACGTTGCCTGCACGCCCTTCGGAAAAAGCAGGAGACGCGCCCCGGGGAGGAAAAATACCACCCGCGACCGTCTTGCGACAAAAGATTTCTTTGGCCGCACCGTCTTTCAAGACGGTTGAACCTCGGCGATAAGCTTCCTTCTTTCTGTCCTCCTGAGGCGAGTGCAACGAGGCGAAGGAGGACAGAAAGAAAGCGCGCCAGCACGGTCAACCATGTTGAAAACCGGTGTAGGCGAACACGACCAAGCTTCACCCCCGGTCACCGACCAGCGAGGACCGCCGGGTGCGCCGCGCATCGCGCGAAACCGCCACGATCCCCGGTGCCTCGGCCGGCTTGGCGGACGCGTCGTCGGAACCGCCGAGCGCACGCGTCACAGCGGCAGGATACCTCTCGCGCAACGCCGCCGCCAGGGCCGCGACGGTCGGAGCCTCGAAGACGACCACCAGCGAGAGCGGTTCGCCGGCCAGGAGTTCGCGCAGCCGGTTGACGGTCCGCAGCCCAAGCAACGAATCGCCGCCCAGTTCGAAGAAGTTGTCGTGGATGCCGACGCGTTCCAGCCCGAGCACGGCCTGCCAGATGGCGGCGATCCGCCGTTCCAGTTCGTCGCGCGGGGCGACGTGGCTGCCGGCGGCCTCCTCGCGGACGGAGAAATCCGGCGCGGCCACGACGTAGGCCACCAACCGCCGGACGCCCGGCTGGTCCTCGCGCGCCAGCACCACGCACTCCCGCACGCCAGGCTGTTGGCCGAGCACAGACTCGATCTCGCCCAACTCGATGCGGAAGCCGCGAATCTTGACCTGGTGATCCAGCCGGCCCAGGCACACGATCCGGCCGTCCGGCAGCCAGCGCGCCAGGTCGCCGGTGCGGTAGAGGCGCGCGCCGGGCCAGCCGGCAAAAGGATCGTCGATGAACCGCTCGTGGGTCAGCTGCGGATTGTTCAAGTAGCCGTGGCCGACCTGCACGCCGCCGATGTGCAGTTCGCCCGGCACGCCGACGGGCACCGGCTGGCCGTGGCGATCCAGGAGATAGATTTGCGTGTTCGGCAAGGGCCAGCCGATGGGGACGATCCGCGTGCCGTCGTCCTCGCGCACACAGGGTCCGCAGGTCACCTGCACGGCGGCCTCGGTGGGGCCGTAGAGGTTGTGGAGTTGCGTTGCGATGCCGCCGAACACCTCGTAGAACCGGTGCTTGACCTCCCACGGCAACGGCTCGCCGTTACAGCAAACCCAGCGCAGGGTCCGGCAGCGTTCCGCGAGGTTTTTCTCCTCCAGGAACAGCGCCAGCATCGACGGCACGAAGTGCGTGAACGTGACAGCCTGCCGCGCGATCACGTCCGCCAAATAATCGCTGTCCGCGTGCATTCCCGGCCGCGCCAGCACGACCGCCGCGCCCGCGATCAGCGGCGCGAAGAACTCCGGCACCGACAGGTCGAACGAAAACGGCGTCTTCTGGAAAACGCGTTCGCCCGGACCGAACCCGTACGTGTCCACGACCCAGCGCAGGCAGTTGCACACGTTGCCGTGGGTGAGCAGCGCGCCCTTGGGCCGGCCCGTGGAGCCGGACGTGTAGATCACGTAGGCCAGCTGGTCGGGCCCGACAGCGACCGCCGGCGCGGCCGTGGATTCCGCGGCAATCGCGGGCCAGTCCGCGTCCAGCCGGATCGTGTGGGCGCCGTGTGCGGGCAGGCGGCCGATGAGACGTTCCTGGGTCAGCAGCACGGGAGGGGCCGCATCGGCCAGCATGAACGCCAGCCGCTCCGCCGGGTAGTCCGGATCGAGCGGCACGTACGCGCCGCCAGCCTTCAGCACGCCCCACATGCCGACGACCATTTCCACCGAACGCTCCATGCACAACGCGACGAGCGTTTCGGCATCGACGCCGTGTTTGCGCAGATGATTGGCGAGTTGGTTGGCGCGGGCTTCAAGCTGGCGATAGGTCAGCGTTTCGTTTTCGAAGATCAACGCCGGGGCGTCCGGCGTGCGCGCCACCTGGGCGGCGAACAAACCCGGCAGCGTCGCGTCCGGCGGGTAGGGCGCGCTGGTCGCGTTCCAGTCGCGCAGGATCTGCTGCTGTTCCGCCGCGTCGAGCAACGGCAGCGTCCAAACCGGCGCGTCCGGCGTGCGCACGACGCTTTCAAGCAGCGTGCGGTAGTGGCCGAGCCAGCGCACGACGGTCGCCTCGTCGTAGAGATCGCGGTTGTAGTCGCATTCGCAGTAGAGCGCGCCATCCTTTTCGGCGACGTTCAGGTGCAGCTCGAACATCGCCGTGTCGTACGGGTTACGATAAGGCACGCCTTCGGTCAGCAGTTCGACGGCCAGCCCGCCGGGGAGTTCCCGCCGGAACTTGCCGCTTTCGTAGTTGAAGAACACCTGGAACACCGGCGACCGGCTTGGGTCGGGACGCACGCCGAGTTTTTTGAGCAGCCGCCCGAAGAAATAGTTCTGGTGCTCGTTGGCGTTGAGCACGAGGTCCTTGTTCGCGGCGAAGAGCTCCGCGAACGTCGTCCCCTCCCCCGCCCGGCTGCGCAGCGGCAGGACGTTGGTGGTGTTGGCAAACAGCCGCTCGCCGCCCGGCAGCGAACGCGCCTCGCCCTCGTACGCCGCGCCGACCGTCAAATCGTCCTGGCCGCTGAGCCGGTGCAGCAGCGTGCCAAATGCGGAAAGCAGCACCATGAAC
>CAXTMD010000473.1:0-3359 GCA_964245035.1 uncultured Chthoniobacterales bacterium
GGCCGTGCCGCCGGGTGGGGTGTTCCAGGGGACCGTCAAAGGCGACTTCGCCGGACGCGAGTTGACCGTCGTGCGCCCCGGAGCGGTCGCGCGGCCCGCCGGCAAGGTGGAACTCGTCGGCCAGGAAGCGGTCGTGCGCTACCGCGACACCGAGCAGGCCGGCGGTTACCGGCTGAAGGCCGTCGGCGAGGACGACGCGGTCGCGGCCTTCGCCGTGAACATCGACCCGCAGGAATCCGACCTGAAGACGGTTGACCCTGCCAAGCTCGCGGCGTTGTCCGCCAACGCTCCGACCCGTTTCGCCGCCGACACGCCCGCCCCGGTTGTGGGTGCGCCAAGCCCTGGCGGCGTGCGGCGTGAACTGTGGCTGGCACTGCTCTGCGCGGCGGGCGTGGCGGCGCTGGGCGAAATGGCCTTGGCCCACAAACTCAGCGTTTCCCGATGATCCGGGCGTTGCTCCAGGGCCTCGTGCCAGCGCCGCCCGGCGGCAGCGCCGAAACGGCGTTGTCGTTCGAGGGGATCAGCGGCGGGTGGGCGTTCGGGTTGTTCGCGGCGTTGTGCGCCCTGGTGTGGTGGGGCTACGGGCACGGGGCAGGCGGGGTTTCGCGGATCCGTCGTTGGACGCTGGCGACCCTGCGCACGGGGCTGGCGTTGTTGTTCGTGCTGTTGCTGGTCCGGCCGGTGTTGATGATCACCCTCAACGACCCCGTGCGCGAGAAGCTCCTGGTCGTGCTCGACGACTCTGAGAGCATGACGATCCGCGACCAGCGCCGGGACCCGCCGGACCTCGCGCGCGCCGCCATCGCGGCGGACTTGCTCCCACCCGACGCCGGGTCTGCCGCCAAGCCCCCCGCCACCGGTGCCGAGCGCTGGCAAAACGCCTCGCGCGCCGACCTCCTCGCCGCCGTCACCGCCAATCTCCGGCTCGACCTCTGGAAGAACCTCGCGGCCAAGGCCGACCTGCATTTTTTCCGCTTCGGCCGCGACCTGCACGACCTCGGCGACCCGGGTGAGGGTGGGGCCGCCGGACTCCTGCGCCGGCTGACGTTCAAGGAGCCGTTCACTGCCTTTGGCGACTCGATCCGCCAACTCCTGGAGGAAAACCGCGGCCAGCCAGTCGCCGGGGTCCTGCTCGTCACCGACGGGGCCAACAACACCGGCGCGCCCCCGGAGGAGATCGCCGAACTCGCCCGGCAGGAGGGCGTGCCGATCTACGCCTACGGCCTCGGCATCACGGGGCCGCGCGACATCATCGTGCGCGAACTCGCCGGCCCGCGCGGCGCGTTCCTGAAGGAGCGGGCGGAGTTCAGCGTGAACGTGCGCGCGCCGGGGTTCAACGGCCAGAGCGTCACGATCCACCTGCGCGCCAACGGCCGCGAGGTGGACAAAAAGGAAATCCGCCTGACCGGCGACAGCGAGAGCGAGTACCGCCTCGGGTTCGAGCCGCAGGAAAAAGGCGAGGTGCGCGTGGAGGCTTTCATCGACCCGCAGGAGGGCGAATCTTCGAAGGACAACAACGTCGCTTCCACCATCGTGCGCGTGCTCGACAACACGGTGAAGGTGCTCTACGTCGAACAGGAGCCGCGCTGGGACTTCCGCTATTTGCTGTCCACCTTGCAGCGCGACCGGCGGCTGGCGGTCAAGTGCGTGCTCTTCGACGGTGGCGCGGAACTGGCGGGCGAGCCGGACAGCGCGTTTCTAAAGGAGTTTCCCGCCACGCGCGAGGAACTGGTTTCCAACGAGATCATCGTGCTCGGCGACGTGGACCCGGCGGCGCTCGGCGAGGCGCACATGAAGCTCATCAACGAATGGGTCGGCGAGATCGGCGGCGGGTTGATCTTCATGGCGGGTCCCAAGCAGGACCCGATCCGCTACGCGGGCACGCCACTGGCTCCATTGGTGCCGGTGGAGATGCCTGCGGGTGCCACTGCCGAGGGTTGGGTCGCGCGCAGCGCCCAGCCGATCCGCCTGCGGCTGACCTCCACCGGCGAGCTTTCCCCGCTGCTGCACCTCTCGGACAACCGGCTGGAGAACCAGCAAATCTGGAACGAGTTCCCCGGCGTGCACTGGGTGGCCCGTACCGCCCGCGCCAAGCCGACGGCGCAAACCTACCTCGAATCCGTGCCGGGCGAGGGCGGGGGAGCGGCCGCGCCGCTGATCGTCCAGCAAGCGTACGGCAAGGGCACGGTGATGTACTTCGGCTTCGACGAGACGTACCGTTGGCGCAGCCGCCTTGGCGAAAAATACTACACGCGCGTGTGGAACCAGATCATCCAGGGCTTCTCGCTGGAGCGGCAGCTCGGCGCGTCGGCGCGCACGCAGCTCAAGGTGGCGCGGCCCGAATACCTCGTCGGCGAGAAGGTGATCATCAGCGGGAAATTGTACAACGCGAACATGATCCCGCTCGGCGAGCCGTCGGTGCCGGGAACGGTTTTGGTCCTGCCGCCCGACGCCGCGCCGGGCACGCTGCCGGCCAAGCGCGACGCGACGTTGTTGGCGGTGCCCGACGCGTCGGGGGAGTTCCGGACCGAGTTTGTCGCGTCCTCTCCGGGGGAGTACCGTTTTTCGACGATCCTGGACCCGCAGGCCGTCGTGAAGTTCCAGGTCACGGCGCCGCGGTTGGAGCAAAACCAAACCGCGCTCGACGCCTCGCTGCTGACGGCGATGGCGCAGACCAGCGGCGGCAAGTTTTTGCGCGAGGAGGATCTGCACACCTTGCCCGAACTGATTTCCAGCCGCGCGATGACGGTGCCGACGTTCAAGAAGCGCGAGTTGTTTTATTCGCCCTGGTGGCTGGCGGCGCTGCTGGCGGTCGCGGTCACGGAATGGGCGTTGCGGAAGGTGTGGCAACTGGCATGAAATTCCATCGTAATCGACAGGTAGGGACCGCTTTCCGAGCGGTCCGTAGATTCTCTGGAAAGATGGCATGCCAGGAGACGAGCACCGTTTCCCAACCCATTCTTCGGACCGCTCGGAGAGCGGTCCCTACCTGTCGGTTGACGAGCATCGCTGACGCGCCGTGAGAAGCTCCTGACTTCCATGCCCGCTAAAACGATCCAAGCAAAGCGTCCGACGATGCCCGCCGCGTTATCGCCGGTGATCCGCCGCCGGCTGCGCGCGCTGGCGTCGCGCGCGTTGCGGGTGGCTTGGACGGAGGGTGTCCTGCGGATCATCGCCGCGGCCAGTCTGCTCGCCGTGGCGCAGGGGGCAGCGGACTGGTTGTTTGATCTGCCGGTGCGGGTGCGCGCGACCTTTCTGGCGGCGGACGCGGCGGTGCTGATTTACTTCGTTGTACGGCACGGCGGCCGGCCATGGCGGCGACGGCTCTCGCCCGACGACGCCGCGCTCGTGGCCGAGCG
>CAXTMD010000474.1:0-3326 GCA_964245035.1 uncultured Chthoniobacterales bacterium
GCCCCGGCGCGCCACGGGCCCCGCGGCCACGTGGCCGTTGCCGCCATCCGCGCCGCCCAACGCCGGGCCACCCGTGCCGCGGGTGACCTCCTGCCGCAGGCGGCTCTTCTCGCCCTTGGAGAACCACAGCACGATGGGCGAGGCGATAAACACCGACGAATACGTACCGACGAGCACGCCGATCAAGATCGCCAGCGCGAAGTCGTTGAGCACCGGCCCGCCGCCAAGGAACAGCGCCAGCACCGTCACCAGCGTCATGCCGCCGGTGAGCACCGTGCGTCCGAGCGTTTCGTTGATGCTCGCGTTCATGATCTCGCGCACGCTGCCTTTACGCCCCTCGCGCAAGCCCGAGCGGATGCGGTCATAGACCACGATGGTGTCGTTGATTGAGTAGCCGGCAATCGTCAGCACGGCACCGACCATCACCAACGAAAGCTCCCGGCCGAGCAGCGCGAACACGCCCAGGGTGATCAACACGTCGTGCAACAGTGCCACGATGGCCCCCACCGCAAACGCGAACTCGAAGCGCAGTGACACGTAAACCAAGATCGCCAACACGCCGAAACCCAACGCGTAGAGTGACTTCGTGGCCAACTGCTTGCCCACCCGCGCGCCGACCTTATCATACTGGCCGATCTTCACGTTGGCATCGGGGAACGCCTTGGCGACCTCCTGCTGCACGCGCGGGCCGGTTTCCACGGCGCTGAGGATCGACACGGCCGGTTTGCCGTTGAGGTCGCTGGTTTCAATCGTGGCGTCCTGCTGGCCGAAGCCGGCGAGCACGTCGCGCACTTTCCCCACGTCCAGCGGACGGTCGGACGTGAGCACCGAGCGGTCGCCGCCTTTGAAGTCGATGCCGAAATTCTTTTCTCCGCGCAGCGCGAACACCGCCGCGCTCGCCGCCAGCACGACGATTGAACCGAGGATGCACACACGCGCTTTTGACATGAAGTCGAAGTGCGGGTTCTCGAAGAAGTGCAGCATGCGGACTCGGTCCAGCCCGAAGCGTTCGGTGGCCCACGCAAAGCCGTTGCGCGTGACGACCAGCGCCGAGAACAGCGAGGCGATGATGCCCACGGTCAGCGCGACGGCGAAGCCCTTCACCGGGCCGGCCGCGTAGATGAAGAGGATCACGCTGGTGATGAGCGTGGTCACGTTGGCGTCGAAGATCGACGAGAACGCCTTGCTGTACGCGCCCTCGATGGCGGGCCGCAGCGCCTTGCCAGCGGCGAGTTCCTCGCGCAAGCGTTCGTAGATGAGCACGTTGGCGTCGATGGCAAGGCCAATGGTCAGGATGATGCCCGCGATGCCGGGCAGCGTCAGCACGAAGCCGAAGGAGACCATCAGGCCGAAGAGCAGCACGATGTTGACCAGCAAGGCCAGGTTAGCCAGCACGCCGGCGAACCGATAGTACACGAGCACGAACACGAAGGTGATCAGCACGCCCAGGACGCCGCTGAGCACGCCGCGTCGGATGGAGTCTTCGCCCAGCGTCGCCGAAACGGTGCGCTCGGATTCGACCTTCACCGGGGTGGCGAGCGGATTCTCCAGCGCGCTGGAGAGATCGCGCGCCTCGGCCTCGGTAAACTGGCCGGTGATCTGGAACTCGCTGCCAAGCGCCCCCTGGATCACGGGGGCCGAGACCACCTTGCCATCGAGCAGGATGGCCAACCGGTCACCGATGTGCACGGCCGTCAACTGCCTGAACTGCTCCGCGCCGGTCGAATCGAGGCGCACCTGCACCTCAATCGCGCCACCCTGCGAGTAGGAGGGACTGGCAGAGGTGATGTGCTCGCCGCCCATGTCGGCGGTGTTTTTGACCAAGAGCCGCTCAGACTTCTTCTTGGAAACCGACGCCTTCTTGTCGTCGGAGGGTTTAGGCGGGCTGACGGTCTCGTTTTCCTCGTCCTTGCCGGTGACGATCTGGTAGCCCGGCGGGACGATATCCTGGCCGGCGTCCACGCGCGCGATGATGCCCGCACCCTGCGGATCGACGAGCCGGAACTCCAGTTTGGCAACCCGCTGGAGGGTGCTGCGCACGTCGTTGATCTTCTCCGCGTCCAAACCGGGAATTTGGACGAGGACGGAGTCCTCACCGACAGGCGTGATGGCCGGTTCGCTGACGCCGAACTTGTCCACGCGCGAGCGGATCACCTCCACGGCGGTGTCGCGGGCCTGCGGGCTGATCTTGGCCTCGGGGTTCTCCTTGACCAGGCGGATGAGAAACTCGGTGCCACCCTGAAGATCGAGGCCCTTCTGGATCTTCTTGCCGGGTGGGTAGAGGGTCACGAGCGAGCCGACGACGAGGATCGTGGTGAGCACGAGGCCGAGCCAGCGTTTTTGCCGGCCGTTCTCGGTGGTCAGATACCAGCCGAACAGGGCGAGGACGGCGAGGCCGAGGAGGAAGATCAGGAAGGGAGGCATGACAGAAAAGGGCGGAGTGCGGGAGTGCGGAACGGCGGAAGACGGATTTCGTCGCGGCCTTCAGCTTTTCTGCGCGACGGCAGGGGTGGTGCGAGCGTCGCTGTCGTCGGCCTTGGTCACGCTGGTGATGGCGGAGCGTTCCACCTCGATTTTGACGTTCTCGGCGAACTTGACGAGGACGGTCTTGGAGCCGGGTTCGCGGGCGTTGGTGACGATGCCGTGCAGCCCGCCGCTGGTGACGATCTCATCGCCCGAGCGCACGGAGGACAGCAGGGCCGCCTGCTCCTTGGCGCGGCGCTGCTGGGGCCGCATGAAGATGAAATAGAAGATGACGGCGAACAGCAGGTAAAACGGCAGGTACGCGGTGATGGGCGGTTGCGCCGGGGTGCCGGGGGCGGCGGTCGGAGAGGCGGCGGCAGCCTGGGCGAGCAGCAGGGACAGGTGGACAGCGGAAGCAAACATAACGGTGCGTAGAGACGGAGGGTCCAGTATGGGGGAAAAGCGGAAGGGAGTCCAACCGTTTTTCGGGTGTTAGGTCGTCGTAGAAGCTCGATGATCGGCTGATCATCCGAAACACGCCGGCCAAAAAAGTTCTGTCATCCTGAGGCGAGTGCAACGAGGTGAAGGATGACAGAACAAGGCAGGGGCGCTTGGAGGAGCCTCACCGCCTCGCGCTCCTCACCGCACCACCTTCGCCGTCAGGTAGCGCAGCAGTCCCGGCTGCCAGCGCAAAGCCTCCAGCGCCCACGACGCCGCGCGCGGGTGGCATCCGGCCGTGCGCGCGAGGCGGTTGACCCACAACCGACCCCGGTAGGTCGCCGCGTGCGCCCGGGTATATTCCCTGGCCGCCGCCCGCGGACTCACCTCGCCGCGCGCCTGGCCGGACTCCTGCCCGGCAGCAC
>CAXTMD010000475.1:0-3263 GCA_964245035.1 uncultured Chthoniobacterales bacterium
GATCAGCGGGTGTTCCAGGTCGATGGCGCCGTTCATCGTCACTGCACCGGATTTGCCATAGCCGAAGTAATCGGAGCCGGGGCTGGTGCCCCCGGTGACGAGCAGGTTGCGGTTGAAAGTGCTGGTCGCGCTTGCCTCAAGGTAGGCAAAGCCTGTTCCGGCGTTCAGGACGATGGCCGACGTGCCTAGGCCGAAGGGGCCAGCCGTCGCGCCGTCGTTGGCGACGGTGCCGGAGAACAACACGGTTCCGCTGAGCAGGGTGGTCGTGCCGGTGTACGTGTTCGCGCCCGAGAGCGTCACGCTGGAAGCGCTCGGGCTGTCCAGCGTCAGCCCACCCGAGCCGCTGATCGCACCGACGACCGTCAGCGTGCTCGTGTTGGTGATGATGCCCTCGGCCGTGCCGAAGTTCAACGCCGCGCTGACCGTGCTGCTGGCCGAGGCGGTCGGCGAGTAGAGGAACGCGCCGCTCGTGAGATTGATCGTGCCGCCCATAAGGGTGGCGGTAGCCGAAGGAGCAAAGAGCAGCGAGTTGGCGGTGGCGCCGCCCGTGCCGACGCTGGTCGAGGCGGTCAAGCGCACGTTGTCCGTGGCGTTGACGCCGAGGGCGGCGGCGTACTCGGCGCCGGTCCCCGTGGTGACCAGCGGGCGGAAGCCGTTGGTGGGGTCGTAGGTCACGAACGTGGTGCCGACGGTGCCCGCCGCGGAGAGCGTGGTGTTGGCCGTCGCGTTGCCGTAGGCCCAGGGAACGATGGAGACCGTCGTGCTGCCCGCCGCGCCCCCGCCGCCGACAAGCGTCGGGGTGTTGGCTTTGGCGCCCGTGCCGGCGGTGACAGTCGCCACGCTTGCGCCGGCGGTGCTGCCGAGGCTGGTGCCGTTGACGTAGAGCACGCCGGCGTTCTGGCGCGTGACGCCCGCGAAGTTCAGGCTCGAACCCGCGTTGCCCGGGGTGACGCTGATCGTCGTCACGCCACTGGCGAGCGTGAGCGCCCCCGCCGTTTCCGCCGAGGCGGTCGTGCTGTTGCCGGTCGTGGTGATGAGCGCGCCGCGCGAGGTGATCGCCCCGGTGTTGTTGAGCCGGTCCACGCCCGTGGTGCCTGAATTATCCAGGGTCAGCGTTCCGCCCAAATCGTAGGAGGAGCTCGCGGCGATGGAACCGTTGCCGCTCAGCGTCAAGATGTTGTTGGCGGACGGCGAGGTGATCGTCGCGCCCGTGTAAGTGTTCGCTGCCGTGAGGGTGAACGCGACAGACGCGAAGCTGTTGAGAGTCAGCGACCCAGTGCCGCTGATAACGCCGCTCAGCGTCGTCGCATAGGCCGGGAGAATGGTGCCGCCGTTGGTGTCGAGAAAAATGCTGCGCGCCGAAGTAAATCCCGCGCTGGTGTTGATGAAAAGCGAGCCACCGTTGAAAGAAAGGCCGTTGCCCGCGCCGGTCGCCCCGAACACCGCGTCTCCCCCGGTGTAGGCGGTCACCGTCCCGCCGTTGAAATGGGTGCCGCCCGTGTAGGTGTTTGTTCCCGAGAGCAAAAAATTACCCGGACCGGTCACGATCAGGCCGGCGGTTCCTCCGCCGGAGATCGGCGTGGTAAATTGCGGTCCAAAGCTGATCAAACCAGGCCCGCTGGCGGCGGTCAGCGCGGCGTTGATGGTCAGGCCCGTGCTCGGCGCGATGATCGAGGTGCTCGTCCCCGCCGCCAGGTAGTAGGTGAACGGCGTGTTGAACACGATGCTCGACAAGGTGGGCGACACGTCGATGGTGACCGTCGGGGCCGCGGCCAACGTGCCCGGCGTCACGCCAATCGGCGCATCGAACTCGGCCGTGCCGCCGCCGTCCGGATACGTGCCCGTGCCGGAGGTGATGACCCAGGGCGCGGCGGAATAGTTGTAGGATGTGGTTGTCGCTGTAAGCGTACCGCTCGCCGTCGTCGCGGAGAAAACAGGCCCGGCGCTAGGAGAAAAATGATCGAACGAAATCTCCCCCGTTAAGGAGGAATCAAAAAACGAACTGTCGTTTGTGGCGACCCGCGTCAGCCACTCCTGCTCCTTTTTGGCGTCGGCGGCAGCACGTTTCGCCGCAAGATCTTCCTGCAAGGCTTGAGTCGCAAAGGCGCTGCCATCTGTTTGCCCGGCAGCCAAACCCGCGTTGCTGCCCAGCACCGATACGCAAGCCACCGCGCCCAACGAAAACCTGAACCCCTTTTTCTTCATGAAACGATGTGTTCTAAACGACCCCTGGAAAGATGCCCGGCCATGCGCATCAGCCACGGCAAAGCCTGCCGCCACCTGCTGAACTGCCCCGACTTCTTTCTCTCCTGGCCGGTGGAAACCCTTCTGCCGCCAGGAAATCGGGCGCAGAATGTCCAAACGCGCCCGCTGTGTAAACAAAAACTTACCGTTCTTTACTTTTTCAGCCGTCCGCTTACACGCTCGGATTTTCGCCCCGCAGTTCGGCCACGCCGTTGATCTTCCACGCGCCGTCTTCCTTTTTGAGGAGATACTGGTACGGCACGCGCTGGCCTTCGGCGTTTTCGACCGTCACGTTGATGACTGCCTCCTCGCCCGTGTCGAACGCCAATCCGTATTCCGCTTTGGCCGAGTGCGCGATGACCGGATAGGCCGTCTTGACCATGTCCTCGAAGCGATCCCGCGAGAACATCCCCTGGATCGCCGTGGCGGCGAAGCTGTACGCCTTCGGGTAGTCGTTGGCGCGGAAGGCGGCGAGTTGGGCGTCGATGACGACGGTGAGTTCCTGTTTCACGGCGGCGGTGGTGGGATGCGCGTCCGTGGACGGCTCGGCGGGTGCGGCGGCGGCGGTCCAGAACAAGAGGGCAGCGGCGGCAAGGAGAACACGGCGGCGCATGATGACATCATGCCCCCTGCCAGCGCAAACCACAAGGATGTGCAATCCGGCCCGGGCACGTTTATCGGTTAGCGATGCCGCCACCCTCCGATGCCCCTCCCTCGCGGCGGTTCGTCGCCGGCTGGGCGCTGTTGGCGGGCGCGGTGATGTTCGCGCTGGGGATGTGGCACCATGATTTCCCCTGCGAATACCATCCCGACGAACCTTCCAAGGTTGCGCAACTGCTCGACGGCACGCGCAATTACCACCACCCGCCGCTCATGCTCGCGCTCGCGGACGCGGCGGCGCGGCTCGGCGGCGTCGCGTGGCAGCCGGAACCCCTCGCCCGCGTCGGCCGCACGCTCTCGGCCGCGTCCCTCGCCGGAGCCGTGGCGCTGCTGGTCGTCCTGGCAGCCATCTACGGCGG
>CAXTMD010000476.1:0-3248 GCA_964245035.1 uncultured Chthoniobacterales bacterium
GGATGGCGGCGGGCGCATCGCCGGAGTGCCGCGCCGCCATCCAGGCGTCGATGGCTTCGCGCTTGCGGGCGTGCGCGGCGTCGAAGTCCGTCCGCAGCGTGCGCAACGGCTCGCCCGCGCCACGCTCGGCCTGCTGCTTCCACGCGGTCTCGTTGAAAAACACCGGCGGCGTCTCGAACTGGTAGAACACGAAGGCCCCCACCCCAAGCAGCAGGATGAAGAACTGCATCGGGATCTTGCACACGGCGTTGAACATCAAGCCCAGGCGGCTTTCCCGCAGCGAGGCTCCACCGAGGTAGCGGCCGACCTGCGACTGGTCGGTGCCGAAGTAGGAGAGCTGGAGAAACAACCCGCCCAGCATCCCCGACCAGAACGTGTAGCGGCGGTTCGGGTCCAGAGAATAGTCCACCGCACGCAGCTTGCCGAACCCGCCGGCAATCGTGAGCGTGTCGTCGAGCGTCAGGCCGGCCGGCAGCCGTGCGGTGAGCACCCACGCCGCCGCGAACATCCCCACGAAGATCATGCCGAGCTGGTACTTCTGCGTGAGGTTGACCGCGTCGTTGCCGCCGCTCACCGTGTAGGCCACGGCCAGCACGCCGGTGCCGATGATCGTCAAGTCCAGCCGCCACCCCATCACGGTGGAGAGCACGATGGCGGGAGCGTAGATCGTGAGACCCGCACCCAGACCGCGCTGGAGCAGAAAAAGCCCCGCGCCGAGGAGGCGGGTTTTCCGGTCGAAGCGTTTCCCGAGGTACTCGTAGGCCGTGTAAACGTCCAGCCGCCGGTAGATGGGCAGGAACACGGCCGAGACGATCACCAGCGCCAGCGGCATCCCGAAGTAGTTCTGCACAAACCCGAGTCCGTCCTGGTAACCCTGTCCCGGGGTAGACAGAAAGGTGATCGCGCTCGCCTGGGTGGCCATGACCGAGAGGCCGATGGTCAGCCAGCCCGTGTTGCGGCTGCCTTTCAGGTAAGTGCGGAGATCGCGCTGGCCGCGGGTGCGCCAGATCCCGTAGGCCGCGATCCCCGCGAGCGTGCCGAGCAGGACAAGATAATCAAGCGCGTTCACGAGTAAGCCATCGTGAGCGCCGTCAGAGCCGCCACCGTCAGCACAAAGGCCACCAGGACGAACGTATACACCGCACGCCACGTGCGCAGGAGCGGCAGGCCCGTGTCGTCGTCCGTCATTTGCCCAGCGAAACGAGGTTGGCGAACAACCGGTACGCGCCCGGCACCCCGACCGGCAGTTGCCGGAAGAACGACAGGCCGGTGTACACGAAGTACCCCTTTCCGTGCCGCGCCACGAGCAGGCCGCTTTTCAGCGGCGGCTCGCCCGCATCGCTGCACGCCAATAGCGCCTCAAAATGCTCCTGGTCCCACGTCACCGGGAAGTTCAGCCCGCGTTCCTGCACCCAGCCGTCGAAGTCGGCGGGCGTGAGGCGGTTCGGCACATTGAACGCCGGATGGTCCGACGCGAGCAGCGTGACCTCCGATTGGTTGTTGGTGACCCGTTGTTGAGGCAGGTTGCGGGAGAGTTCGAGCGCGTACGGCGCGAGACGCGGGTTCTTCAACTCGTTGGGCGTGTTGTACTGCTCGACGACCGTGCCGCCGTTTTCCGCGTAGGCGAACAGCGCGTTCAGCCCGGCGGCGAGGTCTGTGCGGACGTTGAACGCGCGCACGCCGATCACCACGGCGTCAAACGCCTTCAGCCGCTCGGGCGTGAGATCCGTGCCGGAGAGCATCGTCACGGCGTAGCCCATCGCTGCAAGCGCCTCCGACGTGCGGTCGCCCGCGCCGGGCAGGTAGCCGACCTGCTTGCCGCGGATTTGCAGGTCGAGGCAAACGGCCCTGAACTGCGCAGGCGGCTGGAGGAGTTGAAACGGGATGTGGTCGTAACGGATTTCCTGCCGGGTGGTGCTGTAGGTGTGCCCGCCGACGGTCGCCTCGGCGGTGATGGCGGCGGTTCCCGGCTGCGAAGGCGCGTGAATGGTAAACGCCACCCGTGCATGGTCGCCAACCGCCACGAGGTGGAACGGCTGCGACTCCGGCGCGACGGTCCAGCCAGCGGGCGCGGCGAGTTTCAGTGTGCCGTTTTGGTCGGAGCGGGACGCTTTCACCTCTATTTCCACCGTCCGGTCGGACTCGGGGGCAAAAAGCTGCACGTCCCGGCTTATGGCGAGCGAGACGGGCGGGATCACGTCTATCCTGCGCCTGACCTCGCCCTTCACGGGGTCAGCGGTAATCTGCACCGCGTCCGTGGTGACCAGCAGGCTTTCCTCGCCGACACCAAGGTAGAAAATCGCTTTCGTGACGGGCGGATTTTCCGGCGAGCCGATCAGCAGCAAGGCGTCGTCGTTGCCGGGGTCCTCGACGTCGTACAAACCCGGGGTGCCGCCCCCACGGAGCCAATAAGGTTGGCTCGGCATGGAGTCCGCTGGCAGCTTGCAGGTGATCTCCTGCACCACCGGTTGGTTCTCGTGCAGCGGAAGACTCATCGGCTTGTCCGGGAGCGGGGTCTGTTCGGCACCGGAGTTCAAAATCCCGCCCAACTCCACCGGAACCCCGGAACGAACCACGACCGTGCACCGCATCTGGAAGGACTCTCCCGGCACGATCTCGGCTTGGGCGACCGCTGCTTCCACGTAAATCCCGAGGCATTCCTGTAGGAGATGATCCAACTGCTCGTACTTCTGCATGACGGCAAGAAATTGGCTGTCGACCTTTGTGGACGTCTTCGACTCAAGGACTTGTCTGACGCGAAACAACGCCGGCACGCTGGCGGACGGGTCCTGAGGATTGAAGCGGGCGATGATCTCATCAACTAGCGCACCGACCTCTGCGTACTCCGGCCAGCGTGCCCAGGAGGTGTCGATCCCATCGAACAAATCTTTCCCGGCAGGTTTTCCGTCGAGCGGCTGGAAATCGTCCATGCGCGATCCGCGGGCGGCAACCGTCCCGTAGCCTTGGCTGCGGTGGCTCGAACGACTCCGTGCCGCGATTTCGCCGATGGACTCGCCCAGCAGCGGGAGGTAACCACCAATGTCCAGGCGCAACGGCGGCGTGCTGCCGCGCGCGTCGCGGAAGCTGTTCCAGAAGATGCGTTTGGGCTGCCACACCGGCCCACATTCGGGAAACGCTTGCGGGTCCGCCGCCGCTTTGAACGCCTCCAGCGCCAGCACGGTGCTCGCCGTGTGGTGGCCGTGCGTGCCGCCGGGTTCGGGCGGGAAGCGCGTGACGATCACGTCCGG
>CAXTMD010000477.1:0-2704 GCA_964245035.1 uncultured Chthoniobacterales bacterium
GTCGTCGCGCGGCTGGAGGCGGAGTTCGGCGGGCTGGAAGCCGTCACGCCGCCGGCGGCCGGGAGGCGTGCCCTCGTCGAACGCGTCGTGTGCGTTGGCGCGATGAACGACAAACTGGTGCGCGCGGCGGACGCGGCCGGCGCGGGCGTGTACGTCACCGGACAATGGCGGCAGCCCGCCCGCGCCGCCGTGCGGGAGACGGGGATCGGCGTGGCCACCGTGGGCCACGCCCGCAGCGAACGCTGGGGACTGCGGACGCTCGGTCGCTTGCTGCGCGCCGATCCGGCGGTGGGACGAGCGGAAATCCTCGTCTTCGACGAACCGGCGGGTTGAACTTCGGAACGCGTCCCGTTTGCACAGGACCGCCGCGCAACGGCTTCCAAACCGAGGCGTCCCTATCTATCGAGACAACCGGCTGCTGCGCAGCCTGACCAAGACGCAACGCGCACTAAGCAGCCTTCGCTGCTTCCTCGATGGCAGAAATCTCGTCGGGTTGCAGCGTCAACTCCGCCGCGACCATGTTCTCCTCCAGGTGCGCGACCGAGCCGGTCCCCGGGATCGGCAGCATGACGGGCGACTTCGCCAGCAGGAACGCCAGCGACACCTGCGCGGCGGTGATCCCTCCGCGCACCCCCGCCACCTCGTCCAGCACCTTGGCCACCTGGTCGTTGTCGTGCATCAACGGCCGCCAGGGCATGAACCCGATGCCTTGCTCCTGGCACGCCGTCAGCACCGCCTCGCTGGAGCGGTCCTTGAGGTTATAGCGGTTTTGCACGGTGACGACCGCCACGATCTTTTGCGCGGCGGCGAGTTGTTCGGTCGTGACGTTGCTCAGGCCGACGTGCCGGATCTTGCCGGCCCGCTGCAACTCGGCCACCGCCCCGACGGACTCCTCAAACGGCACTTCCGGGTCCGGGCGGTGAAACTGGTAGAGATCGATGCAGGAGAGCTTCAGGCGTTTGAGGCTGCCCTCGCAGGCTTTCCGGAGGGACTCCGGCCGGCCGTCGCGCGGCCACTCGTTGGGACCGGTGCGCGTCAGGCCGCCTTTGGTGGCGATGACCAGTCCGGCAGGGTAGGGGTGCAAGGCCTCGGCGATGAGGTTCTCGCTGTGGTGCGGCCCGTAAGAGTCGGCGGTGTCGATGAAATTGACGCCCAGCTCCACCGTGCGGCGCAAAACGCGGATCGCCTCGCCGTGGTCCTTGGGCGGACCCCAAATCCCTTCGCCGGTGATGCGCATCGCGCCAAAGCCGAGACGGTTGATCGGCAGGTCGCCGCCGAGGAGGAAGACGCCGCCGGGCGTGCGGTCGCCGGAGGGATTGGAGAAGGTGGGCGTGGTCATGCTCGGATAGATACGCACGCGTTTGCTCCGCCGGGCGCGGCCAGGTGTCGATCCCGTCACAAGGCGCGATAAAGGAGTCCGTTCCGCGTCCCGTGATCGTATCAGAGGGTCTTATGATATTCCGTCATGACCAGATTACGGTGAAGTTCCCCGACTCCACCACCCCCGACGCCAAAGCCGCCGCGGCGGTGCAGGAACTTTTGGGAGGCAAGTTCGGCGAGATGTCGACGCTGATGAACTACACGTTCCAGTCGTTCAACTTCCGCGGGCGCACCAAGCTGCGGCCGTTCTACGACCTGATTTCCAACATCGCCGCCGAGGAATACAGTCACATTGAGGCCGTTTCCTACGCGATCAACCTGCTGCTGAGCGGTTCCATCGACCGTGCCGACCGCAACAAGTCCTCTAACGGCGACGGCCACGGCACCTCCAGCCGGATCGCCGACGCCGCCAAGAACCTCGTTTCCAATGGTTCGAGTGATCCAGCCCCGCTCAAGGAAGCGGAGGACTTCCGGCAAGCCTCGCACTTCCTCAACAGCGGCCAGACGGCGCTGCCGATGGATGGCATGGGCCGCTTCTGGACCGGTGAGAACGTGTTTTCCAGTGGCAACCTGAAGCTCGACCTGCTCCACAACTTCTTCCTGGAATGCGGCGCACGCGCGGGCAAGATCCGCGTGTACGAGTCCACCGACAACCCGACGGCCCGCGCGGCGGTCGGCTACCTGCTGGTGCGCGGCGGCGTGCACGTCGTCGCCTACGCCAAGGCGCTCGAAGTGCTCACGGGCGCAAACGTCGGCGCGATCCTGCCGATCCCGGACGTGAGCAACCGGAAGTTCCCCGAAGCCCGCAAGCTGGAAGAGGGCGAGGGCTTGCACACGATCATGTACAAGCAGAGCAACGACTACAACGAGCTGGCCAAGATCTGGAACGGGACTCACCCGGAGGACGGCCAGGAGTTGAAGGTCGGCGGGATGCCCAAGGGCTACCCCGCGCCCGCGCTCGACGAGGAGCCGCAGGTCGCCGCGCCCGGAGACATCGACCCGGGAATGATCAAGTACTACGCCGACAAGCTCGGCTGAGCGGGCAAAGCGGTTGCCAGCCGTTCAAGGTAGGGTTGCCTCTTTGGGGCAACCCTATTTCTTTGGTTAATCGCTTTTTAAGGAGGCAAGGGAACCTGGGTTAGCCGGAGCGCATTGCAAGAGGGCAGGCTCGTGCCTCCTTCTGTTCTCCTGAGGCGAGTTCCGCGAGTCGAGGGACCTCGCCCGAAGGTGCCCGCTTGCTGCTCGCGAAACGCCGGAGCAGGGTATCGGCTGGTCAGGCGAAAAGTGAAAGGCAGGGCGAGTACCTCTCGGCGAGGTCCTTCGG
>CAXTMD010000477.1:2714-3247 GCA_964245035.1 uncultured Chthoniobacterales bacterium
GCCCCACCCCCCCCCCCGCGCCCCGCCGCGCGCGGGGGGCCGCCCCGCCCCCCCCCCCCAACCGCGCCTCAGGAGAACAGAGAAAAGAGTACGCCTCTAAAACAGTGCATCGGGCCCTTCGTCGGCCTTCGATTTATCGTCCAGCTTGCCCAGCATGACGCCCTGGATTTGCATCTCCTCCCGCGGGATGATGCTCGGCGGGTAGAACCGATTCTCCGAACGCAGAAAAGGCTTTTGCCGTTCGTCCAGCAGGTAGGTTTTGAGCGTGGTCGCGCCGTCGACCAACGCGGCCACGACGTTGTGGGCGCGGGGTTCCCGCCGCGTGGTCATCACCACCCAGTCGCCGTGCTGGATGCCCGCGTCCACCATGGAGTCTCCCTGCACCTTCAGCACGTAGTCCGCTTCGGGAAACACGTCCTCGGGCACCACCACGAACTGGCTGGCCTGCTGCGCCACCGCCTCCTGCGGCCAGCCCGCCGGGATGTAGCCCAACGCCGGCAGCAGCCGCGGCCGGCCGTCGAACACCAGGGGGC
>CAXTMD010000478.1:0-3246 GCA_964245035.1 uncultured Chthoniobacterales bacterium
GCCCAGCGCGGCGCGAAGCCGGCGGGAGCGGCCGGATCGCCCAGCGCGCGGCGGCTGTTCGGGTTGCAGCTCCAGGCCATGACCCAGGAACTGGCCGACGCCTTCGGGGTGCCGCGCGGCACCTCGGGGGTGCTGGTGGCCGACGTGGAGCGCGGCAGCCCCGCGCAGGAGGCCGGGGTCCGGCAGGGCATGGTGATCCTCAAGGTGGGCACGTACGACATCGACAGCCCGGCGAAGGTCGAGGCGTTGCTGCGCGACGTGGAGGGCGGCACGGCGGTGGATTTTACGGTCGGCACCGGAAGCTACGCCCAGCGCTACAGCAAAGGCCGTCAGCAGATCGGCACCGTGACGCTGGTGGCAAGGGAGTAGGTTGTGATTGCTCCCCCTCCGCGCAAGCGATAAAGTGCGCCGATGAAATCGTTTGTTTCCGAACCAGGGCAAATTACCGTCCCACCGCGGTTGTGGTACGAGATGCACATAGAGGTTGGACAGTTGGTGAAATGGGAACAAATCTCGGCGACCGAGTTCCGCATGACCCTCCTGCCCCCAGAGGAGGTGAAGCCCGACCCGGTCGCCGCACTCAACTTTGCCCGCGAGTACGGCTTGGTGGAAGGTGATTCCGTCGCTGCGCTCAAGGAGTTGCGCGAAGACGAGGAAGACTGACCGCTTGTGGCGAGGGTTGTTGACACCTCCGTTTTGTTGGACATCGCCAACAACGACGCTCGTTTTGCGTCGGGCTCGACTGATTGTCTCCTGCGCCATCTCCTTGATGGTTTGCTCATTTGTCCGGTCTCATACGTCGAACTGGCTCCTTCCTTCGTTGGCCGAGACGCACCTCAGCAGACTTTCCTGCAAGCTTTAGGCATCGGTTGGCAGGAACCATGGACTTGGCAGGACACCGTTGCGGCGCATCGTCTCTGGGATGCCCGCGTTCAGCAGAAGCGCGCAGGCACTATCCGCAAGCATCCTCTTGCCGACGTGCTCATCGAGGCGTTCGCCAGCCGCTTCCAAGGCTTGATCACGCGCAACCCGCGACACTTCCCGACCATTCCCGCCGTCGTTCCCGCTTGAAATGCACGGAAGATTATTTCAACGTCCCGCCCCCTGCCGCTGTCATTCGTTTCCTCCGCAAGAAGATGATCAAGGTCGAAAACCTCACCAAGCGCTACGCCAACTACACGGCCATCAAGGACCTCTCCTTCGAGGTCGAACGCGGCGAGATCGTCGGTTTCCTCGGGCCCAACGGCGCGGGCAAGAGCACGACGATGCGCATTCTTTCCTGCTTCCAGCCGGCCACCAGCGGCCGGGCGACTGTGGCGGGCTACGATGTGTTCAACCAGTCGCTCCAGGTGCGCGAACACCTCGGCTACCTGCCCGAGAACGTCCCGCTGTACACGGACATGCGCGTCAACGAGTACCTCGAACACCGCGCGGCGCTCAAGGGTCTCTCGGGCAGAAAGCTGCGCACCCGCGTCGGCGAGGTTAAGGAGATGACCGACCTCAACGACGTGTCGCGCAAGCTCGTCGGCAACCTGTCCAAGGGCTACCGCCAACGCGTCGGCATCGCCGAAGCCCTCGTCGGCGACCCGGACCTGCTCATCCTCGACGAGCCGACCATCGGCCTGGATCCAAACCAGATCCGGCAGGTGCGCGACCTCATCAAGAACCTGGGCAAGAAGCACACGATCCTGCTCTCCACCCACATCCTGCCCGAGGTGGAGATGACCTGCTCGCGCGTCATCATCCTGCACAAGGGCAAGATCGAGGCCAGCGACACCCCGCAGAACCTCCTCAACACCCTGCGCGCCGTCGGCAACATCCGCCTGGAAGCCGACACCGGCGCGGACAACGGCGTCGCCGAACTCCAGAAGGTGCCGGGCATCAAGGAAGTGACCTTGGAAACGACCCCGCCCGTCGGCGCCGAAATCCCCGCTACCAACGGCGGCGCCAAAGGTTACCGCGCGTTCCTGCTCAAGGCCGAGGCCGGCGCGGACCCTCGGGCGGAACTCTTCCGCCTCGCCGTGGACCGCCGCTGGAACCTGCGCGAACTCTCCCGCCGTCGCGCCACGCTCGAAGACGTGTTCGTGGAGATCACCCACGCGGAGTAGCCGCGAGCCGGCGCGCCCGGTTCCCTTTTCCTTTTTGCCTGCTGGTTTCCACGAGATCGCCGTCCCTTTTTCCCGTTCGCCCATGAGAAAACTCCTCGTCCTGCTCGAACGCGAGATGAAGTCTTACTTCTACTCGCCCATCGCCTACATCGTGCTGTGCTTCTTCATGGCGCTGGCCGGCTTCAACGCTTACTTCGTGCTCAATGCCCTGTTGCGCCAGCCGACGGAGGTTTCGCTGGTGGAAGCGTTCTTTTACAACGTCCTTTTCTGGTTCGTCTTTTTGCCGGTGATCCCGTTCATCACGATGCGGCTTTACTCGGAGGAGTTTAAATCGGGCACCATCGAGACCCTCATGACCGCGCCCGTCGAGGACTGGCAGGTGGTGCTCTCGAAGTTCGCCGGCGCGCTGCTTTTCTATCTCGTGCTGTGGCTGCCCACGGCGTTTCTTTTCATCATCTACGAGGCGGTGACCAAGCAACCGGCCGCGCCGGCACCGGGGCTGTACTTCGGCGTGTACCTGCTGCTGTTCCTGATGGGGACGTTTTACCTGTCGCTGGGCTGCCTGGCCTCCGTGGTCACGCGCAACCAGATCATCGCGGCCATCGTCACGTTCGTGCTCGTGATGGCGGTGTTTTTCAGCGGACTGCTCGGCTACATCTTGCCCAACCTGACGCAGGGCACCCGCGATCTCGTGGAGTACTTCTCCAGCTTCGACCACATGCACGACTACGCCCGCGGCCTGATCAGCACCAAGCCCATTGTTTTCTACGTGTCGATGACGGTCTTCCTCCAGGTGGTGACCTACCACATTTTCCAGTTCCGCAAGTGGAAGGCCTGAGCCTGCCGCGCTGATCCCTGACCCTTTTTCTTCCCTGCTATGGCCGCCGAACCCGTCACGGAAAAACCCGTCGAACCCGCCCCCGCCGCCAACCCACCCTCCGCGGGCAAACCTGGCCGTCCTTCCAACGCCGGCGTGGGCCGCCGCCTGGCCATTGGTACGAACGTCATCATCCAGATCGCCCTGGCGGCGATCATCCTGCTGTGCGTCAACGGTTACGCCTTCAAGCACTTCCACCGTTTCGATCTCAGCCGCAACCACCGCGCCACCCTGAGCGACCGCACCCAGCAGGTCCTGCGC
>CAXTMD010000479.1:0-3226 GCA_964245035.1 uncultured Chthoniobacterales bacterium
GCCATGGTGGCGGCGCGAGTGGTAGCCATGGAGGTGGAAGCGGCGCGAGCGCGGGCGGCAGCCATGGCGGCCTGGGTGGACACACGAGTAGTGTAGCAACGGCCGGGCGGACGGCAGCTCCCGCCGGATCTTCGAGTCTACAAGGCCCGTCGACGGGCCGGTCTACCATCTCCCGCTCGCCAGCGTACACCACAGGGGCCGGCCCCCGCGAGCAGCGGGAACCGTTCATGTCCGAAGATTCTGGCCCACTCCCACCTCACAAACGTTCGACAATCCACCGTGCGGTGCGAGCCACCCAAACGCCCTCCGCCAAGCCAACGGCGACGCCGTAACTCCAGCGCGGCGCGGTAGATAGATCGGCGTATGTCATAACCGTCTCGCTCAAAGTAATTTGTAGACCACCACACCTGAGAGGTGGGTCCATCTTTCCCCGCAAGTCCTCCCGCGTCTAATGCTCAACATCCGCGGTGTAGACCCCATGCAGGGCGTTGAAAGTCCAGCCCAAGTGGGGGAGGGTCTGCGACCATCTGGTGAGGAGACCTTCTGCTACAACGCGGAAAGCCACCTGGTCCTGGCGGTGCCGCTGCCGGTGCAGTGCGACGTAAGCCAGCCTGAGCCGGTCGCTGGTATTCATGTTGGTTGACCTGAATTGGACGATCTTCAGCGGCCCACCCGCGGAGATGGAGCTGGTCCCTGCCCGCCGCGCCCCGCTGCCGCGTGCGATCCGCGCCACCCCGCTGACGGAGGACTGTGTGGAGGGGTTCTGAGGCTCCTGCGCTGCCTGCGCTCACCCGCCGAGGCCTGGTTGCTTGGCCCGGCCATCGTGCGGGAGATTTTCTACCGAGTGCTGGCGGGAGAACAGGGTGCGATGCTGCGGGCAGCCGTCGTGCATCAAGGCGGCTTTGCACAGGTGGGCCGCGCGTTGCACCTCCTGCATCGTGACTACGCCAAACCGTCGTCCGTGTCCGCGTAGTCCAGCGAGCGCAGAAAGGTGCGTCCGCCCCACCAACTCGCGGCGAGAAGGCCCGCCAAGATCAGCGTGTGGGCACGCCGAAAAATTTCAAAATGACGGGAACCCTGGAGGCGCGGAATCCGAAGTGTTAAACAATATCCCGCGGCTCGCCGCGTCTGCCTCCGGCTGTCCGCGAACGCTCCGACGACCCACAAACCACGCGATTTTTCATGGCTGATTGGCAAACCCAGAAACAGGATCGGCAAGCCCGGCTGGAAGCCGGCGGCAGGTTCGCCACGGGCAAGATCGTCGACGCCAAAGACACCACGGCGCTGCTCGAGGCCATCCTCCACCCGGGCGACCGGGTCTGCCTGGAGGGCGACAACCAGAAGCAGGCGGACCACCTGGCGGACGCCTTGGTCGCCGCCGACAAATCCAGGGTGCACGACCTGCACATCGTGCAGAGCGGCATCGCCCTGCCGCAGCACCTGGACCTTTTTGCCAAGGGCATCGCCGCCCGGCTGGACTTTTCCTACTCCGGCCCACAGAGCGGGACGATTGCCAGGGCGCTGGACACGGGCAAGATCCAGCTCGGCGCGATCCACACCTACGTCGAGCTGTTCGCGCGCTACTTCATGGACCTGACGCCCCGCGTGGCGCTCATCGTCGCCCGCCAGGCGGACCGCGACGGCAACCTCTACACCGGCCCGAACACGGAAGACACGCCCACCATCGTCGAGGCCACTGCTTTCAAGAGCGGGGTCGTCGTCGCACAGGTCAACGAGATCGTGGACCGCGTGCCGCGCGTGGACATCCAGGGCGACCAGGTGGACTTCGTCATCCAATCACCCCGGCCGTTTTTCGTCGAGCCGCTGTTCACTCGTGACCCAGCCCAGATCACCGACACGCAGATCCTCATGGGCATGCTGGCGCTCAAGGGCATCTACGCCCCGTACGGCGTGCGGCGGCTCAACCACGGCATCGGCTACGGCACGGCGGCCATCGAACTGCTGCTGCCCACCTACGGCGAGACCCTCGGCCTCAAGGGCAAGAGCTGCACGCACTGGGCTCTCAACCCGCACCCGACGCTCATCCCCGCCATCGAGAGCGGCTGGGTCCAGCAGATTCATTGCTTCGGCTCGGAGGTCGGCATGGACGACTACATGCGCGCTCGGCCGGACGTTTATTTCACCGGCCGCGACGGCTCGCTGCGCTCCAACCGCGTGTTTTGCCAGTTGGCGGGCCTGTACGCCTGCGACATGTTCATTGGCTCGACCTTGCAGATCGACCTGCAAGGCAACAGTTCGACCGTGACGCCCACCCGCATCCCGGGCTTCGGCGGCGCGCCCAACATGGGGGCGGACGCGCACGGCCGCCGCCACGCTTCCGACTCCTGGCTCAAAGCCGGGCGCGAGGCCGGCGACGGGCCCGCCAACCTGACGCGCGGACGCAAGCTCGTCGTGCAACTGCTCGAAACTTTTGGCGACAAGAATGCCCCGAGCTTCGTGGAAAAACTCGCAGCGGTCGACTTTGCCGAGAAGATGAAGCTCGGATTGGTGCCGATCATGATCTACGGCGACGACGTGACGCACATCGTCACGGAGGAGGGCATCGCCAACCTGCTGCTCTGCCGCACCCCGCAGGAACGCGAGCAGGCCATCCGTGGCGTGGCCGGGTTTACCGACGTAGGCCGCGCGCGCGACCGCAAACAGGTGGATTCGCTTCGTCAGCGCGGCATCATCCGCCGGCCGGAGGACCTGGGCATCAACCCGCTCGACGCCAACCGGCACCTGCTCGCCGCCCGTTCGGTACGCGACTTGGTGACCTGGTCGGGCGGTTTGTACCGGCCGCCGACCCGGTTCCGCAACTGGTAGCCCCAAGCCCGCGAAGCTTTTCCCTGACCATGGACACCCTGCAAATCCACAAGGACGCGCCCCGGCGCGCCGCCGGCGACAAGGCCCACGTCATCACCGGGGTCGTGGCCTCGGGCAACCTGGAGGTGCTGCTCGAGCGCGTGCTGGAGGGCACCCGCTGCGAGGTCAACATCAAGACGCCCGTGGGCGGCTTCGACGACCTCTGGCGCGCGGTCGTGGACGACTTCATCGAACGTCATTCGCCGGGTGGGCTGCGGGTCTCGGTCAACGACGGCGGCGCGCGGCCGGACACCGTCTCGCTACGCCTGGCGCAGGGCGTTCGCCTGATGGAGGCCGCCGAATGAAGGACGCACTCACCCAGTACCGCGAGGGCAGTTGGTACGAAGCGACGGCGCGCGAG
>CAXTMD010000480.1:0-3209 GCA_964245035.1 uncultured Chthoniobacterales bacterium
TCGTAGCCGGTGACGTAGTCGAAGAATCCGCAGCCCGCCACCTGTGCCAGCGCCCCGGTGTAGAGCAGCCAGAGCGGCTGTCGCCGGAAAGTTGCCGCCATGGACGCAAACAAATTCATCGCAGAGAACCTCTTCCGGGGGAGAGCGCCGGTTCGCCACGAATATGCCTGCGGCGAGGCGTTTGGCAACGAGCTTCGACGCGGCAAGCGGTTGCCGCAAATTGTCCAAGAGGTTGGCTGATTTTGCTCAGAGGGTTCAGCATGAACTTCGTAGCCCCGGAGCTTCTCACCACTGAGAACCCGGCTGCTGCCTCTGTAAATGCGAGTATTTGGACGTGAGGCACGCGGCTTGCTGACGCCGCTGAACGCTCGTTTGGAAGGAGGCAGCGCCGGGGGCTCTCCTGCCTCGCATCCATCCAGTCCTATGACCAGAAACCTCCCATCGCTCACCAAGGCCGCTGTCGCTGGTTGCCTTTCGCTTTTGCTGACCGCGACCCTGCTCCGCGCGCAGGAGCCGTCTGCCACCCCAACGACCACCCCGCCGGCCGCGACTCCGGCCGCGGCGGTTGCGCCGACCGAGACCCAGCGCATCGGGGCCATGGAGGCATACTTCACCAACAGCGACCCGACGGCGGCCCTCAAAGGGACGGATGGCAAGATCCCCGATGGGTTGACGACTCCCGCCATCGGCGTGCCCGGCCCGGGCCACAACGCCTGGATGATGGCCAGCGCGGCGCTCGTGCTCTTCATGACCTTGCCCGGCCTCGCACTGTTCTACGGCGGGCTGGTGCGCCGCAAAAACGTCCTGAGCGTCTGCGCACAATGCCTCGGCTGCGCGGGGTTGGTGACGATCCTGTGGTGGGCGGTCGGCTACAGCCTGGTCTTCGGCAAGAATTTCAACAGCCCGTTCCTGGGTGGCAGCGAGCACTTCTTCCTCAACGGGGTGACCAGCGCGCCGAACACCGACTACAGTTACTGGGTGTCGGAGAACGTGTTCTCCATGTACCAACTCATGTTTGCGATCATCACCCCGGCGCTGATCGTCGGCGCGATTGCCGAGCGCATGAAGTTCACGGCGATCATGACCTTCATCGCGCTGTGGATGTTCGTGGTCTACTTCCCGCTGGCCCACATGATCTGGGGCGCAACGGGGCTGATGAACGGCACCTTCAACGCCGACGCCAAGATCACCGCGCTCGACTTCGCGGGCGGCACGGTTGTCCACATGTCCTCCGGTTGGAGCGCGCTGATCCTCTGCCTGATCCTGGGCAAGCGCCTGGGCTTCGGCAAGCAGGCGATGCCTCCGCACAGCATGGTGCTCTGCATGGTGGGCACGGGGATGCTGTGGGTGGGCTGGTACGGGTTCAACGCCGGCAGCGCGGTCGCGGCCGACGGGATCGCGGCCAACGCGTTCATGACGACCACGATTGCCACGGCGGTGGCGGCCTTCGTGTGGCCGACGTTGGAGTTCATGCTCAAGGGCAAGCCGAGCATCCTGGGTTATTGCTCGGGCGCGGTGGCGGGGCTGGTGGTCGTGACCCCAGCGTGCGGTTACATCAACGCGACGGGGGCGGTTATCATCGGCGTGTGTGCCGGGCTGATCCCTTACTTCTTCGTGGTGAAGGTCAAGGCGTGGTTCGGCTACGACGACGCGCTGGATACCTTTGGCGTGCACGCGATTGGCGGTACGATGGGTGCCTTGCTGACCGGCTTTTTGGCCACCTCGACGGTGAACTCTAACCTCGCCAAGGCCGACCCGGCCAACCCGGCGACGACCAACGGCTTGTTCGACCGCGTCGGGCACACGTTGTGGATGGAACAGGTCAAGGCCATCGGCGTGACGCTGGTCCTGGCGGTGGTGGCGACGCTGGTGCTGGGCTACGTGCTCAAAGCGGTGATGGGGCTGCGCCCGACCGAGGAAAACGAGGACGCGGGCCTGGACATCACCGACCACGGCGAGGAAGGCTACCACGACATTTCCAACGAGGGCTACGGCCACGCCGCCGGGGCGTACCTGGGCGAGGCCGCCCGGCCGCAGATGTCCTCGGAGGCGGTCGGTACGATCAACGCATAGGCAACACCACTTCGGGGAGAGGGAAGAACAAGGAAGCTTGGCTCCGGAGGGTAGAGGGAACCGGCAGCAGGCTCCTAGGGCAGGGGAGAAAAGCAGGGGTGGTCCGCGGTCGGAGGGAAGCCGCGGGCTGCCCCTGTAATTTTTAGGCGGGCGTTGCGGACGCGTGACACGCCGCGGACATTCGGACCGCAGTCAATCACCTCTCTTCACCCCGGAGGGGTGGCGGACAATAGCCGGGGGTTCTCAACCCCCGGAGGCCAGAAAGGAAGGATTGCACCCTGGAAGGGTGCAGGAGGCGAACCGATGGAAATGATCGTTTGGCCGGGAACCAGTGGGCTTCCCGCACCCTTCCAGGGTGCGACCTCTTTGTCTGCCGTTTCCGGGGGTTGAGAACCCCCGGCTATTGTCTGCCACCCCTCCGGGGTGAGGAAGCGATGGGAGATAATGTCGACAGCATCCATCCTCGCAGGTTGTGCGCCTTGGATGGCCGGCAGCCTCGCGGCTGCCGGCCTGGAATCTTCACTTGCCTGACGCGCTCGCCTGTCCGTCCTTCGGTGCGGGCTTGATCTCCTTCGCCGCCGGCTGCGGGCCGAAGTCGATGCTGATGCCACCGTAGATCCCCCGCCGTTGCCCGAACTGCGGCGCGCCCACACCGATGCCCGAGCCGTCGCGCAACTCGTAGACGCGATCCAGCAGGTTGACGATGTCGAAGCGCAACTTGGCCTGGCCGAAGCGCGGGAGGTGGATGCTCTGCTCGATCCCGAGGTTGAACGTGTAGTACGCCGGCAGCTTGCCCGTGTTGGCGAACCCATCGCGCAGCCCGCTGCCGTAGAGCATGTCCGCGTACGGACGCGTGCCCGTGGACTTGAACAGGTACGACACGCCCGCCGAAACGGTCGAGGTCTGGTCGTGGTCCAGGTAGACGTAGTGGTTCTGGATGTACGCGAACTCGTCCGGGTCGAAGAGGAACTGCGATGAATCCACCTTCTTACCGTGCGCCGAGGAATACGCCGCGTTCGCGTACACCTCCAACCCGCCGTTGACGTAGGTGAGTGTGCCTTCCAGGCCGTACACCTCGCCGTAGCGGTAGTTGAAGGGGCTCTCGATGATCGCCGTGCCGAACTGCCCCTCGTCGA
>CAXTMD010000481.1:0-3190 GCA_964245035.1 uncultured Chthoniobacterales bacterium
GCCTTCATCTGGTCGCTCATGGCTGTGTCGAAGAGGCCCGGGCAAACGTCGTTGATGCGGATGCCCTTGGCCGCGTATTCCAGCGCCGCGCTCTTGGTGAAGCCGATCACGCCGTGCTTGGCCGCGTGGTAGATGCCGCGTTGCGCGCCGCCCAACAAACCGCCGAGCGAGGAGCAGTTGACGATGCAGCCGCTGCCCTGCTTGCTCATCTGCTGCAACTCGAACTTCATGCTGCTCCAAATCCCCCGCAGGTTGATCCCCATGACCTTGTCGTAGTCCTTGGCGGTCTGGTTCTCGGTAATGGCGAGCTCGTTCTGCACGCCCGCGTTGTTGTAGGCGCAGTCCAGCCGCCCGAACTTCTCGACGGTCTTTTTGACCATGGTTTCCACCTGCTCGTCGGAGGACACGTCGCAATGTACCGCGAGAGTTTTGTGGCCCTTGGCAGCCAGCTCGTCGGCGGCGGTCTGCACGGCTTTTTCGTTGTAGTCGGCTAGGACGACCGATGCGCCGGATTCGGCAAACGCTTTGGCGGTGGCGAGGCCCAGGCCGGAGGCGGCACCGGTCACGAGGGCAACCTGGTTTGCGAAGGAGAAGTTCATAGTGAGGTTTGTTTTCGGAGTGTTCTAACGGGTGGTGGTTGGGATTCTGTCGATAATCTAAAGGGAGGCAGACCGTCAGCGGCGGTATTGCTCGTCGCTAACTTTTTCGAGCCAGTCGGTGTTCTTGCCGTCCTGGTTTTCCACGATGGCGAGGTGGGTCACGGCGGTGGTGGGCGCAGCGCCGTGCCAGTGCTTTTCGCCCGCCGCGAACCAGACCACGTCGCCCGGGCGGATTTCCTCGACGGGCCCGCCCTCGCACTGCACCCAGCCGAGGCCCGCCGTGACGACGAGGGTTTGGCCGAGGGTGTGGGTGTGCCAGGCGGTCCGTGCTCCGGGTTCAAAGGTGACGTAAGCGCCTTCGACCCGCCCGGGTTCCTCGGCCTTGAAAGGGGCGTCGATGCGCACGGTGCCGGTGAAATAGTTCTCCGGTCCCTTGGCGGAAGGATTGGAGCCGTTGGGTTGGATCTTCATGGGGAGTTTGGAGTTCTTGGCGATGCTCTGAGGAAAGGGGGTCAGGGTTGACCCTTGGTTTCCGGCTGCGGCTGGAACGTGTCCTTGGCGACCTTGAGCGCGCTCATGGCCTTGGGCCAGCCGCAGTAGAACGCGAGGTGCGTGATGGTCTCGATGATCTCGGACTCCTTGACGCCGTTTTCCTTGGCGCGCTGGAGGTGAAAGGGCAACTGTTCCGTGTTGCCGCCGGCGATGAGGGCCGCCACGGTGACGAGGCTGCGATCGCGCTTGGAAAGCTCCGGGCGCTCCCACACGTCGCCGAAGAGTACGTCGTCGGTGATTTCCACGAGCTTGGGCGAGAAGTCGCCGTAGGTCTTCTTGATGGCGGAAGGTTCTTTGTTGGGCATGGGGTTGGTTCCTTGGGTGGTTTGGGTAGTGGCGGGGCCGGGGTTGTATTGTTGGTCGCTGACTTTCTCCATCCAGTCGGTGTTCTTGCCGTCGAGTTCTTCCTGGATGGCGATGTGCGTGACCGACGAGGTGGCCGACGCGCCGTGCCAATGCTTGACGTTGGGCGGGATGCGCACCACGTCGCCCGCGCGCATCTCCTGGATCGGTCCGCCCCAAGCCTGAATCCAGCCGGTGCCTGCCGTGACGAGGAGCACCTGGCCGAGCGGATGGCTGTGCCAGGCCGAACGCGCGCCGGGCGGGAACGTGACCGAGCCGCCGGAAACGTGCGAGGGAGCCTGCGCGCCGAAGAGCTGCGTGACCTGAGGCGTGCCGGTAAAACGGTCGGCGGGTCCGGGCTGCGCGGTGAGCGTCGCGGCGCGCGTGATAGTGACGGTCGGCGGACTCACCGCTTTGTCTGCCGAGGCTGTGGTTTGCGCCTGCCCGGTGCCCGGCAACGTGGAGGTCAGCAAAGTGAGGACGAGGAGGGTAGAGGCGAGGCGTCTCATGCCGAGAGCTTCCTCTCTCTCGCCCGCGCCTGCTCCTGCGTTCGTGCGCGGCCTGTTCTATTCGTGCTGTGAAAGCGTCAACGTGACGCGGACCCACCTCGGGTGCTTCACAAAGAGCGGCGGAACTCGGTCGGCGTCACTCCTACCGTGCGGCGAAATACCTGGGCGAAGTGGCTGGAGTTCGCGTAGCCCACCTCCAGGCCGATCTCGATCAGGTTGCGCGGGGTCTCGCGGATGAGCTGCTGGGCGCGCGAAATCCGCTCGCGTGTCACGAACTGCGAGGGGGACATGCCCGTGGTCTGCCGGAAGACGCGGCAGAAATGGAAGGGACTGAGGTCCACGGTCCCGGCGAGCTGGGCGATGCTAATTTCCTCGGCCAAGTGGTCGTGCAGGAAATCCTCGACCCGGCGAAGTTGGCGGATGGGCAAGCCGCCGCGGTAGTCGGGCCTCTCGGTGGTAGCCGCCGTGTACTTTTCCACCAGGACCGAGGCGATGAGTTGGGTCATGTCTGCCACGCGCCGGGAACTGCCAGGGACCGCCTCCGCGAGCATCTCCGCACAAGCGAAGCACAGATGGGCAAGCACCTCGTCGCGCCCGAAGAAGTCGATGATCTCGACGGCGTCGGCACGGCCTGGATAAACGGCTTCCAGGGCGGCACGATAGGGAGGGACGGCGACGTGGACCTGGACCGTCTGCAACTCCTGCCCCGATGGCGAGGTGAAGCGCACTTCATAGGGCGTGCGGGAGCGGGTGACGAAAATGTCACCGGGCCGGATGTGTCGCGCAATCCACGTTCCCTCCCGCTCGCGTTCCTGGAACTGCGCGGTGCCCGCGATGCCGCAAGAGATGTGCGGCTCGGCGGTCGCAGGCACCAGGAAGCGGTCCACGACGCGTGGAAACTGGAAGCACCGCGCGTAGAGGCCCGGCCAGTGCAGGGCGGCGCTATCGGCCGTCACCCGGCCAGTCATGTACCGCGAAAATGCTGCGGCGGTCGTTTTCTCGGGTGTGTTCATGCGCTCGGGGATGGAAGATGAGCAACCCAGGGGTCTCCCGTCAAATGCCTGGACGACTCCAGCTCAAGCGCGCCTCTTCTACTGTCACTTCATCAAAAGATGGTCGATTGTCGCCAAGGGGCTTCCGGCAGAAGATGGGTCCACGACCTAGCGAGCCATCACGACGCCTTGCATC
>CAXTMD010000482.1:0-3178 GCA_964245035.1 uncultured Chthoniobacterales bacterium
GTGCCGGCTCCTCGGCCGCCAGCGCGACGCAGCCCACCGCATAGCCGCGCAGCCAGCCGGTCGCGTGGTTCGGAGCATGCGGGTCGTAGGTGTTCGACGCGTGCCAGAAGCCCAGCGCTATCGTCAGCAACGGCGCCACGCCGAACACGCGCGGCAGGTGCGCGCGCAGCCACTGCTGCCACCGCTGCCAGAACGCCCCCACCGGCCGGCCCGCCACCGGCGCGAAAAAATCAAACTCCAGCAGCAGCCGGCACGTGTACCAACCCGCCAGTGACCAAGCGAACGCGCCGAGGATGATCGCCAGCCACCGCAGGCCCGGCTGCGGACCGGACCGCAGGACATCGAAGGTGCTGTCCTCCCCCAGCGAACGCAGGATCTCCACCGCTTGATCCACCTTCAGGAAAACGTACAAGCCGACCGCGGCCACCACGAAGTTGAACCGGCACACGCGGAACTCCCGGTGGAGATTGACGAGGTCGTTCCAGAATCCCGGCGCGGGTGCAGGTGAACTCATGGCAACAAAACGTGGAGGCCCGCGCGGGAGTTACCCACAAAAGGATAACTCATCCAGGTCATGCCCTGCCCCATCCGAGGGTCGCCGATCATGCCATCGCGTACTGCCGGCATGAAAGCGTGGTGTATCAGCGCGACCCGCAGTTGCCAAGAGATTTTTCAATAAATTTCTAGGCGGCAACACGTTGCGCGCTCGATCCCCTCAGGGATAAAACGAGTTTCTTCCTGCTTGCCCCAGGTCGTTCCCACCGGCTCTTTGCCTGGCGGCCGGGGAAGCACACCGACACGCCGCTTGCCCTCAAGCCGCCGCGGCAGTACCCATCTGAGCGGCAGTGTCGGATGGAAGCAGGTATGAGCGAGCAGAAAGACCCAGCGGGACCGGAGGGCAGCCAGCCACTGCGTGCAGCGCTGTCATCGCAAGGAATGTCCGGTCCGAGGACGCGAGCTGAAGCCGTTTCCCTGCTCCGGAGGGCGTCACGGCTGACGGTGATCTTCCGACGGCTGTTCTGGACCGCAATGGCGGGGGTGGCGCTGATGGCCGCGGCGGTTGTCGCCGGCGATTGGGAAGCGCATCCCATCCGCTACCTGGGTCTAACGGCCCTGGGTCAGACGTGGATGGCCGCCGTAGCCTCGTTGGCGCTCTGGGTGTATGGACGCGCGGAGGCACTCGAAAAGCAGGCGGCCGCGGCGCAGTCGACCGACCCGAGCGGCGCCGGCCTTGCCCACGACAATGCTTCGGGGACCGACCCGTGACGCCTTGCCGTCAGTGGAGGCACTCCCCGGTGCGTCGAAGGCAACTATGTAAACTTCTGAGATGATTGAACCCGCGCCAGCACGACCATCGACGTTTGACGCTTCTTTTTGTCTGTCATCCTGAGGCGAGTTCTGCGAGCCGAAGGACCTCGCCGGAGGGGACACGCGTGCCGACCACAGGACGCCAGAGCGGAGGATCGGCAGTGAGCCACGTCCATCATGGATGGCGAGCGGGTACCCCGCGACGAGGTCCTTCGGCTCGTTGCACTCGCCTCAGGATGACAGAAGGAAAGAGCGCACCCGCCGCTGGGGTTCTACCATCACCACGGTTGGTAGAGCTGTCGCGGTGCGCCGCATTCGCCGGGTGACCGCTGTCGCCCCTCGCCGCCCGACGCTACGGCTTCGCGCGGAAGAGTTCCGGGTGCTGGGAAGGGGTGCGCTCCTCGTGCGGCGCGTCGCCGCCGGTCTCCGCGCCGTAGAACTCGCGAAACTCCTTGTCCTTGGCGAGCGCCTTGGCCATGTAGCGCTTGTTCTCCTTGTCTTTCAACATCTCGTCGAAAGCCATGTGAGCGGCCTCGCGATCCTTCATCATGGCATGAATTTTCGCCCTTTTGGCGTCGGCGGGTTCGGCGCGCAACGCCGGGGACAGACACGCGGTCAGAAGCGCGGTGCAGAGGACGGTTCTTGGCAGATTCATGGATGGGTGGGTAGGAGAGAAACTAACGTTGACAAGCCACCCGCGGCGCAAGCCCGCGGGTCCGCTCTTCGCCTATGTAGCAAAACGCGAGAGCGCGTGCTATGCGCCCTTGGACGTACGCCGAAGACATTCGGCGCAAACAAGATGCTCCGACGAACCGCTTGGCAAGCTTCTACTGTCCGCGTTCCGCAGCGAGCGGGTCCCGACCCGGCGTCGACTCCAGTTTTTCACGTTCGGTGATGATGCGCAGCGCGAGCAAGGTCTCGGCCAGGGTGCGCTGGAACACGTAGTACCAGCCCGGCCAACCATCCAAGACCAATCCTCGCACAAACATCAGGTAGAGAAACATCACGGCCGGCGCGAGGAACGCCCAGCGGCGCAGCCGATCCTGCCGCGACAGGGCGGCACGCGGCGTGGCGAGCAGGTGCGGCGCTTCGATGCGCATGTAGCGGTCTTGCGATTGGAGCCAGCGCGTGAGCGGTTTGCGGTCGTCGTGGCGCACGCGGCCTTGCAGCGGCAGCACGGCCCCACCCTCCACCCGCACGCGATGGCCGTGGCCGTCGTTCTCATACGCGGCGACATCGCGGCGATAAAGGATAACACGCGGCGGGTAAAGCGTGCTGCGCAACGCACGCCCCCACACACAATACCGGAAGTGCGCCCGGTAGCCCGTCACCTCCGGCCCGGGTTCCAACGCCGAGATCTCCGAGCACAGCGCGGCCTCCAGTTCATAATCCGCGTCCAGGGACAGCACCCACGGCGTGCGGATCTGCCCCAACCCAAAATTGCATTGCCCGGCAAAACTGTCGAAGCGCCGCTGCGCCACGCGCACGCGGGGATGGGTCGCGGCGGCAATCGCCAGCGTGGCGTCGGTGCTGAAGCTGTCGATGAGCACGACCTCCGGCGCCCAAAGCAGCGCGGCCAACGTACGACCGATGTTTTCCTGCTCGTTGAACGTGAGGATTAGTGGCGTGACGGCGATCATGTCCGGGTGGAAACGATGGTTCGATAAAGCTCTTCCAGCCGGGTTCCGACGGCACGCAAAGAATAACGTTCCGCCGCCAGCCGGGCGCGGACACCCAGGCGGGCACGCGTTTCCGGCTCGGCCAGCAGCCGCGCCAGCGCCCCAGCCAGCGCCCCGACCTCGCACGGGACGACCACCGCCGCGCCGGCAGCACCCGCCTCCGGCGCGATCGCCACCTGGCCGGACAGAAC
>CAXTMD010000483.1:0-3177 GCA_964245035.1 uncultured Chthoniobacterales bacterium
GTCGATGGCGTACTTCGAGCCGCTCGCCGGGGCGGCGTGGTGGGCCTCGTCGAGAATGAAGAGCGTGCCTGGACGGAGGTTGTCGAGCCAGGCGTGCATCGGGCCGACGTAAGCTTCGTCGATCAAAAGTTTGTGCGAGATGAGGAAACGGGGAAACGTTGTCCACGGATTGACGCTATGCCCGCGTTCGCGGCGGATCCGCTCGACGTATTCACGGTCGAAAATCTCGAAGGTCAGACCGAAGCGGGTTTCGAGTTCGTCGCGCCATTGGAGCAGCATCGAGGGCGGGCAGGAAACGACGATTTCCTGCACCCGGCGACGCAACAAAAGCTCGGTCGCAATGAGTCCGGCTTCGATCGTTTTGCCGAGGCCAACGTCATCGGCGATGAACAGATTGACGCGCGGAAGCCGGAGGGCCTTGTGCAGCGGCTCCAGTTGATAAGGATCAATCTGAATGCCCGCTCGAAAAGGCGATTGAAACAAGCGGGGATCGGTGGCTGTGACGCAGTTCCACCGGGCCGTGTTTAGGAAGGCAGCAAAGTATCGAGGCGGATCGAAGCCGTTCCGTCCGATGTCCCGCCAGTTTTCCTCGCTCGGAATGAAGCGATCTAGCTCCGCCTCCCAAATGACTTCAAGTTCCTCTCCTTGAGCGTCGTCGTCTGCGCAGGCCAACGAAACCGTTGTCCCATAAGACGCCGTAGAAACTGCCTGAACAAGCCAATGACGCGTTCGAAGGCGAACGATCATGCCGGGCGATGGAGAAGTGGCAGACATGAAGTGCGAACTAACTTTCCCGGATGTATGCGCTAGAACTTCGACGGGGAATAAAGAGGTCAAAGCCTGAGTCAAACACTCGGCGAGAATTTCAGAAGTTTTAGAATTTCGCCATTCTTTTCACTTACGAGGACGATCTGTTTGACCCGCACCATGAACTGGAAGATTTCCGCACGTAAAGTCTCTGTTCCGATGTACCGAGGCATCGCCCCTTCTTTAAGGTTGATAAAAAGCATTATCTCCCTTAGAGCAGGGGAGATGAACGCCAAAGATGGTGAATTGGTCGTGGTGGCGGCCGGCGGGCGCGAACTCGCCGACGCGAGCTTTTACCAGCTCAACGACGTGCCGCCCGAGTTGGAATGGTTCGCCAACATCGCCAACGTGCACACCCGTCGGGCGTACCGCAACGACGTGTCCGGGTTCATGGCGCTCTTCGGCATGAAGGACGCCCGGCAGTTCCGGGAGGTCACCCGTTCCCATCTGCTGGCTTGGCGCAAACACCTGGAAGGCTCCGGCAGCGGACCGGCGACCATCCGGCGCAAGCTTTCGGCCTTGGCTTCGCTCTTCGATCATCTCTGTGAGGTCAATGCGGTGACCCATAACCCGGTGCGCGGCGTCAAACGGCCCCGGGCAGAAACCGGCGAGGGTAAGACGCCCGCCATCGCTGACGGCCAAGCGCGCAAGCTTCTCGACGCCCCGCCCGAAGGCACTCTCAAAGGCAAACGGGATCGGGCCATCCTCGCGGTGCTGTTCTTCCACGGGCTGCGGCGGGAGGAACTGTGCAAGCTGCGCGTCAAAGACGTGGAGCAACGCCAAGGGGTAGCGCACCTGCGCGTCCACGGCAAGGGCGGCAAAATCCGCTTCGTGCCGGCTCATCCGGCGGCGCTGGTGCGGATCTCAGACTACCTGGAGGCCTGCGGGCACAAAGACGATGCGGCGGGCGCGTTGTTTCGGCCTGTGAAGAACCCCCGCGGCAAAGGCAACCTCGAACGCGCCCTTACCCCCGGCAAGGTCGACGAGTGTGTGGTGCGTTACTACTCGCGGCGGATCGGCATCAACGCGGCGGGGTTCGGCCCCCATGTCGCCCGCGCGACCGCGGCCACTCACGCGCTCAACCAAGGAGCGGATATTGCCAAGGTCCAGGAATGGCTCGGCCACGCCAACATCGCCACGACGCGCATCTACGACCGGCGGCGGACCCGCGCGGAGGATAGCCCCACCTTCCGCATGAGCTACTAGACGTCCCCGTTGGACTGAACAGTTGCCCTTGAGCGACAGTGGCGTCGAACACCGTTTTTTTTGCCCTGGCGTGATGTGTCTGTATCTAGGCGGCTCATCCAGTGGATCGGCTTGCCGCCGTACACAGGTTGAGGTGCTTTCAGCATGTTCCCTCAAAACCGATCTAGCTCCACGCCGAGAACCTTGCGCGCGAGCCGCAGAAAAGGCTCGGTGTGCGCCAGCGCGTACAACGCCCACCAGTACAGCGCAATAAACAGGACGAACACCAGCATCCGCGCCGCGAACGGCCACGCGTGGCAGCCCAGGAACCCGCCCCGCCGCGCGCCGGGGACGCCCATCCAAGCGCGCAGGTCACCGACGCTCAGAGCCTCGTAAACCTTGGACGGCAGGTACAATAGCACCAGACCGACGGCCAGGAGCGGCCAGGTCACCCGCGCGCCAACTCCCCAGAAAATGACCAGCAAAACGATTCCCAGCCAGTGGCGGGTCCGCCACAGTGCGCGCGACCACCGCAGGGCATTCATCGGCAGCCGCAGCAGTTGGTAGAGCGTGCTGCGCTTTCTGAACACCGCCGTCAGGTTGCTGCGGGCAGTCGCGTTTTGCGGGTCGATGCGCAACGCCTGGCGAAAGGCGTCTGCCGCCGCCGCGTGGTTGCCTACCACATTGAGGTAGTAAACGCCCAGGTTGTTGTGGACCGTGCTGTTCTCGGGATTGAGTTCCAGGGCGCGCTGGTAGCCTGTGAGTTCGTCGCGGCGATCACCGGGTTCGCAGAGCGCGAGCAGGTTGACGACATGGCTGGCGTTCGGCTCGAGTTCCAGCGCGTGCCGGGCGTGCCGGGCGGCCTCGGTGAAGCGGTCCTGCCGGTAGCGCATCCAGGCGAGATGATACCAGTTGGCGGCATCTTCGGGACGCAGTTCGATGGCCTGCTGGGCGTGTCTCTCCGCCCGCGCGGCCTCCTTGAGGTGAAAGCAGACGACGGAGGCCAAGCGATGCGTTTCGGCGTGCTCCGGGTCACGTTCCAGGGCATGGACCAGGTGCGGGGCTGCTTCGGGGTAACGCAGCAGGTGGATCAGCGCCGTCCCCGCGCCGTGGTGGGCCGTGGCGTTGAGAGGGTCTTCCGCCAGCCAGGCGCGGGCGGTTTCCAGGCTGCGGGGCCAATCTTGG
>CAXTMD010000484.1:0-3173 GCA_964245035.1 uncultured Chthoniobacterales bacterium
CCAGGTGCTTGGTCGCGTAGAGCACCAGCGTCGAGTAGAGCACCGCGAAGCCGAGTGTCGCGAAGATCTGGATGAAGAACAGCGCGGCCGTGCCCGGTACCGCGGAGGAGGAGAAAGAGGAACGGGGAGAAGAGGCAGCGGCTTGCATCCGAGCGTCATGTCGCCTGCCAGCGAGGCGGATGTCAAGCTTCGCCGTAGAGAAGTCGCCCAAGAGGAGGTCCCGCGGAGTCGACCTGCGCGAACGCGGGCAGGTCGAAGAACAGGGCGAAAAGAAGGAGAAGGCGACGCATATCCCGGTAGGATCGGAGTTTCGCCAACGGGGGTAGCCCGCAGCCCGGCGCGCATCACGCCCAGCAACGCCTGTGGCTGGTTCAAACACGCGGGCTACAAAACCGCCCGACCATAACAAGCAAACGGAAACGCTTTCGGGTCGGGATCGTGCGCAGACCATCTCGCCTCCTGGCCCTGTGAGCCCGTGGCGCTGCCGTGACCTCGACTAGGCCATCCCGACGACTTTGTAGCATCCACGACCGCGCTTTCCCGACGAAGCAAACGCGAACTACCTGCGGCATCCAACCATCCCTATCTGCCATCATGAGCCAACCAGACACTCCTGCCCCCATCACACGCAATGCCGTTCCGACCATTGCCTCCACCCAGGATCAAGACGAAACGTTCATTGCCCCCTTCCACCACCAACGCCGTTGGCGAGCAGCCAGCCGCACCGGCACAAGCCGATCCCGATCAGCGAAGCTCACCAACCGAAGCTTCCCCACCCCAGCCGGTGACGAGTAGCAGTGAGGATTAACTCGCGGCAGTCATCGTCAGGGCACGGAACCTCGGGCGGTGCCACCGTGACAGACGACCCATCCGCGACCACCGAGCGTTCACATCGAACCAGCAGACGGCCTCGGAAATCGGCTCTGACCCTCTTGTCAGGACCGAATGAGCCATCCGCGGCTTGAGTCTCCAGCGTTATCAGAGGCCGCCACCCACAAGCTTTTCCATCTTCAACCCGCAGCCGTCCTCTTTTATGGAAGTCATCGAAAAATCCATTGATCTCGCCGTGCCCATCGAAGTCGTCTACAACCAGTGGACCCAATTCGAGGAGTTCCCAAAGTTCATGGAGGGCATCCAGGAAGTGCGTCAACTCGACGACAAGCACGTGCGCTGGCGGGCCAACATCGCAGGCAAGGAAAAGGTGTGGGACACCGTGATCGAAGCGCAGATCGCCGACCAGGTGATCGCGTGGCACAGCACCTCGGGCGCGCCGAACTCCGGCCAGGTGCGCTTTGACAAGGTGCCGGGCGGCAAGACGCGCCTGACACTGGAGCTTAGCTACCAGCCCGAGGGAGCCGTGGAGAAGATCGGTGACGCGCTCGGGGTGTTTTCTCGGCGCGTGCAAGGGGACCTCGACCGCTTCAAGGCGTTCATCGAGGAGCGCGGACAGGAGACCGGCGGCTGGCGGGGCGAGATCTCCGACGGCGGGAGTGCTCAAAGCTGAGTGGAAGCGTTCCGCCAACCTTTCTCCCGTTCCCACTCTCTTCCACAGCCTGTGGACCCTTCCTTTGATCGCGGTCCGTGGTTCATGTTCTCTGGCCGGGGACCGTGCGGAGGACACAACGAATGTGTTCGCGTGCTTCATCGGGCAAGAGTTTCGTGCCTGAGGCGGTGGCTGACTCTGCGGCTGCACGGGTTCCTCCTGCTGTGGTTGGTGTTCTTCAGCGTCGCCTCGCTGGGAACGGCGGCCGAGCCGACGCCCTCCGATCCCAAGACCATGAGCGACACCGACCTGCTCGCCGCCGTGCGGCAGTTGACGGAGCAAAAGATCGGACTGACCAAGTACGCGCAGCCGAAGGTGAGCGGCAAGGCCAAGGAGTTTGCCGAGCGCTTCGCCGCCACCGCCGCGCAGGCGGACATCAAGATGAACGACTTGGCGGCCGCAGGGGTCTCGACGGCAGCGAACGCGAGCAGCCCGACGATCCCGGATGAGGTGGGAGCCGTGCAAGGGTTGGATGGCGCTGCTTTGAACACGAAGTACGTGCAGTCGATGCTGGATCTGAGCCGCTTGCTGCTGCCCCTCTTTGAACAGCTGGACGGACGCGCAAAGAATCCGAAGCTTAAGGCGTTCGGCCGCGAGTACGCCGAGGCGGAGCGCAGGCAGATCAAGGATCTCGAAGCGCTCAACGCGCAGCCGTGAGCTTGGCTTGCCCAGAGCAGTGGTCGGCGTCGGCCAGTAACCCAGGCATGTCGTACCGCCCCCGGACCGGGGGCTCAAGAGAAAGTGCGTAGCTAGCTAGATCCCTACAACTTGTCCCGCCACCAGCCACGTATCAGCATTGCCCGTGGCTGCCGTCTGGGCCGGGTCAACCCAACATCCAAGCACCCACCAAGGAGGAACCCTCGATGCCAGAACTCACGTCCGCCCAGTACCTGACCGTTTACAACGTCCTCTCGCTGGCGATTGCCAGCATGATGGCCACCTTCGTCTTCATGGCCCTCGTGCGCCGCGAGGTCACCATGAAGTACCGCGGGTCCGTCACCGCCGGCGCGCTGGTCGTCTTCATCGCCGCCTACCACTACTTTCGCATCTTCAACAACTGGGAAGCCGCCTACCACCTCAATGCCAGCGGCGGCTACTCGCCCACGGGACTGCCCTTCAACCACGCCTACCGCTACATCGACTGGATGCTCACCGTGCCGCTGCTCGTCATCGAGTTGATCCTCATCCTGGGCTTGTCGCGCAAGGTGACGGGCAGCCTGATCGCCAAGCTGGGGTTTGCCTCCTTTTTGATGATCGTGCTCGGCTACGTGGGCGAGACCGACCGCGCGAGCCAGACGGTGTTCTCGCACCGTGGGCTGTGGGGCACGCTGAGTTCGCTCCCGTTTGCCTACATCCTGGTGGTGTTGCTGGGGGAACTGCGCGCGTGCATGCGCCGCTCCAGCCCGCAGGTGGCGATCTTGTTGCGCAACACCGGGCTCTTGACGCTCTTTGCCTGGGGCTTTTATCCCATCGCCTACATGGCGCCCTTCTTCGGACTGACCGGGGCGGGGGCGGAGATGGGTTTGCAGGTGGGCTACAGCATCGCCGACATCGTGGCCAAGTGTGCCTATGGTCTCTTGATCCACACCATCGCCGTGCACCTGACCGAGGAAGAGGCCGGGGTGGACCC
>CAXTMD010000485.1:0-3165 GCA_964245035.1 uncultured Chthoniobacterales bacterium
GCCGGTCCCGGCACTCGCTGGCCGCCGTGCGCGCTTCCTGGTAGCGGACCCCCGCGTCTTCGAGCACGGCGCGGGCGTCGGCCAGCGCCGCCTCGCCCTCGTTGAGCGCGCGCTCGCCGATCTCCTGCGCGGTGCGCGCGCGGGCGAGTTCGGTCTCCGTTTCGGTCAGTTCGCGGGTCAGGCGGGTGTATTGTTCGTGCGCGAGGTGCGTGTCGAG
This sequence comes from uncultured Chthoniobacterales bacterium, assembly GCA_964245035.1. Taxonomy (GTDB): domain Bacteria; phylum Verrucomicrobiota; class Verrucomicrobiia; order Chthoniobacterales; family SZAS-18; genus CAHJWO01. The sequence continues at coordinate 218 of CAXTMD010000485.1, forward strand.
CAGGCGCAACTCCCCCGAAAGCGTCCGGTGGCGGCGGGCCTTGGCGGCCTGGCGTTGGAGGGAGTTGGACTGGCGTTTGACCTCGGCGAGCACGTCGGTCAGCCGGGCGAGGTTGCCCTCGGTTTGTTCGAGCTTGCGGGTGGCCTCGCGCCGTTGGGCCTTGTACTTGGTGATGCCGGCGGCTTCCTCGAAGATGGCCCGGCGATCCTCGGGCCGCGAGGACAGGATCAGGTCGATCTTGCCCTGTTCCATGATGGAATAGGCTGACCGGCCGATGCCGGTATCCATGAACAGCTCCTGGATGTCGCGCAGGCGGCACGCGGTCTTGTTGAGCAGGTACTCGCCCTTGCCGTCGCGGTACACGCGCCGGGTGATGCTGACCTCGTGGTAGGCAGTGCCGAGTTGTTCCTCGCAGTCGGTGAAGGTCATGGTGACCTCCGCCATGCCGACGGGCTGGCGGGAGTCCGCGCCGTTGAAGATCACGTCGGCCATCTCGCCGCCGCGCAGGGCCTTGGCGGACTGTTCGCCCAGGCACCAGCGGATCGCATCCAGCACGTTGCTCTTGCCGCAGCCGTTGGGGCCGACGACGGCGGCGACGCCGAGGGGGAAGTTCAGTTCGGTCTTTTGGGCGAAGGATTTGAAGCCCAAAATTTCGAGGCGGCGCAGGTACATAACGGACGGGCGGGGCAAAACTTTTAGTAAAAAGGACAAACCGCCGCTTGGAAAGCGGCAAAATCCGGCGGTTTCGCCGTCCGGGCCAGCGACCAGACCCGCCGGACGCCGCGATGCGATGACAACGATGAAACGCGGCCTGCTCGTTCTGGGCGTCTTGGTGTGGCTCGCAAGCTGGACCCGCGCGGAAGACTTCGAAGCGAACCCCCTGGTGACTTGCGGGACGGAGACCGTGGTGGTCTTCGCAAACACCGTTTCCGAGGACGAACGCTACGCGTTGGCCTGGACGATCCGGCCCAACCAGAAGAAGGAGCCGGTGGATTGGTCCAGTTATGTTCCTCTCGATTTCTACCTCTTCCGCAACAAATACAATTTCGTCAGCGACCTGGACCAGACGGACCATCAGGACTACCAATTGGTGAACGGGGTGGTGGACCTCGCCGCCAAACGCTTCACGCCTCTGCCGAGCAAAAACCCGTACTACCCCGACCGGGTCCGTGCGGGCATCTCGGCCGCTTGGTCCGACAAACGCCGCGGGGCTCGCTACGCTCTGGTAGCCATCGACACACAGCTAGAGACCGACGACCTGTGGCTGCTGACCCTGGACGCGCCGGGCTTGAAGCCACTCAGCCTGACCGACGCGGCCGACAAAGCGGTGATCAAGCGGATGCGGAAGCGGGACCCATGGAACTACAAGTACTATGCGACCAGCTACGAACCCGGGGGCGGTGCCAACTTGAACAGTATTTCCCTCCCGGTCTTTCGAAAAGACTCGGTGACGATACCTTTCTACACGGACGTGCCCAGGAGCGGACCGGACGGTGACCAAGGGAAGATCACCTTCGCCTTGCCAAAGGGGAACGTTCTCCGGCTCGGCTTCGACAAAAAGTAGCTTGTCCGCAGCCTTTGCCACCGAAATCCGCCGCCCGTTCGTTGCACCTCCACCCATCCGCCGTACCGTTCCCCTCACCATGAGCCTGATGACCAGCTACCCGCCAAGCCACACCGCCGAGGATCACGCCGTCGCCGATCTCGTCCAGTTCCTGAGGTTTGCCAGCGTCTCCGCGGACCCCGCGTTCAAGACCCAGGTGGACGAGTGCGCGGACTGGCTCGTCATCAAGCTCCAGGGCATGGGCCTGAGTGCGGAGAAGCACGCCACGCCCGGGCATCCGGTCGTGGTCGCGCGCAACAAACACCAGGACGGCCGCCCGACGGTCATGATCTACGGCCACTACGACGTGCAGCCCGCTGATCCGCTCGACTTGTGGAAAACCCCGCCTTTCGAGCCACGCATCGACGGTGACGTGATCTACGCGCGCGGCTCCACTGACAACAAAGGCCAGATCCTCGCGCACATCATCGGCGTGCAGGAGGCCCTGGCGGCGGACGGTGACCTGCCGGTCAACCTGATCTTCGTCATCGAGGGCGAGGAGGAGATCGGCAGCCCGAACCTTGGCGCCTTCTTGAAGGAACACCGCGACGAGTTGCAATGTGACTACGTGGCCGTTTCCGACACCGGGATGGTCGGCCGCGGCAAGCCGACGTTTTCCTACGGCCTGCGCGGCATCGCGGCGATGGAACTGACCGTCACCGGTCCGGCCGTGGACCTGCACAGCGGCGTCTACGGCGGCGCGGTTGCCAACCCGGCCACGGCGCTCGCGCGGCTGCTGGCGACCCTGCACGACGGCACCGGCAAGGTGGCAGTGGCGGGTTTTTACGACGACGTGCGCCCGCTGCAAGACTGGGAACGCCAGGCGTGGGCCGACCTGCCGATCAACGACAAGGCTCTTCTCGAACTGACCGGCTCGCCGGAACTCGTCGGCGAGAAGGAATATTCTGCCATTGAGCGGTGCTTCGCGCGGCCGACGGCGGAGATCAACGGCTTCGGCTCCGGCTACCAGGGCGAGGGGAGCAAGACCATCATCCCGTCGGTGGCCAAGGCCAAGCTGACGTTCCGCCTCGTGCCCAACCAGACGCCGGAAAAGATCATGGACCTGGTCGAAGCCCACCTGCAAAAACACTGCCCGCCCGGCGTGAAGCTGACGGTCCACAAGGGCCACAGCGGCAACCCGTACATGACCGACCCGCACTCGGCGGCCGGCCAGGCGGCGCAGCGGGCGCTACGGGAGACTTTTGACGCGGAGCCGACGCTCATCCGCGAGGGCGGGAGCATTCCCATCGTGCAGACGTTCAAGGACGTGCTCGGCGTGGACACGATCCTGCTCGGCCTGGCGCTGCCGGACTGCCGGGTGCACTCGCCCAACGAGAACTTCCGG
>CAXTMD010000486.1:0-3157 GCA_964245035.1 uncultured Chthoniobacterales bacterium
CTGAGGACCCACGACGCTCTGCTGCCACTTGTCGAGCATGAGCTGCATGGCGTGCGCCTTTGGCGTGCGGTCCGCCTGGCGGCGCGGTTCGTCGAGACCCACGACGGCGTTGCGCATGATCTTGAGGTGATCGCGCGTGAGCACGAAAAGCCGGTTGAGCATCTCGGGCGTCGTGCTCAGGTAGTCGAGCAGTTGCAGGCGGCCGAGCAGCGAGGAGAGCGCGCCGCCGCGCACGTCGTGCATGGCCTTGGCGAGCCGCTCGCCCGAGTCCTGCTCGTAGGAGGCGTGGCCGATCTCACGGACCTCGGCGATGATATCATCCAGGTTGTGCCATTCTGTCCAGCCGTGGATCGCCTCCCGCTTTTGGGCATCTGTGGTCGAGGTGTCCGCGATGGTGTAAAGAAGCTCGGTCAGCCGCTGATAGAGGTCGCGCAGCAGTTCCTGGTCGCGTGGAGCCAGCCGCTCCAGCTCAACGTGCAAGTCATCGGCGACGTAGCGCGTGTGGCGATAGCTGGGCAGCCGCAGCGGAGCCAATGACAGCAGCGCATCGGGAAGAGGGGGGACGGATTCAGAGCTTGGCATGAACTTCTGGCCGGTGGCTCGTTCTGTTTGCTGGCGGCTTACCAGAGGCGGAACCCGGCGGCAAGGAAATCAAGGGTTGGCTTTGGATAGTTTCTAATACATAACGGTCGGGTGGGAAAGGGAATTAGCCGTTGTTCACCCAGCCTTAGGAGAAATCAGCCGACGCTGGGAAAGGGTTTGCGGAGGCACCACGCCGCTTGATCATTCTCCAACTTTCGCATGAACGGCCCCGCCCATCCTCCGCCGGATGGTCCCAGCGCCGGGCCCAAGCCCCGACTCTTGCTGGCGGAGGACGAGCCTTCCCTGCGACAGTTGCTCGTCGAACTCCTTCGGGCTGAATATGAATTATTGGTCGCACCGGACGGCGAACGGGCATGGGAGTTGGTGGTGCAGGCGCCCGCGCCGGACTTGGTGCTCTCGGACGTGGAGATGCCGGGCCTGAACGGCATCGAGCTGACGCGCCGGCTGCGGGCGCAAGCGCACACGGCCACGGTGCCGATTGTTCTGTTCAGCGCCAACAACCGGCTGTCTGCGGTGCTCGCAGGGCTGGAAGCCGGCGCGGATGACTTTCTGCTCAAGCCCTTCCGGCCGGCGGAACTGCTCGCCCGTCTGCGCAGCAGGCACCGTCTTTGCGAGATGCGCCGAAAGCTCATGAACCAGCAGCACGCAGGCGTTTGACAGAGTAGCGACGTTTATCCTGGATCAATCTTAGCTCGGACGGCAGCAAACGAGCCGGCGTCAGCGGGTCAATTACCGCTGAGGAGGCTGCGCACGGTTGATTACCGTGTACCCAGCGGGAATTTGCCAACCGTACTTGGATGGCGCTTGGGACGGCCGGCTACTTGGGCTGGCACAAACTAGTACCCTGCCGTCGCTGTTTTCCATTGCCTAAGCTGGTCAAACCCGGCATCCTGAGGTGCCATGGCCAAAGGGGATGTTGCCCGGTTGCAGGAAGTGCTCCAGCGGACGGAAATGGACTTGGAAGCACTGACCGAGAACGTGTGGCGGTTGGCGGGAGAAAACGAGGAACTGCGCCGCTTGGTTGGCTTGTTGGCCGACGCACTCACGCAAGTGCCAACCCTCATCGCCCAGCAGCCTGGGGCAGAGCAGAAGATGGACTTGGCGGGTGACAACTTCTGCGCCGCCATTTTGGAGGTCCGACTTTGGCTGCGCTATCAACGTCGCACCCAACCAAGCAACACGAACAACTGAACGGAAACGGAAGGTGCTACTGGTTTGCCCCTCCATTGTTGTGCTCGTGATGCGGAAGACGGCGTGGTCGCGGCCGCAGGTGGCACCACTTCCGCGTGGACGGTGGCCGATCTTGTGGAGATGGTGGGAGAGTGAGCGAGCGCATCGCCAAGCTAAAGGAGGCGATTGAGACGATGTATCGTTGCAAGGCGGTGCACGTGGCCTCTGAGGCCGTCGTGGAGCTTTCCCAAGCACAAGTGGCTTGGGAAGGCGTGGTCGAGACCTTCAATCTTTGGAGGCATCCCAGAGCCAGGCGCTGCCACGCTTGGAGCTACCAGGAGAACGGCGAGACGCGGTACGTCACCGTGTTAGAGCTGCCCCCCGTCGATTCGGCAGCGTCAGCCGTGAGGGCGGCAATTGCAGCCGGCGCGAACGCGAAACAAACTTCCTGAGTCATGGAAACACCCCTAGAACAAGCAGAGCGGCACCTTCGAGAAGGGGCCGAGCGGATCGTCAAACAGCGCAGTCTCATCGAACAACTCAGAAGGGATGGGCAGGTGGAGGTTCTCGCCACTGCCAAAGGACTTCTTTCGGAGATGCTCAAGTTCCAAGAAGCGGGGCGCAACCACTTGGCAACCGAGCGAGAAAGACCAAACGAGGACACCACCGACGGCGTTGCTGCCACTACTTACGGGTGACACCGGCCTAAGCGACGCCGGTGCAACATTGCAGTGGAAGAACAACGAGTTTGTCAGTAGGCGACCTTGAAGGTTGGGCTGTCTTCCGGGCGCATACGCCGACGGTCGTAGAGGCGGGTAGTGGCGATGTTGGCGTGGCCGAGCCACTCCTGCACCTTGGCGATGTCGGCCTCATGATCCAGGGCGTTGGTGGCCGCCGTGGCCCGCAACGCGTGGGGACCAAAGCCGCGCACGCTGATGCCCGCCGCCGCGGCGTAGTGACACACCACGGCTACGTACACCCCGCCCGGCGTGAGTGCCGCCGCCAACCTGCCGTCGCTGCGATTGTTCTTGATGGGCCGGAACAACGGCCCCGCCGCCTCGCCCCGGTGCCCGGCCGCTTCCAGGTACTCCTCGATGCGCGCTAGCGCCGTGGGGTGCGCCGGCACGAAGCGGATCTTGCTGCCTTTGCCGTGCACGCGCAGGTGCCGGATGCCGCGGCGGTCTTCCAGGTCACCGACCTTGAGCGCGCACAGCTCGGCTCGGCGCAGCCCATGGTAGAGCAGCACGGCCAAGATCGCCCGGTCGCGCTTGCCCTTGAGCGTGCCTTCTTCCGGTGCGTTGCGCAGCGCCCGCGCCTGCCCGTCACCGATGGCCGGTGTCTTCCCCTCCCCTGCGTGGGGTGGCGGGGGGGTCACGGGGCGCCC
>CAXTMD010000487.1:0-3133 GCA_964245035.1 uncultured Chthoniobacterales bacterium
CGCCAGGACGATGCCGGGGGCGTCCGTCAGCACGATCCCGCCCCCCGAGAGACCATCGACCGCTACGGCGTGCGCGAGCAACCCATGCCCACCCGGCTGCATCCGCCGCGGCGCAACGTGCTCGCCCGCAACCGCGTCGCGCTGAACGCCTCCTCCGGCGTCTACTGCGACGGCGGCGTCGAAAACGTGTTCTTCGACAACCTGATCGAGGGCAACGCCAAGGAGGGCATGTGCCTAGACAACGGCTCGACGGCCAACGTCGCCGCCATGAACCTCCTGCGCGCCAACGGCAAACGCTGGGGCAAGACCGACGCCGAACTCCGGCTCGATTTCGTGGACGGCCTCGGTCGCCTGCCCGACGGCAGCTCCCCGGCCAAGACGCCGGGCCTCTCCCTGGACAACGCCCTGTACAACCTCGTCTACGGCAACGAGATCGAGCGCAACTACGGCGGCGGCATTAAGATGGTCCGCACCGCCCTCGGCAACATCGTCGGCCTGAACACGCTGGTGGATAACAACGAGGGCGTCAACGAACGCTACCACTTTTTCGGCATCGAACTCGGCGCGGCCCGGGCCGACGTCGCCGTCGCCGACCTCGACTTCGCGCCCTGCCAGGGCAACATGGTCTTCGGCAACACGATCCGCGGCCCGCACTACGCCGGGATCTTCTTTGGCCCCGGCTCGACGGGCAACGACATCTTCGACAACGCGATCTTCGGGGCGACCGGCTGGGCGATGGAACAGGTCCGCCCCCAGCCCAACACCACGCTGAACAACCTCACCAACCTGCCCTCGCGCAACGTCGGCGCCGGTCTCGACGCCAACCTGCTCAACGTGACCCGCGCGCGCATGGATTGAGCCTTGCGCCCGCGCGCCACCGGTGCAAAAAACCCTTGTGAACGCGTGGCAATTTTCGCTAGAACTGCTTAAATCAGGGTTGTGGCCGCGGCGCGGCGGCTACAGCGTCCAAACGGCAAATACCCCTTCCAGGCTTCGGACCTGACCCGCAGCCACCCTATGACTTCCCTTTCTTCGTCCCCGGCGTCCGACGGCCTGCTGCTTTTCCGCGGCGGCGTGCGCCGGATGGGCCTCCTGGCGGAGGTCGTCCGCTACGCCAACGTCGTCCGTTACCAGACCTACGCCGGCCTGCGCGCCGAAATCTCGCGCACGTACCTGGGCATCACCTGGTGGCTGCTGGAGCCGACGTTTGCGGCCATGACGATGTACGTGGTCTTCGGCTTCCTGCTCCCGAGCGCCGGCGCGACGGGCAAGGCGGCGTTTTTCCCGTTCCTGCTCGTGGGCACGTTTGCCTGGCAGTGGTTCCACAACTCGGTGATGCTCTCGGCCAACTCCATCATCCTGAAGTCGGGCGTCATGCAGCAGGTCTATTTGCCAAAGGTGGTGTTCCCGCTCGTCAGCGTGCTCAACGGCAGTTGGAAGTTTCTGTGCACCTTCAGCGTGATGACGGTGGCGCTGTGGCTGCTCGGCTACCCGCCGAGCCCCGCCTACCTGGCGCTGCCGGTGGTGATCCTCGTGCAGTTCGCGCTCAACTTGGCCGTGGGCGTGCCGATCTCGGCCTGGATCCCGTATTTCCGCGACGGCACGGCGGTCATCGCGGCGGTGCTGGGCTTCGTCGGCATGGCCTCGGGCATCTTCTTCCGGCCTTCGCAGGTGCCGCCGCAGTACGCGGCGGTCGTGCACTACAACCCGGTGGCCGGCATCCTGACGGCCTACCGCACGATCCTGCTCGACCGGCAGTGGCCGGACTGGGCGGCGCTGGGCCGCGCCGCGCTGATCGCTGCGGTCCTGCTCGTGATTGGCGGGACGATCATGCGCCGCTTCGACCTCAAGCTGCCCAAGGTCGCCGTCTGAGCCCCCCTTTTTCCTCTCGATTACCCATGACTACGCACCCGCGCATGCCGGCCAGCGGCCCCGGCCCCTGCATCGTCCGCGCCGAGCACATCGGCGTCTACTACCGGCTGCGGCGCAAGCTGGCGGGCTCGAAGAAGTTCTGGGCGCTGAGCGACGTGTCGTTCGACATCCGCCAGGGCGAGACCCTCGGCGTGCTCGGCTCCAACGGCGCGGGCAAGAGCACGCTCATGCGCGCGCTGGCCGGCATCATCGCCGTGGATCGCGGCCGGGTCTACCGCGACCCGCGCTTCAGCGTGTCGCTGCTCTCGCTGGGCGTCGGCTTTGAGAGCAACCTCACCGGCCGGCAAAACGCCATCCTGAGCGGCATGCTGCTCGGCATGCACCGCGCCGACATCGAGAAGCGGCTCGACCGCGTGTGCGACTTCGCGGAACTCGGCGAGTTCTTCGACCAGCCGGTGTTCATCTATTCGAGCGGGATGCTCTCGCGCTTGGGCTTCGCGGTGGCCATGCAGGCGGACCCGGACGTGCTGCTCATCGACGAGGTCTTCGCCGTGGGCGACGTGAAGTTCCGCCAGAAGTCCACCGAGGCCATCCGCCACCGCATGGACGCGGGCCGCACGGTGGTGCTCATCACCCACGACCTGATCTCCCTGCGCAAGCTCTGCACGCGCGCCGTCTGGATCGACGGCGGCGTCAGCCGGATGTCTGGCAGCGTGGAGGAGGTGCAGCGGGCCGTCCATGGCATCCCGGCAAACGTACCCGTAGAGGAATACCTACCCGACCTCGAGGAATCGGTGGTCGATTGATCCGTTTTCCCTTCCCGCGCGTAGAAGTTGCCGTTACAAAGGCGGCCGGCAGGGAGTTGTCTGCGCATCCTCCTGCCGCCGAACCGCCATCTCCCACCAAAAACCCGTCCCCCTCGCCCGGAAACTCCGATTCCGGTCGCCGCTATGACCGTTTCACCCCCCTCCGGGCAGATGCCCGATTTTCTGCTGGTCGGCACGCTGTGCAGCGGGAGCGAAACCCTGCTGGACTGGCTTGGCCGGCACCCGCAGATTCATGCCTCGCCGATCCGGGAGACGAACTATTTCGTTGCCCGGGAACTGGGCACCGAGGGCGTGTTGGACGGGGCGCTGCTCGCCCGGCCGCAGCTGGAGGCGGACGGCACGTTCCGACCCGCCGCCGTGGCGCGAGTGACCCACCGGCGCGACTACCAACGCTGCTTCTTCGCCCCGGACAAGCCGGCGGCGCAACGCTTTGG
>CAXTMD010000488.1:0-1120 GCA_964245035.1 uncultured Chthoniobacterales bacterium
GGCTCGTTGCGCCCGGCGCGGGTGCCATCCGCCGCCGGAACGGCCGGCCGCCGGGTGTTGGTGGTGGATGACAACGTGGACTCCGTCCGGGGCACGGCGCTCATCCTCAGCCGCAATGGCTACGACGTGCGGGTGGCCTACGATGGTCCGGCGGCACTGGTGGCGGCGGCCGAACACCGGCCGGAGTTCGTGTTGCTCGACATCGGCCTGCCGGGGATGGATGGCTACGAGGTGGCGCAGCGCCTGCGGCAGAACCCGACCTTGTCCGGCGTGCAGTTGGTGGCGGTATCCGGCTATGGGCAGGAAAGCGACCGGCGGCGCTCGCAGGAGGCGGGATTCGACCAGCACCTCGTCAAACCGGTGGACCCGGACGTGCTGCTCGGGCTGTTGCAAGGTCGTGCCTGAATCACTCGAAGCTCACCCGCGGGTGGCCGGGCACGTCGAAGTCGTAGAACTCGGCTGGTTGCCGGCTGCCGCGCACGTACCACAGCCAGTGTTTGCGCTCGCCGCCGAGCACAAAGGGAAACGTTTTCGGTCCTGTCCAGAACCAACCGAACCCTTCATGGTAGAACCAGCAGTCCTCGCCACCCTGTCCGGACAGGTTCAGGAGGCCCAGTTCGTGGTGCCGGATTGACGCGGGCGCGAGCGGTTCGTACAAACCAAACCAGCGGGACCACCGCAGGGTGGGAGTGAGTCGCTGGACCTCGCCGAAGAAGTTGTCTGGCGTGACTGTCCCCGACCGCGGCACTTCTTCCTGGAACGCGCTCCCGTTCAACACGCGGGCCACGTCGACCACCGGCACGTTCGCTGGGAAAAGCTCCGGCCCGTCGGTCGGAATCTTGTGCACCGCCACTCCCGCGCGGTGCTCGTCCTCCAGGGCAAAGTAGGGCAGCCCTGGAAAGCTCCAGTCGTAGCTGGAGGAGGCCGTTCCGAACTCGTGTTGTGGGGTGATGCGGCTAAAGGACGGCAGGTCCTGCGGTGATGGCAGCAGCACGATGATCTCCTTGCAGTCGCCAGCCAGTCGCTGCCGGGCGAACCGGCGGTAGGTGTTCAACTCACGCGCCGAGCGCTGCACGAATCCTTCCTGGGTGACGTACGCCGTCGCCGAGCCGTTGACCAC
>CAXTMD010000488.1:1130-3100 GCA_964245035.1 uncultured Chthoniobacterales bacterium
GAATTGAGGCTGTCATTCGCCGCCAACACCACCGTCGCCGCGCCGTTCACCCGGCACAACCCCACCCCGCCCGCGGGGGGGGCGCCACGACGGTTTGCTGAGACCCGGTCGGCGATCTCCATGACGCCTGCCGAAAGACCCACAGCCACCAAACCATAAAGCACCGCAAGCGTGCGAAAGGGCGCGTAGTTGTCCCTGACGACGAGCAGCGGGCTCGAAGCGAGGCCGAAGAGGATGGGCACCACCAGCCACGCCTGCCACCGGGTCCGCCAGCTCCCCGGTGTGCGCCCCAGCCGCGCCAGGAACGGCAGCGCCAGCAACCCGCCGGCAGCCAATGCCGTCGCTCGCGGCAGCGGTCCAAGAAATGCCGTCCACGACTCGACCGAGCGGGGCAGCACGTCGGACAGGTAGAACCGGATCCGCCCCGCCACGTCGCGGACCACATCTGCCCGGTAGATGACGATGTCCTCTGCTTTGGCGAGGTGTGGGCGGATGAGCTGAAACGCGGCGAAGTACCCGGCGCAGACCAGCGCAAAGCCCACGGCCGTCCAGGTGGCTGCCCGCAACGCGCCGAGCGCGGCTCGCTTGTCGAGCAGACGAACCGCCGCCGGCAGCAGGAGAAAACAAGCGCAGGGCTGGTAGAACAGCAGCGCCCCCAGACCCAGACCAGCCCCTGCCGCGACTTGCAACCAGAAGCGCGGGGAGCGGATCGCGCCATGCTCGAAAGCACGCCTCCAAACGATTCCGCCAAGCAGCGCGAGAGCCATCGCCGGTAGGCTCAGCAAGCCGCTGATTGGCCAGGCTACAAACACCGCCGCGGCCGGATTGAGAAGAAACAGAGAAACCGCACCCAAGCCCACCCACCGCGGTGCGACGCGCCGGAACTCGGCCGCGAGCATCCACCCGCAAAAGAGCAGCAATCCGAGGCAGGCCGCACGCACCTTGACCAAGCCGTCGAGCGTCCAAGCGGCTCGAAACGCTGCCTGGACGATCCAGCCGCCCAGCGGCCGGCCCTGGACGTTGAAGAATGGCTGGATCTTTGCGCCCAGAGCCTCTGAACGGATGGCGTAGAGCGTCATGAAGTCGTCTGCGTACGCGTAATGTGAGAACACCGCACCAGCGTAGACGGCGATGACTGCCAGGAAGAGAGCCGCGAGAGCCAGCCCGGACCGATCCCTCCCCGAACCTTCCTCCGGGGAAGGGGAGAGTTGCCCCGCATGGATTCGAACCATGAATAAGGGTTCCAAAGACCCCTGTGTTACCATTACACCACAGGGCAGAGCAGACGGCCTATTTAGTGCAACGCGCCGCCGGGCGCAAGGTCAGAACTTCACTTCAAGATGATCTTGCCCGAGGCAAAGTCGTAGAAGAAGCGCGTGCCGTTCGTGTTGTAGCGGCCGGCGTTCTTCGGGTCGGGGTAGTAATAAAGCACCGTGTTTAGACTGAAGTCGTACAAGTACGGGAAGGGGAACTGCGGCGACGTGTAGAAGAACGTGCTGCTCCTGAAGTCGTAGAGGTACACGCCGCTCTTGCCGTCCGCGGCGTCGAAGACGTACTCGTAGCCGAGATCGAAATGGTAGATGTAGGCCGGGTCGGAGAGGAAGCTGTAGTAGCCGAAGTAGTTCCCGTTGGGGAAGGCGAGGTAGTACACGCCGTTGCTTAGCGCGGCCTCGCCGCTGAAGAACGCAGGGTGGCCGCTGGCAGTCGCAGGGACGACGAGGTCCACCTTGACGTTGTCGTAAGCGCCGCCCGCGATCCGGTTCGCCGCGTTGACGGAGGGATGGAACGTCGCGTCGACGGTCTTGGTCGCGCCGTCCGTCAGGGTGAAGGTCACCGTTGTTTGCGGCGCGGCGTTATCGGCGGGGAGTTTGTCCATCGGCAGCGCGTACCCACCGCTGGCGCTGGTCAACGTGTAGAAGCTGCTGCCGGGCGAGGTGACTTTGACCCCGCCGACGCCTTCGCCCGGCGTG
>CAXTMD010000489.1:0-3081 GCA_964245035.1 uncultured Chthoniobacterales bacterium
CGCCAATCTGGACAAGTTCAACGCGACGCTCGCCGCGACGGCGACGATTCCCGGTGACCGGTACTTCAACCTTGGCCGGCTGTTCCCCACGGCGGCGCAGACCGGCCGCTGCCGCGACTATTTTCGCGCGCACCCGCATTTTGGCGACGATCTGCGCGCGGCGTTGGGGAAAGATTTCAACGCGGACGCCTTCGAGCCGTTCTGGAAGGACTGGGACGCGTGGGCACAGGCCAACGCTGGCACCGGCACGCCTGGTCCGGCGGCGCTCCTCGCCGGATTGCGCGAGGTGCTGCCCCTGCCGTTGCAGTTTCTCTGGAGCGACGAACAGCCCGGCTCGGCGTGGCTCGCGACGACCGTCAACGACACGCTCTTCCAGAAGCTGCCGCCCGCCGCGCTCGCCGCGCCGAACACCCCCATTGACCAGACGCAGACCATCAACGCGGCCCTGCGCCGCTACCGCCTGACCGCTTCCCAGCGCGCCGGGATCGGCTTGGCGCTCATCACGGTGGCCGTGCTCGCAATCTACGGCTGGCGGCGTGGGGTGTTCATGCTGGTCATCCCGGCCCTGAGCATCCTGCTGACCCTGGCTGTGCTCGGTTTCATGGGCCAGACGCTCGGGCTGCTGCACGTCGTTGCGCTGCTGCTCGGGTTCTGTCTGGCGAGCGATTACTCGATCTTTCTCGGCAGCCCGGGCGAGCTACCCCGCAGCACCCACCGCGCGATCCTGCTGGCGGCGGCCACGGCGCTGCTGAGCTTTGGGGTGCTGAGCTTCAGCAAGATCGAAGCGCTCAAAGACATCTGCCTGACGGTGACGCTGGTCATCGCGTTCGTGCTGGTGTTCTGCGAGGCAGGCTACCGGCTGTTCGTGCGGAAGGCGTGAAGCCCGCGTCAGCGGCATCGTCCCCCAAGGTAGGGATGCCTCTCCGAGGCAATCCCTAGATTTTTCAGGGAACGGAGCGCCAGCAGACAGGCACGGTCGCCAAGCCATACTAGGGACTGCCTCGGAGAGGCATCCCTACCTTGGGGGACGAGCGCCTGCGGCGCATGAAGCTTTCCTTCGCGCCGGACTGGCCGTAAACTGCGGCCATCCTCATGGACCGCAAGTTTTACAACGACCGTGGCGTCATCGCCCGTTGGCGGGAGTTTCTGCCCGTGACCGCCGCCACCCCGGTGGTGTCGCTCAACGAGGGCTCGACCCCGCTGGTCTACTCGCCGCGCCTGAGCGCGCGGGTGGGCCGCGGCTGCCGGGTGTTCATCAAGTACGAGGGCCTGAACCCGACCGGCTCGTTCAAGGACCGGGGCATGACGGTGGCCATCTCCAAGGCGCTCGAAGCCGGTGCCCGCTCGGTGATCTGCGCTTCGACGGGCAACACCTCGGCCGCGGCCGCCGCGTACGCCGCGCGGGCAGGGATGGGCTGCTACGTGCTGCTGCCCGCCGGCAAGATCGCCCTGGGCAAACTCACGCAGGGGATCGTGCACGGCGCGCAGGTGGTCAGCGTGGACGGCAACTTCGACGACGCCCTGCGCCTCGTGCGCGAGGCGGCGGAGTCCGGCGCGCCGGTGGCCGTGGTCAACTCGATCAACCCACACCGCATCGAAGGCCAGAAGACGGCGGCGTTCGAGATCATCGAAGACCTCGGCGAAGCGCCGGACGCCCACCTGCTGCCCGTCGGCAACGCGGGCAACGTTTCCGCCTACTGGAAAGGCTACCGGGAGTTCCATGGGCTCGGCCGGTCCAAAGTTTTGCCGCGCATGGTCGGCTTCCAGGCGGCGGGCGCGGCTCCGATCTTTCACGACCGGGTGATCGACGCGCCCGAAACGCTGGCGAGCGCCATCCGCATCGGCAATCCGGCCAGTTGGAAGATGGCAGCTAGCGCGATGGCGGAGTCCGGCGGCGCGGTGGACATCGTCTCCGACGAGGACATCCTCGCCGCCCAACGCTGGCTGGCCGCCAACGAGGGCATCTTCGTGGAACCGGCGAGCGCGGCGGGTGTCGCCGGACTGCTGCGCTACACGCAAGAGGACACGTCCGAGGGACGCGCCCGTGCGCCGTTGCGCGCGGTGCCCGACGAAGGGGTGATCGTCATCACGGTCACCGGGCACGGCTTGAAGGACCCCGACGCCATTCTCAAGCAGGGCATCACCCTCGCGCCGCCGATCCCGGCCACCCGCAAGGCGATCCTCGGATTGTTGAATTAAGCTGCCCGTGCGTGCGCTCGCTGTCTTCCTGGTGGCGTGGGTCATGGTTGCGTCTGCCGTGGCGCAGGAAAAACCACCGCACCCCGGCATCATCGGCGTCCAACTCAGCGGGGGCGACGATGTGCGGTCCATCGTCGGGGTGATGCCGAACACCCCGGCCGCCGCTGCCGGCATCCAGGCCGGGGACTACATCCTGACCGTTGACGGCGTGAACGTCGCCGCGTTCAGCCGCGAGGAACTGGTCAACGCCATTTCCGGCGAGCCGGGAACGCAGGTCGTGCTCGCGCTGCGGCGTCAGGACAACGACGAGAAGAAGCGCCTCGTCCTGACCCGCGTGCCGGTCGACGATTATCTGCCCAAAAGGTAATCTTTCAGGGCTTTTCCAACCAGCGTGGCGTGTCCGCCGCCGGAAGGCCGAGGTGGTCCAAGATGCGGAACACCACCGTGTCCGCCACTTCCTCCACGGTCGCCGGCCGGTGGTAGAACGACGGGATGGCCGGCAGCACGAGCGCACCGGCCTCCGTCGCGGCCACGACGTTGCGCGCGTGCACGAGACTCCACGGCGTTTCGCGCGGCACGAGGATCAGCCGGCGGCGTTCCTTCAGGAAAACGTCCGCCGCCCGCAAGATCGTCGTCTCGCTCGTGCCGGCGGCGATGCGTCCGAGCGTGCCCATCGAACACGGCACGATCACCATGGCGTCAAACCGCGCCGAACCGCTGGTAAACGGCACGTGCATGCTCCGGTCCTCGTGCACGTGCACGCCGTCCGGCACCGCCAGTTTGCCGTCCGGCAGTTCCTCGGCCGCCACCTGGCGGGCGTGCGCGCTCAGCACGAGATGAACCTCGTGCGCCCGCGCGTCCAGGCGGTGCAGCTAGCGTTGC
>CAXTMD010000490.1:0-3060 GCA_964245035.1 uncultured Chthoniobacterales bacterium
GGCGTGCTCGTGGACGGCCTGGATTTCTCGGACGACAAGATGCTCGTGGGCCGGACGTTCTCGTACTCCGACACCCAGCGCCACCGGGTCGGCACCAACTATCTCCAGTTGAAGGTGAACTCGCCCCAAGGCATCAAGCATCCCGTGGCCACCAACCAGCGCGACGGCCAAATGGCCTACGTGGTGGACACCGCGCCGGGGCAGAACCCGCATGTCAACTACGAACCTTCCATTCACGGCGGTCTCCAGGAGTCCACCGCGCACCAGCCGATCCACCAGCCCGAACTCCACGGCAAGCTGACGCGCAGCGTCATCGACCGTCGCAACGACTACGCGCAGGCTCGCGCGCGCTTTGTGACAATGAACGATTGGGAGCGTGAGGACCTGCTCCTGAACATGGGCAATCTGCTCAACCAATGCGAGCGCGACGTGCAGGAGCGAATGCTCTGGCACTTCTTCCTTGTGCACGACGATTACGGCCACAGCGTCGCCAAGGCGCTCGGCCTGACGGCCAAAGACGTGCGCGGCCTCAAGCCGCTCGACAAGCAGGTGCTCACCGAGGAGGACCAGCGCCGCTTAGAGAACCTCGGCGCGAACGGCGATGCTATGGACAAGTCGAAGTACGGTAAGCACACCGGTTCCGTCGAGACACACCCGGCGAAGGCCGAAGATCTGTTAGTGATGGCCAAGCAGCCAGACCCGCGCTATTCCGCCAAGGCGTAATCCTGCACCGAAGGCCAGTGTATTTGGGGGGTGCTCTACGGCCATAGTGATCGCTTCTGGTCACACGACTGTGGAGCACACTCTCACGCGCCAGTAAGCACGTGGAGATGCCAGTCTTCGTAGAGGAAATACACCGAAATTTTCCTCCAACAGAGCGTCTTGCGCATTGGGCTAAACGTCCCGCCGAGACAGCGGCGTTCCAAATCGATTGGGTAGGGGCGCCTCTCCGAGGCGTCCGAAGAATGGTTCAGATAACCGTGTGCGCGGAACCGACGCTGCCCATCGGAAACTCTACGGACGCCTCGGAGAGGCGCCCCTACCCATCGGTAATGACCGGTCACTGCGCGACCTGTTCGGACAAGCCCGTCCGAGCGCACCGCGCTCTAAATTGGCAACTCAGTTGCCCAATCATCCCCCTGTGGACAATGCCGCTGGCGCGGCGTGGATCACCGGGGTCCTCCGAAGCCAGCACCGGGGATGCCGCCGTTCGGTACTGCCCCCGGGTTCGCTGGATTGCTCTGGATCGGCGTCTCGTTACCACCACCTAGGCCGCCGTTGAAGCCACCACCGTTGACGCGCGCCCCAGCAGCTGACGACGACGAAGAAGCGGCGGAGTCGCTGCGGTCATTCCCCTGGCAGGCCGTCAGCAGCAAACCGGCGCATAAAACAGCGCCAAGCTTCGAAGTTTGGGCGGCCAAGCGGAGAGGAGTGTTGCGGTGCATCATAAATCGTGTCGTTTGTTCCACGTGGAACTTTGTCGCTGATTCGCAGAGCAGCCCCGGATCAGGCTGGACAAACCTCCAGAACCGCCCGGACGATCTTGTCCGCGTTCGGCAGCACGGCGGCCTCCAAATCCTCGTTGTAGGGCATCGGCACCTCTTCCTGGGCGACGCGCGCCACCGGGGCGTCGAGTTCATCGAAGATGTGCTTCTGGATCTGGAAACAAAGCTCCGAGCCGATCCCGCAGAACGGCCGGTTCTGCTCGGCGACGACCACCCGGTGCGTTTTGCTGACCGAGCTGAGCACGGTGTCGAGATCAAGCGGCTTGATCGAACGTAGGTCAACCACCTCGGCGTTGATCCCCTGCTGCTGGAGGGTCTCCGCCGCGGTGAGGGCCATGCGGACGGTTTGCGCGTAGCACAGAATCGTCACGTCGCTGCCCTCGCGGGGCACGGCCGCCTTGCCGAAAGGCACGAGCACCTCCGTGCCGAGATCGTCCACCATGCCCTTGGTGCTGTAGAGGAGTTCGCTCTCCAGCACGAGCACGGGGTTGTCGTCACGCACGGCCGTCTTGAGCAGACCCTTGGCGTCGCGTGGAGTGGCAGGGGTGACGACCTTCAAACCGGGCACGTTGGCGTACCAGCACTCGGTGGCGTGCATGTGCGTGGCGCCGAGCTGGTGCGCGGGGCCATTGGGACCGCGGAAGACGATGGGCACGTGGAACTGCCCGCCGGACATCGTGAGCATGTTTGGGGCGTTGTTGACCACCTGGTCAAAGGCCACCAGCGAGAACGAGAACGTCATGAACTCGATGATCGGGCGCAGCCCCACCATCGCCGCGCCGATCCCCAAGCCCGCGAAACCGGCCTCGGCAATAGGTGTGTCGATCACGCGCTTGGGACCGAACTTTTCCAGGAGACCTTGGCTGATCTTGTACGCGCCGTTGTACTCGGCGACCTCCTCGCCCATGAGGAACACGTTGGGATCACGTTCCATTTCTTCGAGGAGGGCTTCGTTGACGGCCTGGCGGTAGGTAATCTCTCTCATGTGCAGCAAAAGCGTTGGTGTAGGCGGATCAGGCGGGCTGGCCGTTAACGGTGTTGACAAACGTGTAGTCGTACAGCGCCCCCAACGGAGGTTCGGGGCTTTCCTCGGCAAACTTCACCGCCGCGGTGGCAGCTTCCTTGGCCTCGTTGTCCATCGCCTCGTATTTTTCCTGGGTCAGCGTGCCCTCGTCGGTGAGCTGCTTGGCGAGCTTGGCGATGGGGTCGAGGTCCTTGTACTTTTCGAGTTCTTCCTTGGTCCGGTACAGGCCGGGATCACTCATGGAGTGGCCGCGGTAGCGGTACGTGCGGATCTCCACCCAGTAAGGCTGCGGCGTGGCGCGCACCGTTTCCAAGATGGGCTTGAGGCCGTCGCGGACCGCGCGGGCATCCATGCCGTCGATGACGGCGCAAGCCATGTCGTAGCCCTTGCCGCGGTTGACGATCTCCTTCAGCGGATTGGACCGGTGCGCGTGCGTGCCCATGGAAAAGTAATTGTTTTCGCAGATGAAGATCACCGGCAGCTTGTAGAGGCCGGCCATGTTCAGCGCCTCGTGGAACGCGCCAATGTTGA
>CAXTMD010000491.1:0-3038 GCA_964245035.1 uncultured Chthoniobacterales bacterium
CGGACGACACGGAGGTCACGGCGGGCGTCGCGCCCGAGGACGTGATCGTGTTGCACCCTTGAATCTTGCCCTGGAGGGTTGGTCATTTTACGATGGTTGCTTGATCATGGACACCGTCACCCTGTCGCCCGACTTCCAGGTGGTCATTCCGCCTGCCATCCGGGAAGCCCTTCACCTCACGGCGGGCGAGAAGCTTCGCGTCCTGCACTACGCCGACCGGGTGGAATTCATTCCTGTGCGGTCGGTCCGACAGATGCGCGGCTTTCTGCGCGGTATGGACACGACCATCACACGGGAAGATGACCGCCTGTGAGCGCGGCCAACGTGGTGGATTCTTCCGGTTGGCTGGAGTATCTTGCGGACAGCGAGCGTGCATCGCTGTTCGCCCTTGCCATCGAGGACGAGCAGAACCTTGTGGTGCCGGTCGTCTGCATCTACGAAGTCTTCAAAAAGGTTTTGCGCGAGCGCGGAGAGGATGCTGCCCTGCAGGTCGCCAGCATGATGCAGGTTGGTTGCGTGGTTGATCTGGAAGTATCGCTGGCCTTGGAAGCTGCCCGCTACTCCCTTCCCCGTGCGGACAGCATCATCTACGCGGCAGCCATGCGCCACCGAGCAACCCTCTGGACGCAGGACGAGCATTTCAAGGATTTCCCAGCCGTGCGGTTCTTCTCAAAGCATCCATTGGTCTGACCATGCTCCGCAATGCCCTGATCCTCCTCGCGCTGGCGGCCGTCGTCGGGTTGCCGTTCGCCTTCAAGCCCAAGAACAGCCTCCTCGCCGACGCGGACGAGACGCTCGTCGTCATCACCCCGCACAACGAGGCGATCCGCTACGAGTTCGCGCGCGGCTTCCGTGACTGGTACAAGGCGCGCACGGGCAAGGTCGTGCGCGTCGACTGGCGCACGCCCGGCGGCACCACCGAGATCGCCCGCTACCTTGCCAGCGAGTACCAGTCGCCCTTCGAGTTTTACTGGCGCAAAAAGGAGCGGATGCGCTGGACCGACAAAACCGCGCGCTCGTTTGACGACGGCAAGATCAAGGTCGGCTCCGATCCCTCCAAGGACACCGAGGAACAGATGGCGCGCCGGGCGTTTCTGACCTCGGACGTGGGCATCGGCATCGACCTGTTCTTTGGCGGAGGCAGCTTCGACTTCGCGCAGCAGGCGGCGGCCGGGCGGCTGGTGGACACCGGCTTCGTGAAGGCGCACCCCGAGATTTTCAACGACGGCCCCGAGGGCATCCCGCTGACGCTCGGCGGCGAACCGTTCCGCGACAAGGACGGCACGTGGATCGGCACGGTGCTCTCGGCGTTCGGCGTCTGCTACAACGTCGACGGCATGGCGCGCGTGGCCGAACGCGGCGCGCGGCTCGCCGAGCCCGAACACGAACGCGACGGGCTCCAGGACGCGGGCGCAACTCCGACCCGCTGGGAAGACCTCGCCGACCCGGCCTGCTTCGCGCAGGTGGCGCTGGCTGACCCGAACCAATCCGGGTCGGTCGCCAAGGCGTTCGAGATGATCATCCAGCAGCAGATCCAGAGCCGCCTCGTGGAACCGCTGCGCATCTGGCACACCGAGCACGGCGGCGATCCGCTCGTGCCGCCCGCACAATCCATCCTGGGCGTCGACGGCAGCGCGGCCGCGGCCGGGTTCAAGGGCGAGATCGAGCCGCCCGCCGAAACCGTGGAAAACGCGGAGACCCGCGGCTGGGAGGAGGCGGTGCGGATCATCCAGCGCATGGGGGCCAACGCACGCTATTTCACGGACGCGGCGACGAAGATCCCCATCGACGTGTCCGACGGCGACGCGGCCATCGGCATGGCCATCGACTTCTACGGGCGCTTCGAGGGCGAGAGCAGCCGCAACCCGGTGACGGGCAAGGAGCGCATGCACTACTTCAGCCCGGCGGGTGGCACGAGCATCGGCGTTGACCCGGTCGGGATGCTGCGCGGCGCGCCGCACCCGGAACTGGCCAAGGTGTTCATCGAGTACGTGCTCAGCGTGGACGGCCAGAAGCTGTGGGACTTCAAGGTCGGCGCGCCCGGCGGCCCGGAGAAGTACGCGCTGCGCCGCTCGCCGATCCGGCGCGAACTGTACGCGCCGGAGTTCGCCCCGTACCGTGCTGACCCGGACGT
The DNA here is from genome assembly GCA_964245035.1 of uncultured Chthoniobacterales bacterium. Classification (GTDB taxonomy): domain Bacteria; phylum Verrucomicrobiota; class Verrucomicrobiia; order Chthoniobacterales; family SZAS-18; genus CAHJWO01. The sequence continues at coordinate 2,135 of CAXTMD010000491.1, forward strand.
GTACCCGTACGAGGAGGCGAAGAGCTTCACGTACCACCCGGAGTGGACGGCGCGGCTGTTCGGCCCGATCCGCTTCGTGGTGCGCACCCTGTGCATCGACCCGCACGACGAGGCGCGCGCGGCGTGGGCGGACCTGATCGCGGCGCGCTTCCCGCCGGAGGCGCTGCGCACGTTTGAGGACGTGTCGGCGGTGTCGTACGCGGAGGCGTCGGGGCGGATCGCCGAGACCTTGCGCAACCCCGACAAGATGGCCGAGACACGGCTGGCGGCGGAGTTGACGGAGCATTTCCGTGCGCAGTACCGGCGGGCGGGGGAACTGGCACGGGCAGGCAAATAGCCGGAGAGATTTGTCCGCAGATTTTCACAGATGAGCAGAAGGGGAAATTTTTCTTGCCATCCTCCCCTTCTTCCAATCTGCAGAAATCTGCGTAATCTGCGGACAAATCCTGTTTCTGGTCGAATCCTGAACGATGCACATCCCCGACGGCTATCTCAGTCCCTCGACCTGCGCGGCGCTCTACGCCGGGGCGGCTCCGTTCTGGGTCGTGGCGCTGCGGCGCGTGCAGGCGAAATTTCAGGCGCGCTACCTGCCGCTGCTGTCGCTGTTTTCGGCGTTCTCGTTTGTGGTAATGATGTTCAACCTGCCGCTGCCCGGCGGCACGACGGGACACGCGGTTGGCATGGGGATCGCGGCCGTCGTGCTCGGTCCATGGGGCGCGATCCTGGCGATCTCGGTGGCGTTGGCGATCCAGGCGGTGTTCTTCGGCGACGGCGGCATCACGGCCTACGGGGCGAACTGCTTCAACATGGCCGTCGTCGGCTCGCTGACCGCCTGGGCGGTGTACCGCGCCGTCGCGGGCCGGGCGGCGCTGACCGCACCGCGGCGCGTCGCGGTGCGGTCAGC
>CAXTMD010000492.1:0-2974 GCA_964245035.1 uncultured Chthoniobacterales bacterium
GCTCAAGGTGAGCGACGACGAGTGGACCGTCATCCAGCCCCTGCTCGAAAAGGTCGGCGAAAAACTCGCGGCAACACGCGGCGGTTTCGGCGGCCCCGGGGGTCCCGGCGGAAACGGACGGGGTCGAGTCGGCGTTTTGCGCGCGCACGGAGGCGGCGGGCAGCAGGCACAGCCCGGCCGCGAGCGCCGCGGCGGTGAGCGTGGTCGGTTTGAACAGGTTCATTTGGGTGGCGGGTGGAGTTGGGTGTAAGCTTTTCCCACGGTGCCACCGCTCTGTTAAGCCCGTATTTGCAGGGGCGGGAAAAATTGTTAAGACACCGTTAAGACTTCCCCACGGCATGAAACTGCTCGTCATCGACGACGACCGCGAACTCGGCGAGTTGATCCGCGACTACCTCGCGCCGCTCGGCTACGAGACGTTGATCGCGCACGACGGCCCGGCGGGCCTGGAGCGTGCGCTGGGCGGAGACCGCTTCCAGGCGGTGATCCTGGACGTGATGCTGCCCGGCGGTCTGGACGGCTTCGAGGTGCTGCGCCGCCTGCGCCAGAAGAGCGACGTGCCCGTGCTCATGCTAACCGCGCGCGGCGAGGAGACCGACCGCATCGTGGGCCTGGAACTCGGCGCGGACGACTACCTGCCCAAGACGTTTTCCTCGCGCGAACTGCTCGCGCGCCTGCGTGCCGTGACCCGGAGGAAGACGACCTCAACGACGGCGAACCCGCCGGGCGAGGTCGAGGACGCCGAACTCGTCGTCGGACCGTTGCGCATCCAGCCCGCCTCGCGCACGGCGGTGCTCGGCGAGACGCCGCTCAAGCTGACAGCCCTGGAATTCAACCTGCTGGAAAGCCTCGCCCGTGCCCGGGGCCGGGTGCGCACGCGCGAACACCTCATCGAGACTCTGGGCGAACGACTCTACGACGGGCTGGACCGTTCCATCGACGTGCACATCTGGTCACTGCGCCGCAAGCTGGGCGACGACCCGAAGAACCCACGTTTCATCCGCACCGTGCGCGCGGTGGGGTACATGCTCATCAACCCGGACGCGCCGTGAATCATCGACGGCACGCCCCCCACCATGCGCGTGCCATCCACCCTTCAATCGGGCAACTCGTCGATGGACCTGGGCTCGACCCGGTTCCGGCCCTCGCGCGCGTGCCGGAACTTGGTGGACATGGCGTAGGCCTGGAATCGTGCGCGGTTGATGTTGCCCAACGGACGGTGCGCGGCCAGGGCCTGCCACGGGTTGAAGGCGATCTTTTCGTCGACGAACACGCGGCGGGCGTCCGAGTAGATTTCCTGCGAAGTGGCCGTCACGGTGGCCACCGCCAGATAGGGGCTCTCCTTTTCGTCCCACTCCTGGTGGGCGTCCTCGACCGGCATCTTTTGCAGATCGGTGCAGAGTTGCACGCGCAGTTCCCACCCTGCTTCGCCCTCCTCCCTGAAGAAGCGGCTGAACTCGTCGCGCAACGCGTTCCACTCGCTCGCGTGTGGCAACCCTTTTTTGTACAACTCCCGCAGGTTCGCCGACACCGGGAAGAGGCCCACCTTGCCGAAGTAGCCGCCCCAGCGCAACGGCGCCTGGCTGTAGTACGTCTCGCCTAACGGATTATTGGCCGGTTCGCCGAAGCCTTTGAGGAAGGCGCTTTTCAGCCCCACGGTTTCCAGCACGTTCTCGCCGATGCGCGACGCGGTGGACACCGCCTGCTTGAGCGCCTCGGGGTCGTTGGCGTGCTTGTCGAGCAGTTGCATGTTCTTGAGGAAGCCGGCGGCGTCCGCCGTGTCGAACACCGGTCCGTTGACCAGCAGAAAGTCCTGCGTCACCTGCCCGGCGTGGTTGGGCACTTTTTCGCCTTCCAGGCCGACGATCTTGATCGCCAGACCGCGCGGCGAGGAGATGTGGTCGGAGAGGATGTCGCCTGGGTTGGTGGAGAAACGCAGGATGGCGCCGTAGCGGCCCGGCTGCGCGGCAAGCCCCTGGCGCAACGGCTCGGGCAGATCGTCCTTGACCGTCAGTTGCGCCTTGACCAGCGCGTGGCTCTTGGCGTGCACGGCGCGCGTGGTGTGGCGTTGGCGGTCGCCGATTTTGTGCATGATGTCGCGCATCGTCGCGGCGAGGTCGTCGAACGTTTTCTGCTCGTCGGGGTGAACCTGCTCGACCGCGTCGGTGTAGGGAACAAATGCTTTGCTCATGGTGGGATCTCCTGGAAGGAGATACGCGCTTTTCGGTGTGGACGGTCGGGTGCTCCGTCGCCGACGGGGCCGTCACGGCGCGGTCCGGCGTTGGCGCGCCAACTCGGTCAGCGGGTCCAGGCCGACCAGACGGAACTTCACCAGCGCCCGCAGCCACGTCAACGGGTCGCGCACGCACGACACCTTCTTGCCCTCGGCGAAGGAGCGCGAGCGATAGTTGACCGGGATCTCCAGCGGCCGGTAGCCCTTGCGCAAAAACTTTAGCACGATCTCGAAATCAAAGTCGAAGCGGTCGCACTCGAAACGCAGCCCGCACAGGCAATCGCGGCGAAACACCTTGTACATCGTGAACGGGTCGCGCAGGCGCGTGCCGAAGCACACGTTGATCAACCCCCGAAAGAAGAGGTGCGCGAGGTTCAGCGCCGCGCTCAGCAGCGGCTGGCCCGAGAACTGGCGCATCTTCCAGGCCGCGCCCCCGTGGCGCGCCCCGAGCACAAACGCCGCCCGGCCGTCGACGAGCGGTTGCAAGAGCGCTTCGTAGTCCTCCAGGTCGTACTCCAGGTCGGCGTCCTGGATAAGCACGTAGTCGCCGCGCGCCTGCGCCAGGCCGGCGCGCACGGCGTGGCCCTTGCCCCGCGCGCGGTCCTGCCAGACGATCCGCACGCGCGGGTGGCCCGCGTACCGCCGCACGATCTCGCGCGTGCCATCGGTGGAGGCGCTCTCGACGACGATGATCTCCAGGTCCAGGCCAGGCACCTGTTTGGCGAGCAAACGCTCGAAGGC
>CAXTMD010000493.1:0-2970 GCA_964245035.1 uncultured Chthoniobacterales bacterium
TCAACGTGCCCGTTGAGTTGCACCACGACGACGTGACCATCGAGCGCGTGGCCGTCGGCGATGTGCGCGATGCGAGCACCGTTGGTTCCTTCCAAGAGGAGACCATCGATGTGCCGCTGACTCGTGAAGAAGCCGTGGTGTCCAAGGAAGCTCATGTGACAGGTGCCGTGCGCCTGAACAAAACATCCACCTCCGAGACCCAGATGGTGAGTGACACCGTGCGCAAGGAAGACGTGGAAGTCGTCCGCGACGGCAAAACGGAAGTGAAGACCGACCAGCCGAAGGGCCGCTGATCGCTGCCCAACTACTACCCGCAGCAACTCATTCCATTCTGATCATGGCAAACAACGATCCTTATCTACCCACAACCTCCACCAACGGTGGACCCGTGGAAACCACCTCTTACCGGGAGACTACGACGGCTCCGGCGCACACCCACCATTCGTTAGACACGGCGGTGCCGATGTCCTCTCACGCTCACGCCCACACCCGCATCTCGTGGGGGGCGATCTTCGCCGGGGCCGTCATGGCGCTGGTGGCACAGCTTGCCTTCTCGTTGCTCGGCCTGGGCCTAGGCGCGAGCGCGGCAAACCCCTACAGCGACAACCCCGTCGGTGGCCTCGGCGTGGGCGCCGCGATCTGGACGCTGCTCAGCGTGCTGATCTCGCTCTTCACCGGCGGCTACGTCGCCGCGCGCCTGGCTGGGATGCCGCGCAAGCAGGATTCTATGCTGCACGGACTGGTGACCTTTGGGTTGACCAGCCTGCTCGGCTTCTACCTGCTGACCAGCGGTCTGGGCAGCTTGATCGGCGGGGCGGGCAGCCTCGTTTCTTCGGTGGTGTCCAAGGCTACTTCGGCGGCGAGCGGTGCGGCGCCGGGACTGGTGGACGCGGCCAAGGACAAACTCCAGCAAAGCGGCATCGACACCTCTGACATCCAAGGTCAGGTGGATCAGTTGCTGCGTCAGACTGGCATGCCCGCGCTCCAGCCCGACAGCCTGCAGAACCGCGCGCAAAACGTCGCTGGCCAAGCTCAGAACACAGCCCAGAATGCCTCGCAGGACCCCAACGCCGCGAACACGGACATCAAGGGGTTGGTCAACAAGGTCTTTGGTGAGAACCAAGATGTGGCCGACCAGGCGAAGAACCGCGAGGCGTTGGTCAACGTGATCATGAGTCGCACCGGCAAGAGCCGCCCGGAGGCGGAGCAAATCGTCAACAACTACCAGCAGACCTACGAGCAGGCCAAAGCCAAGGCCCAGCAGCTCAAGGAAGAAGCCAAGCAAAAGGCTTTGGCCGCCGCAGATGCCGCCCGCCAGGGTGCCGCCAAGGGTGGACTGGCCGCCTCGCTGGCTCTGCTGCTCGGAGCCATCGCAGCCGCTCTTGGTGGCCGCACCGCCACACCGCGTGACATGCAGGAGATCACCACGGTGACCCCGCACGCAGCACGCGGCTAAGCAGGGCAAATCCAGTCAGCTAAACCCCACGGGGACGGACGAGACAACCTTCGTCCGTCCCCGTTTCTTTAGCTAAGTTGACGTACTTATATCGGTCAGTTTGATCACCGTGCTAAACACGATCCATCGACCCTCTTTTAATCCCGCATTTTCGCAGTCATCTCAGCCCGAGAAACCTAAAACAACGTCGACCTTATGACCAACGATCCCAACCATCGAAACGCGGACGACACCGCCGCTGTACCCGTGAATGGCAGTACCCAACGCCGCCGCTTCAATCCCTTGTGGTACTTGCTTCTGCTGCTCATCCCCTTGTTGCTCCTGCCCTTTTGCCACCGACGGGATGCGGATCGTACCGCAGATGCTGCTCTTGGACCCGTCACCGACACGCCTGCTGCCACCGACGCGGCGCGCGGCACCAGCACCGCCGTAGCTAATCCCTTTACCGCAAACGCGATCAGCAGCGACGCGGGTAAAGCGGTTCTGAACTTCGACGCAAACACCACAACGCTCAACGCAACGGCTCTGGGCACGTTGAACGCCGTCGTCGCCTACTTGCAGGCGAACCCCTCCGCGCGGGTGTCTCTAACCGGCTACACCGACAACTCCGGTTCGGTCGACTTGAACAAGCAGCTCACCCAAAAGCGTGTGGACACGGTGAAAAGCGCCCTAACCGGTGCCGGCATTGATGCCGCCCGCATTGCCACCGCGAACTTCGGGGAAGCTTATCCAATTACGGACAACTCGAACCCTCGGGACCGCGAGTTGAACCGCCGCGTAGAGATCGCGCTGGCCAAGTGACGAAGGATCTACTCCGAGCCATGAATGAAACTTACAAAATTATCCACCACGAAGTGCAGGGACACCCTGATGGTGTGGTGTTGATGCTGGATTGTCGCACAGGCAAAGAAAAGCCTGGAGATAATCCTCTCGCTTTAAACTTTTCGATTCCTTGGGAACAAGCGCGCGAGATCGGCAAGGCATTGCGGCTCTTCGACTCGGAAGCAGAGCAGTCTACAGTGGAGGGCTAATGCCTGTGATCGTCTTGGCCTTGGAAGTTTGCCTGGCAGCGAACGGTTCGCCTCGCGAATGGGAGTCGATGGAAAAAAAGTGAGATGCACGAATCCTGTAAATTATCACCACCAAGATACTTACTTGGTACGATAGTTCAGTGTGCTAACATTCCTTCGTTCTTTCTTCTTCGCTCTTCTCACTGCGACCTGCCTCGCGCTAAGCGGTTGTTCCGACACGGCAGGTGGCAGCCAAAATGCGCAAAGTGGTCAACTTCATCACAGTAGCGGTGTTCCGACAAACCCGAATGCCAACCCTGGTGGGCAAGGTCAGTCTAATTCTTCCTCGACGGGGGCAAACACCCGTACCAACTAGGCCGCGGCATACTAGGCGGTACGGGCAGCTTACCAACTCGAGTCGTTGTACAGATCGCTGGCCTGTACAGGTATAGAGGTTAGTCACGTTTGCAGTTCATTAAAGAGCGTTGCTAGGAAGTCGTTCTT
>CAXTMD010000494.1:0-2944 GCA_964245035.1 uncultured Chthoniobacterales bacterium
TCGCCACCTACCGCAACCTGATCGTGACGATGCTGCTCGGCGGCCTGTGGCACGGCGCTTCGTGGAACTTCATGATTTGGGGCGGCCTGCACGGCGGAATGCTGGCGTTTGAGAGAAGATTCTTCCGGCAGCCCGACGGCACGATCCGCTACCCGCTCGCGGCACCGCGCGTGGTGTGGGTGGGCGTCGTGTTCGTGGTGGTGCTGCTCGGATGGGTCTTTTTTCGCGCGGTGGATCTGCCGCACGCGGGGCGCTACCTGGCGAGCATGTTCGGCGCGGGTCACCCGCAGCCGGGTGCTTCGCTGGTTGCCGGGGTGCTTTACCGCCCCTATTACCTCTTGTCGCTAGGAATCGCCGCCGTCGTGGTGTGGTTCGCGCCGCAGACCTGGGAATGGACGCAGCGGCTGACCCTGCCGCGGGCCACCGTATGCCTCGCGCTCGGTTGGCTGGCGCTGGTCGTTCTCGCCACGCAGGAGTATAATCCATTCATCTACTTCATTTTCTAAATGGCCGTCCCGGAAACAGACCGGCCGCGCGAGCCGGAGCACTCGCTGCCACGCTACGACGAACCGCCGTTGCGCGAGCGCCGCAACCGCCATCTCGACCGCGAGGCGGTCGCCGAACGCGACCTCAAGGGCACGGCGTTCGGCCCCGGCGCGCTGCGGGGGCTGATCGCGGTGTTTTTGCTGACAATCACGGTGCCTGCCATCCTGCAGTTCGTCGCGGAACTGCGCGCGGGTCGCGGACTGCCTTCCTTCGATGTGATCCACACACTGCCCAAGTGGGAAAAAGTGCGCGCCGCGCGTCACCCGGCGGACTTCTGGAACCTCGCGCCGCAGGCCGGCGACATCAAGGATTTCGAGAAGGGGATGGAAAAGGGCTCCATCATCTCGCGCTGGCTGCTGCCGCACGTGCAGAATGTCTTGACCCGTCTCGGGGCTGGCAACGAGCAGGCATACCCGGGCCGCCTCGGCTGGGGCTGGCTGTTCTACCGGCCTGACGTGGAGTACGCGCTCGGCCCGCCGTTCCTTGATCCCGAGCAGATCGCAAAACGCGGCCAGAACAGCAAGGTCCGGGCAAACCCAATCCCGGCGATCCTGGATTTCCGCGACCAACTCAAGGCACGCGGCATCGAACTGGTGGTGTTCCCCGTGCCGGTCAAGCCGGTGATCGACGGCGTGATGCTGTCCCCTGACGCCAAAGAAGAGGCGCTGCAAAACCCATCCTTCGCGGAGTTCAAGGCGCGCTTGGAGAAAGAAGGGGTGCGGGTGTTCGATCCGACCGACACGTTAATAAAGGCTAGAGACAATGAGAATCTCCCTTTTTCGCCGCAGTACTTGAGAACGGATACGCATTGGCGGCCTGAGAGCATGGAGTTTGTCGCCCACTTGCTGGCACAAACCCTCGATCCGCAGGCGAAACCGAGTTCTAACTTCACACTCGCCGAAAGGAAGATTTCGTCGCTGGGCGACATCGCGCTCATGCTCAAACTTCCCGCCGATCAGACCGTCTACCAACCTCAAACGGTGACGATCCATCAAGTCAACGTCGGCAACGCTCCGTGGCGCGCCACGCCATCGGCTGACACGCTGCTGCTCGGCGACAGCTTCTCCAACATCTATTCGCTCGAAGGCATGGGCTGGGGCGAATCCGCCGGGTTCGCCGAACACCTCTCCTACGCCCTCGGCAAACCCCTCGACGCCATCCTGCGCAACAGCGACGGCGCTTTCGCCACCCGCGAACTTCTTGCCCGCGAACTCACCCGCGGACGCGACCGGCTCGCGGGCAAGACGCTCGTGGTCTGGGAATTTGCCTCCCGCGAACTTTCCGCCGGCAACTGGAAGCTCATCCCGCTCAAGCTCGGCCAGGCGCCGGAATCCCACTTCTTCAGCCCCAAGCCGGGTGACAGCTACCTCTTGACCGGCACGGTCGAGAGCGTTTCGCCGGTGCCGCTGCCCGGCAGCGTGCCCTACAAGGACCACATTCTGACCGTGCACCTGACCGACCTGAACCTGCCCACGACGGGCAAGAACGCGGGCGGTGGTTCGCTCCAGGCGCTCGCCTACCTCTGGAGCATGCGCGACAACGTCTGGACGCCGGCGGCGCGGCTGCGCGCGGGCGACCAGGTCACCGTGCGCCTGCGCGCATGGTCGGACGTGTCGGCGGACCTCGGTGCGATCAACCGCAGCGACCTCGACGATACCGCGTTGCAGTTGGAGGAGCCGGTGTGGGGCGAACTGGAGCCATGAGCACGAACTCCTATCTCGCCCTGCTGCGCGGCGTGAACGTCGGTGGTAAGCAGAAAGTGCCGATGGCCGATCTGCGGACGGCGTTCGTGGACTTGGGGTTCGCCGAGGTTCGCACGCTGCTCAACAGCGGCAACGTCGTCTTTCGCACCGACCGCGAGACGACCCGGCCGCGCTCGAAGCTCTCCTCGAAACGGAACTCGCCCGGCGGCTGGGCTTGCGGACGGACCTGCACGTGCGCACGGCGGCCGAGTGGCGCGCGTTGATCGCCGCCAATCCCCTGCCCGAACTCGCCGCCGTCCGCCCCGGTCACCTCATCGTCTCCTGCCTGAAAGCCGCTCCCAACGCGGAAGCCGTCGCGACCCTGCGTGCGGCGCACCCGGGACCGGAGGTCATCCACGTCGACGGACGGCAGTTGTACATCGACTACAGCGCGCATGGGATCGGCGAATCCAAGCTCACCAGTGCGCTTTTGGACGCCAAGCTGGGCACACGCGGCACGGGCCGCAACTGGAACACCGTTCTGAAGCTCGCGACGCTGGCCGAGGCATAACTTCCGGTCAGGCTGCGGAGCAGCCGTTCGTCCGAATGGTCCTGATGGCTCTCTGAGCCGCTCCCTAGATTTTCCGGCGAGGCGCAACGAGCGCACAACGCTCATCCAACCCAATCCCGGGAGCGGGGCGGAGAGCCATCAGGAC
>CAXTMD010000495.1:0-2927 GCA_964245035.1 uncultured Chthoniobacterales bacterium
ACCCTCATCGGGGCCGCCGCGCGCACGAGCTGGAGGTTCGCCACGTTGGCGCAGGTGACCAGCAGCACGCAGCCCACCGCGCCGAGCAGCAGCCAGAGTGCACGCGTCGCGGCGGCCCCGATGAGGATGGTCCCGGCGAGCGGCCGGAACTTCAGGTGCCAGTCTTTGTAGCGGGACGGATCGTTCTGGGCGAGGCGGCCCGAGAGCGTCGCCAGGTAGGCGGCCAGCACCTGGCGGCTCCCGGCCTCCACCCGGGCGGTGGTGACGTAACGCCGCGACGTGCCCGGAGCCAGCTCGGGGCTCCCCGCGGTCAGCGGCAGCCAGACCTCGCAGCCGGTGAGGAAGTTCTTGAAGTCCGCGCCCATGATGCCGACCACCGTCCGGGGCCGGTCGTTGAGGATGATCGTCTTGCCCACGAGGCTTTCGTCGGCGTGAAACTGCGTGCGCCACAGGTGGTCGCTCACGATGGCCACCGCCGGCGCGCCGGCGCGGCCGTCAGCCTCCTCAAACCAGCGTCCCTGGGCAGCGCTCACCCCATAGACGCGGAAATAATCGGCGGTGACGAGGCCGACGGTCAGTTGCGCAGGGGTCGGCACGCCCGTGAGGTTGGCGTAGTCGTAGGCGAAAGCTCCCACGGTGGCGATGCCCGTGTCCGGATCGTGCTTCAAGCGGTCGAGCACTTCCGGCGCGAGGCCCGAGAGTCCTTCTTCGTTCGGGTCCGCTGGGTCCCGCGCACCGATGTGGACCAGCGCGCCCGGATCTTGGTAAGGCAGGGGCTGCAGCAGCAACGCGTAAACGACGCTGAAGATCACCGTGCTCGCCCCGATGCCCAGCGCCAGCGACCCGGCGGCCATGCCGGTGAAAAGCGGCTGGCGCGCCAGCGAACGCAGGCTGTGGCGGAGATCTTGGAGGAGCGTGGTCATTTTGCGGGATGGTTTCCGGTCAGGCCGCGCCGCGGCCGGTCGTCACCGACGGGTCCTGACGCCTCTCCGAGGCGTCCGTAGATTGGATTGGCAGAAGCGGCACGTCGCTGGGCAGGCACGTCTTTTCCGACCCGATTCTACGGACGCCTCGGAGAGGCGTCAGGACCCGTCGGTTTGGATGCGCCTGCGGCGTGTTCGCTCGCAGCCGCCGTTCCAAGGCACGTCCCGCTGGCGTGGCGAACCAACCCGCCAGCCGGAACCAGGCATCCGCGTCCTCGCCCATGGCGCTCACGCGATGAGCGCCGCGGGCTCGCTGGCCGGTGCCTGGGAGTTCTGGTCGTCCACCACGCGGCCGTCGAAGAGGTGCACCGTCCGGTCGGCGCGGTGCGCGTAGCGGTCGTCGTGCGTGACCATCACAATCGTCGCCCCGCCCGCGTGCAATTCCCCCAGGAGCCCCATCACGGCCTCACCGTTGCGGCTGTCGAGGTTGCCCGTCGGCTCGTCGGCCAGCAGCACGCTCGGGCTGCCCGCCAGCGCGCGTGCCACGGCCACGCGCTGCTGCTGGCCGCCAGAAAGTTGGTTGGGCAAGTGCCGCCCGCGGTGGCTCATGCCGACGCGGTCCAGCGCCTCGGCCGTGCGGCGTTTGCGCTCGGCGCTGCCCACGTCGCCGCGGTACGTCAGCGGCAGTTCCACGTTCTCGGCCACCGACAGGTCGCCGATCAGGTTGAAGCTCTGGAAGATGAAACCGATCTCGCGGTTGCGCAGCCGCGCGCGGTCGGCGAACGACAAACCCTCCACCGGGTGGCCGTTGAGCCGGTACGCCCCTTCCGTCGGCGAGTCGAGCAACCCGAGGATGGACAACAGCGTGCTCTTGCCGCAGCCCGACGGCCCCGCGATGGACACGTATTCGCCCTGCCGGATGTCGAGGTAAATGCCCGCGAGCGCGTGGGTTTCCACCTCGTCGGTCAGAAACACTTTCTTCACTCCGTCGAGATGGATGAGGATGGGACTTTCGGTGCTCATGGCTTTTGCTAATCCAAACGGATCACTTCGCTGTTTTTGTCTGAATTACTGGTGTCGGACAGAATGATCTGGTCGCCGGCCTGGAGTCCTTCGCGCACCTCCACCGTGCTGAGCGAGCCGCGTCCGAGCTTGACCTTGGTGCGGACCGCCTCGCTGCCGTCGGGCGTCAGGCGGTAGACGTTGACCGTGCCCTCCTCCTGCCCGAACGCGGGTCGGCCGACGACGAGCGTGTCGTCGATGTGTTCGAGTTCGACGGTGCCCTCGACGCTCAGGTCAGGCCGCGCGCCGCGGGGCAGCGGCGTGTCGCCGAAGGTGATGTCCACGAGCACCGTGCCCGCCTGTACGGAGGGATCGACGCGCGCGACGTGGCCTTGCGCGATCCCGTTGCGGGTGTCCACGTCGGCGGGCTGGCCGGGCTGGATGTCACGCGCCTGGGTCTCGGGGATTTTGACTTGCGCCTTGAGCCGCGCCGGGTCGGCGACGCGCGCGACGTTGGTGCCCGCGGTGATGCGCTGCCCCACTTCTACGGGCACGATCTGGAGCACGCCGGCCATGCCCGCGCGCACCTGGAGGGCGTCGAGTTGGCCGTGGCGCAACGTGGCCTGGGCCTTCGCGCCGTCGAGTTCGCCCTGTGCGACGGCGAGTTGCGGCGCGACAGACTGGCGGGTGAAATCCACGCGCTGGCGCTCGATCTCGCAGCAGTCGGTGAGTTCCTTGGCGGAGATGCGGGATTTCTTCAGCTCCACTTCGGCGATGAGGCCCTTGTCGGCCAGCTTCTCGTTGACTTGCACCTGCGCGATGGCCGTGTCGCGGTCGCCTTGCGCGTGGGCGAAGGCGCTCTGGCGTTCGAGCGCGGTGCCCTCCAACTGCGCGCGCATGCTGTTGAGTTTAGCCTGCGCGGCGACGACGGCCGCGTCGCCGTCGAGCACGGATTGTTCAAGTTCGGGGTTGCTGAGTTGCAGGATGACAGTGTCCGGCCCG
>CAXTMD010000496.1:0-2915 GCA_964245035.1 uncultured Chthoniobacterales bacterium
CATCAAGTGCAAGGAGCCGGCGGCCGGCTGAGAACACCAAAGCCGACGTGGAAAACCGTCTTTTCTCCCTTATCGTTTGGTCTCCAATCTTTCGCCTGCCATGATTTTCCACAAGCAAGAAGACGACAACACCGCCGGGGCGCGCACCGTGCCCACACGCGCGGAGATCCCCGCGGCTGACACCTGGGACCTCGCGCCGCTTTATCCTGATGTCGCCGCGTGGCAGGCCGACCTTGACACCGTGCGCGCCGACTACGGCCGGCTGGGCGATTACAAGGGCCGGCTCGGCCGTACGGCGCAGGATCTCCTCGGCGCGCTGGAATTCGACAAAGGACTCTCCCTCAAAATCGAACGCCTTTACTCCTACGCCTCCCTGCAAACCAGCGAGGACGGCAGCAATCCCGATTTTCTCGCGCGTGAAGCGCAGCTTCGCAACCTCCTGACCCGTATCGGCGAAGCCAGCGCGTTCTTTGAGCCGGAGGTCCAGGCGATCCCAGACGAGGCGTTTCGCGGCCTGCTCGCCGAACCGGCGCTGGCTCCGTGGAAGACGCGCCTGGAGAAAATGCGCCGTTTCCGGCCGCACATCCTCTCGGAAAACGAGGAGCGTCTCCTGGCCCTCGGCTCCGCGGCGCTGTCGGGGCACCGCGAGACGTTCGGGCAGCTGACCAACGTGGACATGAAGTTCGGCACGATCCGCGACGAGGCCGGCCGCGAGGTCGAGCTGTCGCAGAGCAGCTACGCGTCGTTCCTCAACAAGCAGGACCCGGCGTTGCGCAAGGCGGCGTTTCACCAGTTCTACCGGGAGTTCGGCGACCACCGGTTCACGCTGGCGTCGGCGCTGAGCAGTTCGGTGAAGAAGGACGTGTTCTACGCCCGCGCGCGCCGCTACCCGTCGGCGCTGGAGGCCGCGCTGTTTTCCGACCGCATCCCCGTCAGCATCTACGACAGCCTAATCGCCTCCGTCCACGCGCACTTCGCGCCGCTGCGCCGGTACTACGCCCTGCGCCGCCGCGTGCTCAAGCTCGACGAGATCCACCAGTACGACACCTACGTGCCGATGGTCGCCAACGTGCAGAAGAACACGTCCTTCGACGAGGCCACGCGGCTGGTCGTGGACGCGCTCGCGCCGCTCGGCGACGAGTACGTCGGCACCTTGGAGGAGGGGCTCACGCGTGGGCGCTGGTGCGACCGCTACGAGACCAAGGGCAAGCGCAGCGGAGCGTTCTCCAGCGGCAGCTACGGCAACCCGCCGTACATCCTGATGAACTACAAGGCCGACGTGTTCACCGACGTGTACACCTTGGCCCACGAGGCCGGCCACTCGATGCACACCTGGCATTCACAGCGGGCGCAGACGTACCAGGATTACGACTACCCAATCTTCCTGGCTGAGGTGGCGAGCACCTTCAACGAGGAACTGCTCACGCACCACCTGCTGGAGCGCACCGACGACCCCAACATGCGTGCCTACCTCATCAACCGCCAGATCGATGACCTGCGCGGCACACTCTACCGACAGACGATGTTCGCGGAGTTCGAAAAGATCGTGCACGCGATGGAGGAGGCGGGCGAGCCGCTCACGCTGGACTCCTTCCGCGCGACCTACCACGGGTTGCTGGAGGCGTACTTCGGACCGGACTTCGCACTCGACCCGGAACTGGACATCGAGTGCCTGCGCATTCCGCACTTCTACAACGCCTTCTACGTGTACAAGTACGCCACGGGCATCTCGGCGGCGGTGGCGCTGTCGCAAAAGGTGCTCCGCGGCGGCGCGTCCGACCTGACCGCTTATCTCGGCTTTCTGCGAAGCGGCGGCAGCGAGTACCCGCTCGAAACGCTGCAGAAGGCCGGGGTCGACCTGTCCACGCCCGCGCCGGTGGACGCGGCGCTGGACCTGTTCAGCCGCCGGTTGGAGGAACTAGAGTCGCTGCTGGGTTAGTGGGTGGAGTCGCGGGCGCGGCTGGGGACGGCGGGTCCAGGCGAACCGTGACGGCGTCCAGCCCCACGATTTTCCATGGCCCGAACAGGTCGCGCTTCAGGTCGAGGCCAAAACGCACCGTCCCGTGCTCGTACTCCGCGCCGGTCGTGCTGTAGCGCGACCACAACTGGAAGCCGGTGCCGTCCCGGGACAAGGTTGTCCGGATGTCCAACGGAGCGGGCACGATGTTTTGCAGCGGATGCGACTCCGTGGTGGTCAGGACGGTCAGCAGGGCTGAGTGCGGCTGGCGCAGCGGGCCAAGATTTCGGAGGCCGGCAAAGGTCGCCCGGCGGCTGTCCGGCGTGAAAAACTGGGCGAACTCGGGGTCGAGGCGGTCGTTGATGCTGTCGGACGACCAGCCGTCGGCCATCGTCCGCAGGGTATCCTCGCCGAAGGCGATGGCGCCGAGACGCTGGGTGTGCAGCCAGAGATTGTAGAGGGGCTGCGCGCCGAGGATGAGCGCCAGGCACCCGTACGCCCCCAAAGTCACGAGCAGCGCCGACCCGATCCGACCCCGGACACGGCGGTGCGCGAGGAACTCCTGCAAATCCACGGAGAAAACGACGTAGGCGGCCGTCGCCAGGTAGACAATGCCGAGCGCCATCTTTGGCAACGACTCGACGCGCGAGTAGATCGGCGCGTCGGCGACTTGGAAAGCCCTCAACCGGGGAGCAGCTTGGGCGGAAGCGATCATGCCCACGACCAGCCACAGGCCCGAGAGAAAATCCACCGTGGCCAACAGGTAACGCAGCCAACCCCAGCCCGCCCACAACGCGGCGAAGAACGTGCACACCAACGCGAGGCGGATCGCGTCGAGCGGCAGCACCAAACGAGTATCGCCAAAGAGCATCTGGCTGTCCGGCGGCCAGGTGATCTTGCCGGCCAGCAGGTAGAAGGCGGCGTTGAGCGCCTCCAAGAACATCGTGAGCACAAACAG
>CAXTMD010000497.1:0-2898 GCA_964245035.1 uncultured Chthoniobacterales bacterium
AGTTTCTTGTAGAAGCCGATAGCGTTTTCGTTCCAGTCGAGCACGGCCCACTCGAAACGTCCGCAGCCGCGTGCGAGCGCCAGGCCGGCGAGGCGTTGCAGGAGCGTGCGGCCCAGGCCGTGTCCCCGGAACTCCGGCCGGACGAACAAATCCTCCAGGTAGATGCCCGGCCGGGCGAGGAAGGTGGAAAAATTCTGGAAGAACAGCGCAAAGCCCGCCGGCGCGCCGTCTCCGGCAAACGCCAGCAGCACCTCTGCCGCCGGCCGGGGGCCGAACAGGTGGCGTGCAAGCAAGGCCTCGTCGCCGACGACCTCGTGGGCGAGGCGCTCGAAGGTGGCGAGTTCGCGGATCAGGGCGAGGATGAGCGGCACGTCGGCGGGAGTGGCCGGGCGGATTTGGAAGGCAGAGGACACCCCCTGACTAAAAAGTGCAAAACGCCGAATGCAAAACGCAAAAGCACGGAGTACCTCTGCCGCCATGGTCGCCCACCGCCTGTTGTCCGCACTCGCCGCCGCTGCCTTCTGCCTCATGGCCACCTCCGCCTCCGCCGCCGACGCTCCGAAGGCCCTCGCCGAGTTCCTCGCCGCCGAGTGGGACTACACGATGGAGCACAACCCGACCTGGGCCTCCAGCATCGGCGACGAACGCTTCAACGACCGCTGGGAAGACCAGTCGCTCGCCGCCATCGAGGCCGGCCACGTGCACGACCAAGACGCGCTGGCGCGGCTCCAGGCCATCGACCGCGGGGCGCTCAGCCCGGCCGACCAGCTCAATTTCGACCTCTACCGGCGCAACCTCCAGACCGAGATCGACGGCTACCGCTTCCGCTTCTTCCTCGCTCCGATCAGCCAGCAGGGCGGCGTGCAGGACGCCGACGACCTGCTCACCAACCTGCGCTTCGCCAAAAAGAAGGACTACGAGGACTGGTGCGCGCGTTTGGAGAAGCTGCCCGCGCTCATCGAACAGACCACCGCCCTGATGCGCCAGGGCATGGAGGAACACATCCTCCAGCCCAAGGTGGTCATGGCACGCATCCCGGGACAGGTCGCCAAGCAGCTCGTGGACAAGCCGGAGGACAGCCCGTTTTACCGCCCCTTCAAGGCACCCGCCGGCCTCTCGCCCGAGGACGCCAAGGCGCTCGACGAACGTGCCCGCCACGCCATCGCCGACGGCGTGATCCCGGCTTACCGGCAGTTCCAGGATTTCTTCACCAAGGAATACCTCCCCGCCTGCTACGACGGGGTCGGCATCTGGCAGATGCCCAACGGCGGGGAAGCCTACGCGTACTTCGCCCGGCAGCACACCACCACGGACCTCACGCCCGAGCAAATCCACCAGATCGGCCTGAACGAGGTCGCCCGCATCCGCGGCGAGATGGAGGCGCTCAAAACCCGCGTCGGCTTCCAGGGCGGGCTGCCGGAGTTCTTCAAGTTCCTGCGCACGGACCCGCAGTTCTTTTACACCAACCGCGACGACCTCCTGCGCGCCTACAAGGTCCAGGCCAAGACCACCGATCCGCTTTTGCCGCGCCTGTTCAAAACCCTGCCACGGCTGCCCTACGGCGTCGAACCGATCCCCGAGGCCATCGCCCCGGACACGTACACGGCGTTTTACCGGCCTGGCTCGGCGGCGGCCGGGCGGGCGGGAATGTTCTGCGTCAACCTCTACAAGCCCGAAACCCGGCCCAAGTGGGAAATGACCGCCCTCGCCCTCCACGAATCCGTCCCGGGCCACCACCTGCAAATCGCCCGCGCCGAGGAACTGGGCGAACTGCCCAAGTTCCGCCGTTACGGGAACGGTTACACCGCCTACGTCGAGGGCTGGGCGTTGTACTCGGAGTTCCTGGGCGAGGAGATGGGTGAGTACAACGACCCCTACGCCAAGTTCGGCGAACTGACCTACGAGATGTGGCGCGCCGTGCGGCTGGTCGTGGACACGGGCATCCACTACTACAAATGGGACCGCCAGAAGGCCATCGACTACTTCCTGGACAACGCGCCCAAGACCGAGAACGATGTGACCAACGAGGTGGACCGCTACATCGCGTGGCCCGGGCAGGCGCTCGCCTACAAGATCGGCCAGCTCAAGATCAAGGAACTGCGCGCCCGCGCGGCGGCCCGGCTGGGCGACAAGTTTGACGTGCGGGAGTTCCACGACGCCGTGCTCGGCGGGGGTGCCGTGCCGCTGGACGTGCTCGAACATCGCATCGACGATTGGATCGCCGCGCCGCGCTGATTCGCGGACCGGCGCGAGGCGGGTTATCTTGTCCGCCTCCCCATGGCCCACAAGGAACTTCGCGCCATCGTCGAAGCCCACGCGCAAACCGTCGCCCGCGGCCTGCCCGCCGCGCTGGTGACGGTGGTCAAGACCTCCGGCTCCACCTACCGCCGGCCCGGCGCGCGGATGCTGGTGCTGCCGCCGGCTGGGGATCACGGCCCGGCCAGCAGCGTCGGGGCGGATTTCCTCGGTTCCATCAGCGGCGGCTGCCTGGAAGACGACGCCCGCGAACGCGCCCTGGAGACGATGGCCACCGGCCGCGCCACCTGCATGCGCTACGACACCACGGCAGAGAGCGACATCGTCTTCGGCACCGGCCTGGGTTGCCAGGGGATCGTCCACATCCTGATCCAGCCCCTGCGCGCCATCCCCGGCGAGGTTGATCCGGTGGCCTGCCTGCGCGACGCCCTGGAAACGCGTCGCCCGGGCGTGCTGGCGTCCTTGATCGACGGCGGGAGCACCGCACTGCGCTTGGGCGACACCCTTTGGCTCGCCTCCGCGGAGGAGAACGCCGCGCCGGCGGGCTCCCTTGCCGACGCGGCGCTGACTGCGGCCGTCGTGGCCGACGCCCGCGCCATCTTGCGCGACGAGGCGGACCCCGGCCTGCGCACGTATCCCGTG
>CAXTMD010000498.1:0-2889 GCA_964245035.1 uncultured Chthoniobacterales bacterium
AACCGCCGCCTGGTAGGTCGTGTTCGGCACCTGGTGGCCACGGTGCAGGACGGCGGCCACGTCGTAGCCGATGCCTTCCTCGTCGCTCAGGTCGCTGGGTCGTTCGCCAGCCGCCAGGGTGCGGATCTTCGCGGCGGACAATCCCGCCTTCGGTGCCAAGGCTTCGTGCGAGTAGAGTTCGTACATCGAGCCGTACCGTGCCCCGGTGGACAGGATCACGGTCTCGCGTACTGCCTTGGGCAGGCTGGAACCACCCGCCAGCGCCAGGAAGAGGTCCCATGCCGGGGTGCCGAGCTTGGGAAAGTGCAGCAACGCGTTGAATGGGCCGATGAGCGAGCCGTCGGGCTTCTGCGTCACGAAGCCCTGGAGATGCTCCTGGATGCCGGTGCGCAGTTTGTCGAAGAGGGGCTGCTGTTCGGCAGACACCTGGTCCGGCGGGATGTTCGGCAAACGCATGGTACTCTTTGGCGAGGAGGCGGTGGGCGGCTCTGGCGGTTCGTTCGCCCCGGGCGTGGGGCTTCCTGGCTCGGCCGCCGTCAGGGTACCTGGGACGGTGGCGACGCTGGCTAGTCCCATCGCGCCGGCCAGTCGCAGAAAACGGCGGCGGTCGAGGGCACCGGATGTCCGGGGATCAGGGTGGTTCATGGCGGGAAGCTCACCCCGCGCTTTCCTGCCGTCCAGCCAAGGACGAAGCTTTGGTTCCGGGTTGCCCGCCACTGATCGTTGGGAGTAGACATCTCCTCACTTCCCACCAAACTCAACGATGTCTGCCAACGATCACGACCTTTCCTCCCAGCCGATCGGAGGGGCCTTGGCCAGCGAGCTGGCTGACTTGCTCGTGCGCGGCCTGCGCATCGCCGAAGGACACCGCGACTACGGCGGCACGGGGTTTTGCTACCAGGACGGCGCTTTCCTCTACAGCCACGTGTACGACGGCGAACTCCTCCCGCTGGACGAACTCTTGTACCAGAGGGCGGGCGCGGCGGCCGAGCGCCGGTCGTTCGCCGACAAGGCCGCGTTTGTCGAGTGGCTCTCGGCGCAGACGGACCACTCGCTGGCAGGTCTCGAACTCTCCGACGCCTGGCTGCACCGCAACCAACGCGTGACCCGCCAGCGCCTGGAAAAAGCGGTGGCTTACGCACGCGGCACGTCACCCGAACATTGGCACCGCCGTGCCTGGTGATCGTCCGTCCGCACAGACCATGTTCCCGGTCGGAGCGGTGTGCCGACCGGCAAAAAAACGTCGTCGAATCTCACGGGACCAACGCCGTTCGAGGCCAGCCGCCAAACCATCGATGCGGACGCCAAAGGAAGAAGAAAACCGGCTTCCCAGTGCTCACGCCCGACACGGGGCCTGGACTTTGCTCTGTCTCTCATCAAAAAGGCGAGTCACGCGCCGCACGAAGACCATCCAAAACGCGCCCGCTGACCCGCTGGCAGCCGTTTACCGGACAGCCGAGCGTCTTTGCCGTCGCAATCCCAACCACTCTGTCACCATTCGATGGACCACCAGGAAGCCCTTCGCCAAAACCGTCTGCTCCAGGGCTGCCACGAAGACGTGCTCGCCCGGATCGCCCCGTTGATCGCCATCGTGGACGCTCCCGCCGGCACGGTGATCTTCCGGCAGGGCGAACCCGCCGACGCGATGTACCTGGTGTTGGCTGGCACCGTGAACTTGGTGCGCAACTCCGCCGGCAACGCCGATCAACCAGAGACCCTCGCCATTGTCCCGGCAGGCGACTTCTTTGGCGACATGGCGCTGCTCGACCACCTGCCGCACGTCGTGCGGGCCGTGGCGGCCGAGGATTCGCTGCTCGGGCGCATCGACCACGCCAACACGGAGGAGATCCTGCGCCTGGCCCCGCACGTCGTGCCGCTCAACTTCGTGCGCGCGGTGCACCGGCGCGTGACGGGACCCAATCCGCACTTCACCGACGAGATCCTGCGCGACGGACGCCTCCAGCACGTCGGCAGCATGGCCGGGGCCATCATCCACGACTTCAACACGCCCCTGACCACGATCCGCTGCGCGTGCGACCTCCTGGAAACCCGCGCGCACGACGACATGCACCGCCGGATGGCCGAGGTCATCAAGCAGTCGGTCGAACGGATGCTCGCCATGGTGCAGGAACTCCTCGACTAC
This sequence comes from uncultured Chthoniobacterales bacterium, assembly GCA_964245035.1. GTDB lineage: Bacteria > Verrucomicrobiota > Verrucomicrobiia > Chthoniobacterales > SZAS-18 > CAHJWO01. The sequence continues at coordinate 2,144 of CAXTMD010000498.1, forward strand.
ACGCTGGGCGGCAACGCCCCTTTGCGCATCGAATGGATGCCCATCGCTCGCCTCCTCGCCGGCTTGGACGAACAGGCGCTCGACGACCTGCCGCGCCACGGGGTCAAGGTGGAACGCGCCATCGACTACCAAGGCGACGTGGCAATTGATCTCGGACGCTTCGAGCGGGTGCTGCTCAACATCATCAAGAATGCCCGAGAAGCGATGGGCAAGCAGGGTGGCCGGCTGCGGCTGGCGGTGTACCCGGAAGGGGAATGGCTCGTGTTCACCATCGAGGACACCGGCAAGGGCATGCCGCCGGAAGTGGCGGCCAAGATCTTCGAGCCGTTCTTCACGCACGCCAAACCGACCGGCACGGGGTTGGGCATGTCGATGGCCAAGTCGGTCGTGGACGCCCACCACGGCACCATCCGGGTGGAGAGCCAGCTTGGGCTAGGCACGAAGTTCGAGGTCAAAATTCCACGACGGTCGGAGCCGGTGACACCCCGGTAGACCGGGGTGGAACGGGCTTCCGATCAGCGCCGCTCCCGAGAGGGAGTGACCTTCCAGACCGTTCGCCTCTCAACGTAGGCAGTGCGTCCTTTGAACAAACTTGCCCTGCGAACAGTCAGAAAGAACATCAATACCGTGCCAAAGAGTCATCCCGGCCATCAGGTTCTCCCCGGCTTCGCTCTGCTTCGTTTTGTGGTCGCCGAAGATGACGCCGACCTGCGCTTCGTCTTGGACCATCTGCTCTCGGAAGCGTT
>CAXTMD010000499.1:0-2877 GCA_964245035.1 uncultured Chthoniobacterales bacterium
TGAACTCGTTGGTGCAAACCATCATCTGCGCGATGGCGGTGTTGAAGCCCAGCGCCTCGATGTCGGCGGTGACCTTCTTGATCGTCGCGTGCAGCACCTTGTTCTGCGCGGGCGTGGGCGGCAGGTCGCGCACGGCGTCGCTCAGATGCCAGTGGCCCTCTTGGTTCTCTTCCATGACCAAGCGCCAGACCCGTGCGAGGAAGCGTGCAACTCCTTGTACGCCAGTGGTGCTCCAAGGCTTGGTCTGTTCCAGCGGACCCATGAACATCTCGAAAAGCCGCAGGGCGTCCGCGCCGTAGTCGGTGATGACCTCGTCGGGGTTGACGACGTTGTTCAGGCTTTTGGACATTTTCTGGCCGTCCTCGGCGAGGATGAGTCCCTGGTTGACCAACCGCTGGAACGGTTCGGGCGTCGAGACGTAGCCGCGGTCGAAGAGCACCTTGTGCCAGAAGCGAGCGTAGAGCAGGTGCAGGACGGCATGCTCCGTGCCGCCGACGTACAGGTCGATGCCTCCCGGCTTGCCGCCACCCATCCAGTAACGCTCGGCCTCCTCGCCGACGAAGCGCCCGTCGTTGTGCGGGTCGCAGAAGCGCAGGTAGTACCAGCATGAGCCCGCCCACTGCGGCATGACGTTGGTCTCGCGGGTGGCGGCGTCGGAGTACCGCACCCAGTCGGTCGCCTTGGTCAGCGGCGGCTCGCCGGTGCCGGTGGGCTTGTAGTCGCCGAGGTTCGGCGGCAGCACGGGCAGTTCGCTTTCGGGCAGGACCGAGTGCCGGCCATTCTGCCACACGACCGGGAACGGCTCGCCCCAGTAGCGTTGGCGGGCGAAGAGCCAGTCGCGCAGCTTGTAGTTGACCTGACGCTGGCCGCTGCCGTTCGCTTCCAGCCAGTCGATGATCCTGGCCTTCGCCTCGACCGTCGACAGACCATCGAGCGACACGGCCGCGTTGTGCGAGTGGATCGCCGTGCCGTAGCCAGCCAGGCAAACGTCCGCCGCGTTGTCCGCCCCGGGCACTTCCACGACCTTGCGGATCGGCAAGCCGTACTGTTTGGCAAACTCCCAATCGCGTTCGTCGTGCGCGGGCACGGCCATAATCGCCCCGGTGCCGTAGCCCATGAGCACGTAGTCGGCGATCCACACGGGAATGCGCTCGCCGTTGACCGGGTTCACGGCGTAGGCACCCGTGAACACGCCGGATTTTTCCTTGGCAAGCTCCGTGCGTTCCAGGTCGCTCTTGCCCGCGATCTCGGCGCGGTACTTGGCAACCGCTTCCTTGTGCGCGTCGGCGGTGAACACATCCACCAGCGGGTGCTCGGGCGAGAGCACCATGTACGTCGCGCCAAAGAGCGTGTCGGGCCGCGTGGTGAACACGGTCAGCGCCGCCGTTTGGTGAACGCGGTGGCCCTCCGGCACGGCGTCCTGCGCCGGGTGGTCGGCCGCGTCGGTGTCGAGCGCCAGGGCGACGAGGCTCGTCGGGCGGTTCTCGAAGTTTTCCAGGATGAAGGTGACGTGCGCGCCCTCGCTGCGGCCGATCCAGTTGCGTTGCAGCAGCTTGATGGACTCGGGCCAGTCGAGGCCGTCCAATTCGTCGATGAGCCGTTCGGCAAACGCGGTGATGCGCAGCATCCACTGGCGCATCGGGCGGCGTTCGACCGGGAAGCCGCCGATGACGCTCTTGCCGTCGACCACCTCCTCGTTCGCCAGCACGGTGCCGAGGGCCTGGCACCAGTTCACCGGAGCCTCGTGGACGAACGCCAGCCGCACCGCGTCCGGCTCGGTGCCGGTGTACGTGGAGATCGGCTCGGCCTTGCCCGTCGCCGGGTTGAACCACGACTCGTACATCAGCCGGAAGATCCATTGCGTCCAGCGGAAGTAACCCGGGTCGGTCGTGTTGACCTCGCGCGACCAGTCGTAGTTGAAGCCGATGCTCTGGAGCTGGCGCTTGAAATTAGCGACGTTGCGCGCCGTGTTCTCGCGTGGGTGCTCGCCGGTCTTGATGGCGTGCTGTTCGGCGGGCAGTCCGAAGGCGTCCCAGCCCATCGGGTGCAGGACGTTGAAGCCGCGCATGCGCCGGTAGCGCGCGATGATGTCCGTGGCGGTGTACCCCTCCGGGTGGCCGACGTGCAGGCCCGCACCGCTCGGGTACGGGAACATGTCGAGCACGTAGAACTTCGGCCGCGCCGCGTCGAAATCCGCGTCGCCGGGGTTGGGCGTGCGGAAGGTCTGGCGTTCCGCCCAGATCTGCTGCCACTTGGGCTCGATCTGGTCGAAAGGATAGGGTTTACGCTTCTCGTTCATATCGACAAAGTAATAGGACGCGGGGGACACTGCGGAAACGCAGGCTATCACACCCGCCCGCTTTGCTCGCGCTTTTCTCGTGCCTATGCCCCAAAAGATTCTCCTCGCCACCCGCAACCTCCACAAGACGCTCGAAGTCCGCGCCATCCTCGGCCCCGCCTGGAACGTCGTTGACCTCCTCGGCCGGCCCGACCTGCCGGAGGTGGACGAAACCGGCCTGACCTTCGCCGACAACGCCGCGCTCAAGGCGATGTTCGGGTCAAAAAACTTCCCCGGCGGCTGGGTGCTCGCCGACGACTCGGGCCTCGAAGTGGACGCGCTCGGGGGCGCGCCTGGGGTCTTTTCCGCGCGCTACGCCGGACCGGGCGCCAACGACGAGGCCAACCGCCAGCACCTCGCCCGCGAACTCCAGCGCGTCGTCGGCCCGACCTACGCGCAGCCGCAGCCGGCGCGGTTTCGCTGCTGCATCGCCGTGGCCTGGGACGGCGAGGTGGCCAAGCAGTTCGACGGCACCGTGGAGGGCGCGGTCGTCCACCCGGCGCGGGGAGAAGGTGGGTTCGGGTACGACCCGGTGTTCG
>CAXTMD010000500.1:0-2871 GCA_964245035.1 uncultured Chthoniobacterales bacterium
CCGGCACCCTGGTCATCCAGTGGCGGCTGATCAGGTAGGCAAAGCCAACCTTGTACAGGAAGCCGGTGAAGATGCGGTGGACGCCGGCGTCGAGGTCCTGCCAGAAGGCCACGCGGTCATCAGGCTTGGTCCATTCGCCGGAGAACCTCCGGTAGCGCTCAATCGGACCGGAGGACACCGTCGGGAAGAACAGCAGGAACGCGACGAAGCGCCCGGGTGGCAGCGAGGCGATCAGCCCGTCGTGGATCCCGACGAGCACGTCCACGGCCCGCAGGGTGGCATACGACAAGCCGAGAAACTCCACGAGACCCGCCGCGCTGAGCGTGCCGCCGGACAGCGCGGCCGTGCCGCCCGTCGGGGCGTTCACCGGCAGGAACTTTGCGATCAGCAATGGCGTGACCGCCAGCCCCACCGCCAGCCAACCCGGCCAACGCGCCTTCGTGCGCCGACGACAGAACAGCAGCGCACTCGCCAGCGCGTACTGCATCAGCGCAAAGCCGATCACCACCCAGATCTGGCGCAGCACGGGCGGCGTTTTCTCGAACCCGCCCGAGTATTGCACCGCGAGCATCAGCGCGAGCGCGGCGAGCGTCCACGTCTGCCGCACCCACACCGGCACTCGCGGCAGCAGCCCGCGGACGAGCACGACCGGCAGCAGGACGTAAAGACCCGCCAGCCCGAAATAAAGGAAGCCGGCGTACGGGGTCACGACGTGGCTTGCCCACCGTTGGCCGCGATCTCGACCAACCGCCGCCGGTCCGCCTTGCCGTTGGTCGTCAGCGGCAGGGATGAACGCAGATAGATTTTGCGTGGCAGCATGTACACGGGTAGGCGTTCGGCCAACTCAGCCCGGTAGTGGTCCGTCGAGGCGGTGATCTCGGCGGCCGCTTCGGGGCATGGGCCGTCCGGCACGACGAACGCCACGAGGAACTGCACCGCGCCGGCTTTGACGACCGGCACCACCACGCACTCGCGCACGTCGGAAAAGGCGAGGAAGTTTTCCTCGATGTCGGCCAGTTCGATGCGGTAGCCGTGGACCTTGACCTGGCTGTCCTGCCGCCCCTCGAAATACAGGAGGCCGTCGCGCCGCACCCCGCAGTCACCGGTGCGATAGGCGCGGTGTTCGCCGCGTTGGAAGAACGCGGCGGCCGTCAGGTCGGGCCGGCCCAGGTAGCCGGGGCTGACGTTGGGGCCGGCGATGATGATCTCGCCGCGTTCACCGTCGGGCGGCGTGCTGCCGTCATCATGTTGGAGGAAAACATCCGTGCCCGGCATCGCGCGGCCGATGGGCAGCGCGCCGCCCTGCGCCAGGACCTCGCGCGTGATGAGCACCGAGGTCGTGGCGACGGTGGCTTCCGTCGGGCCGTAGGTGTTCCACACTTCCGCCTGCGGGAAGCGGTCCAACAACCGGCTGGCCGTGTCGGGCAGGAGCGGTTCGCCGCAGAAGAGGAAGCGCCGCAGCGCCGGGAGGCGTTCGGCGGCGAAGGTGCGTTCTGCCAGGCAGAGTTGCGCGAAGGAAGGCGTCGAAACCCACACGCTCGGGTTCGCCTCGGGCAGCGCGCGGAACAGGCCCCGGAAGTCGGCGATCTCGCGCCGCGTGACGCTGTAGAGCGTGCCGCCCGTCGTCAGGCTCAGGTACAGGTCCATGACCGACAGGTCAAAGGAAAACGGGGCCTGGTTGAGGAACGTCTCCTCGCCCTCCCGCAGGCGCTGCTCACCGAGGGTCCAGTCCAGGAACGCGTCCAGGCAGCCGACCGTGATGACCACGCCCTTGGGCTCGCCGGTGCTGCCTGACGTGAAGATCGTGTACACCTTCGTGTCGGGTCGCAACAGGGCGAACTCGGCGTCGGCCAGCGGGAGGGTCGCCACGAACTCCGGCGTCAGCGTGAGCGCCGCGCCGGAGATACGCTCGACCTCGTGGACGCGGTGCGGCGGCAGGCTGTCGTCCACCGGGATGTAGGGGCGTCCGCTGCCGAGCACCCCGAGGAAGGCGGCGATCATCTCCGGCGCTTTGTGGCCGAGCACCATGACCGGCGACCCATCGTCCGGCAGGCGGCCGCGCAGGTAAGCCGTCACCGCCCGCGCGCGGGCGAGGAGTTCGCGGTAGGTCAGCGACCGCGTGGGCGTGCGGAAGGTGGAAGCGATCCGGTGCGCGGTCCGGTCCGGGAACTGCCGCTCCCATCGTTCCAATCGCTCGAACAACTGCGAGAACGCAGGTACCATGACCTCAAAATCCCTGGTAAACGAACGGTGCGGTCACAAAGTCGCCCCGCCCGTAGATCCACAGCAGCGCCACGATGATCGCCAGATAGTAAAAAAAGGAGAGGACGGCCTGCGTGCGCGGTCCGCCCGGCAGGTGAAAGAATGATTCCAGCGAACGCGCCGCCGGGGAGGGGACTTTCATTATTTGGCGGCGACGCGGCGTTCGAGATCGGCGGCGATCTTGGCGGGCGTGGCCCACGCCTCGCGCTCGAACTCGGCCGGCGAGATTTCGATCCCGAACTCCTCGGAAAGCCGTGCGATCAGGGTGACGATCCCGAGCGAGTCGAGCAGTCCCGTGTCGAACAAGGGCAAATCCGGCTCCGAACGCACGCGTTCGCTCTCGGTGACTTCGGCGAGGATGTTGATAGTTTTTTCCGCCGTAGAACTCATGGGAAAACAGTTACCGTCCCTGAAGCCAAAGACAAGCCCGGGTATCGCGCCGTTCAACGCGGGACGGTTTTGTGCGGCGACTTGGCGATGAGTTCGTCCAGGAGCGTGGTGTACTCGGCCGGGTCCATCGGCAGCGTCACGGTTTTCTCGCGGACGGAGGAGAGGATCATGGCGTTGGCGAGTTCGACGGAGTGGAGGCCCTCGGCGGCCGGGGCGAGC
>CAXTMD010000501.1:0-2868 GCA_964245035.1 uncultured Chthoniobacterales bacterium
GCCGGTCGCGCGGAGCGTTGGCCGCCAAGCTTTCGCGGATCACCTGTTCGATCTGGCCCAGATCGAGTGGTGGCAGGTCCTTCTTGGGGCCGGGACCGGCGTGGGTCGGGAAAGCGTAGGCGAGTGAACCGTTGGCCCCGCGCCAGAAGCCGCCTTCCACCCCGGGATGCCCGCTGAAGGACACCGTGAGCATCGTCTCCAGATCGGCGCGCGTCTGCGGGTCATCCAGCGGCAGCGGACGCCCCGCAAAGCTCTCCCGGTAGCGTTCGTAGCGGTGGGCGGCGTCGTCCGCCGCCCTGTCGAGGCCCTCCTGCCCCTGTCGCAACTGCGTGCCCGGCCCCTGCTCGAAGAGCAAGTACATCAGGAACGCCAAGGCCAGACACAGGGCGAGGATCAACGCCCAGAGGCTGGCCAGCGCGGTGCGGAGGGAAAACTTCATCGCGGGTTTCACCGCACCCTACTCAGAACTTGGCGATGAGCGACACGCCGCCGATCATCAGGGCCGCGCCGAGCAGACGCATCGGGTGGGCGCTGTGCGGCGGCACGTTGAGCCAGCCAAAGTGGTCGATGGCGACCGAGGTGACGAGTGCCGCCGTGACGTTGAGGCCCGTGTAGGGACCCGCGCCCACCTTGCCCACCAGCACGAGACCCGCGTACACGGCCACCGCTCCGATGACGCCCGCCAACGGTGCCCACCAGGGCATGTCGAGCACCTGCGGCACGCTGGGCAGCGGCTTGTGCAGCACCGCGAAGGCGCACAGGAAAAAACAGACGATCAGGGCAAAAGAGACCAGCGAGGCCAGCCACGGGTTGATCAAGGATTTGTAAAGTTGGGCGTTCATGGCGCTGCCCATGGCCTGGAGGATACCGCCGACGATGATGAAGAGGTAGATGCCTGGATTCATTTAGGGTAGTTGGGTTGGTTTCTGACGGGTAAAACAAGGGGCCGCCGGGGACGTTTTCAGCGTGCGGCGTGCAAAAGAGTGGAAGCCAGCACGGCGAACACCAAGGCCGCGGGAGTCACCATCAAGCCCACCTTCAGGAAACTCCCAGCGCTGACTTCCTGCTGCTCGCGGCGCAGGGCGATGAGCCAGAGGATCGTCGCCAGCGAGCCGGTGACGGAGAGGTTCGGTCCGAGGTCGACGCCGATCAGCAGCGCGTTGCGCAGCGGCTCGGCCACGGGGCTTTGCGTGACCGCTGTGCCGGTGATGAGACCCGAGGGCAGGTTGTTGATGACGTTGGAGACCGCCGCCACGCCGAACGCTCCGGCCAGGTCGCCCTGCCACGGCGGCAGCTTGCCCAGCGCCGCCAGAGCCTGCCGGCTGACGGCCAGCGCGCCGCCGCGGTTCACCGCTTCGACCACCACGAACAATCCGGCCACGAGCGGCAGCACGCTCCAGGACACGCGCCGGGGTGTCTCCCACCAGGCCGCGCGGTCCTTGATCGTCACGAGGCCGAGGACCACCGCCGCCACGCCCAGCGTCGGCGCGCCGAGGTCGGCGCGGCAAGCCGCCCCCGCCAGCACCGCCCCCCCCCCCCCCCCCCACCGCGCCGCCCAGGCCGATGCCCGCCAGCGCCAGCTTCCCGGCGGCGGACAATTCTCTTTTCTCCCCGGGCGCTTCGACCTGCCCGGCCAGTTCTCTGCGCATGACCAGAAACAAGGCCAGGCCGGTCGCCGCCACGGCCAGCATGGACGGAGCTGCAAAAAGCGCGAGCCATTCCGGCAGCGGTGGCAGGTGACCACCGAAAAGCACGAGGTTGGCTGGGTTGGAGATGGGCAACACGAAGCTCGCGGCGTTCGCCACCAGCGCGCAGGCGAACAGGTAAGGCAGCGGCTTTTCCACCTTGGCGGCCCGGGTCGCCGCGAGCACCGCCGGGGTCATCACGACCGCCGTGGCGTCGTTGGACAGGAACACCGTCACGACGACGCCCACCCCGTAGATCAGCCAGAACAGGCGTGTCGGGGATTGGCGCGCGTGCGTGACGGCCACCAACGCGCACCAGTCAAAGACTCCTTCGCGCCGGGCGACTTCGGAGAGCAGCATCATGCCGGCCAGGAACAGGTACACGTCTAAACCCTTGCCGATGGCCTGCCCGGCAGCGCGCCCCGGCAGCAAGCCGCCCACCACCAGCAGCGCCGCTCCGGCGCAGGCAAAAACCGCCTCGGGCAGACCGCCCGGCCGCGCCAGCACGCCGCCGATGGTCAAGGCGGCGACGAGCCAAACGCAGACGGCGGGCAGCGGAAGCGGATGTAGAAAAGAAAAGCCCATGCAACGACGGGGAAGCAGACAACAGCCAATCCGCGGCAAGCAGCGTCGCGCTTTGGAATGGACCACGCTCCTTATGCAAATGCCGTGCCTGCCCGCGACGCCTCGTGCCCACGGCTACAAGGCAAGTTTCATCATCGGCGGATTGGATGAAAACCGGACACGCGCCGTCCGGTGAACGGACGTCCTGTTGGCTTGAAGCGTCGTGCTCTTCGATCCGGGATGTCGAAGAGACTGCCTGTCCGCCAATCGGACGAAAACCGTCTGCTCTTCATGCGGAACTCCGTCGGACCCGCAACGAGCATTTTACCATAAAATACTCTGAAAGAGCGTTTTGCTATTTCCGTAACGGGATGGCACACCGGATGCAAAGGGGGGACGCCGTCCGCGGATGATCTCGGAGCCGAGTTCAATCGCTCCGCCGTCCGCCGGCATCTGAAAACACAAACAACTCATCTCCGACACCCACATGATCCGTCGCAAACACACGCTCCTCGCCCTCGCCACCGCCGGTCTCCTGGCGGCCTCCTTTGGCCTGGGCCATCTCAGCACCACGCACGCTCAAGGCACCCCCATCCACCCCGCAGCCACGGAGCAGGCT
>CAXTMD010000502.1:0-2786 GCA_964245035.1 uncultured Chthoniobacterales bacterium
GAAGAAACACCGTCGCTGACGGACCCGACATGATCGTCACACCGACAGAAATGCGGGCTATTGAGGAAGCTGTCTTTGCCGGCGGCACGACGGCCGAAACCCTGATGGACGCGGTCGGCCGCCAGATCGCCGCACGTCTCGCGGCCCTCCTCGCCGAGGCCGGGCCGGCCACCGTGGTGTTTTACGCCGGTAAGGGCAACAACGCCGGGGATGCGTTGGTCGCGGCGTCGGAGCTGAAGCACGACGCAGAAACCCGGGCATTTTTGCGGCTCGCGTTTGAGGACCCCGCCGCGCTCGGCGAACTCGCGCGCAAGAAGCTGGACAATGTCGGGGCCAACCGGGTTCCGCGGATCGCGTCCGCACCGGCGGACACAGGACGCCTGATCCTTGTCGATGGCCTGCTCGGCATCGGGGCGACCGGCGAACTGCGTGACCCCATCAAGAGCGCCGCGCGCGAGATCAACGACCTGCGCCGCCGACGCGGCGCGTACGTGGTGGCCATCGACGCCCCGACCGGACTGGACGCCGACACCGGCGCGGCCGACCCGGATGCGGTCATCGCCGACGAAACGCTCACCGTCGGCTTCCCCAAAACCGGGCTGCTCGCGGACGGTGCCTCCAATTACGTCGGCCGCCTGCGCGTCGTCGAACTGCCGGAGTTTGCCCAAGGCGGCCAGCAGGCTCCCGACGCGGCGGCGCGGGGGGCCGTGACGACGGTTCGCTCGCTCGCCGGCCTGCTGCCGGTGCCCCCACACGAGTCCAACAAGGGCATGTACGGCCGCGTGGGCATCCTGGCCGGTTCGGTCGGCGCGGCCGGCGCGGCCGTGATGTGTTCCCACGCCTGCGCGCGCGCCGGGGCGGGGCTGATCACGCTGCTGGTGCAGCCCGACATCTACCCGGTGATCGCGTCGGCGGCTTCGCCCGAGGTGATGGTGCGGCCGCTCGCCTCGCCGACCGACGCGCTGGACATGGACTTCGACGTGCTCGCGCTCGGACCAGGCCTCGGCCGGCAGGGAGCCGACAAAACCCGCGCGCTCATCGAACGCTGGCCCAAGCCGATGGTCGTGGACGCCGACGGCCTCAACGCCCTCTCCGAGGATGTGGGCCTGCTGCGGTGCGTCGCCGGTCCGCGGCTGCTGACGCCGCACCCCGGCGAGATGAAGCGCCTCCTGAAGGGCGACGCTGTGGCGAGCGGCGGGGTGTTCAACGACCACGCGTCGCGCGCCGAGATCGTGCGCGGGTTCACGGACCGCTACCCGGTCACGCTGCTGCTCAAGGGCGCGCGCACGCTGGTCGGCGAGAAGGGCCGCCCGCTCGCGTACAACTCCACCGGCAACGCCGGCATGGCCACCGGCGGCATGGGCGACGTGCTGACGGGGATCTGCGCCGCGTTGGCGGGACAAAGCCTGCCGATGTTCGACGCCGCCCGGTTTGCCGCCTGGCTGCACGGCCGGGCGGCCGACCGGTGCGTGGATGGCGGCGAGCAGTCCGTGGAGTCGCTGCTGCCCACGGACCTGTTTGCGAAGTTCGGTGCGGTGTTCCGGGAAATCCGGGCGGCGGGCTAAGTTCTCTGCCGTGGACATTTTTTCGCCTGAAACGCTGATCTCGTTGCTCTCGCAGCATCTCACGCTGCTGCTGCTGACGCTCCCCGGACTGGTGTTCTACGGCTACCTGGCAGACCAGGCGGTGTTCGTGGGCGCAGGTCGCGTGCGCTCGGAACGTTTCGCGCTGCGGGACCTTTTCATCGCGCTGCTGCTCGTGCTGTTGTTCCTGAGCTTCATCCTGCCGCAACTGTCCCTGCACGCCGGCCCGCCAAAGCCGGACACGAGCCTGCCGAGCGCGGTGGACATGGTCGGCGGCATCCTTTTCAGCGAGGTGATCTTCCTTGGGCTGGCCGCGGGTCCGCTGGTGGCCCTCAAACTGCGCGGCCTGAGCCTGCGCGAGACCTTCGGCCTGACGCGGTTGGGGATCGGCAACGCGCTGGGGGCGGCGTTCGTGCTGCTGCTGCTGGCGTTTCCGCTCATCGCCCTGTCCCTCGAGGTTTTCCGCGTCCTGCTCGCGGCGGAGGGTTACCGCAACGAGGACCCCCAGGAAATGGTGCGTTTTCTCGCGCGGAACGGCTCGCAGGCGGCGCGGTACGCGGTGGCGTTCTCTGCGGTGGTGCTGGCCCCCTTCCAGGAAGAACTGATCTTCCGCGGCTACCTGTACGGCGTGGCGCGACGCTTCGTCGGTCCGGCCGCCGGGGCGGTGCTGGTCTCGCTGTTGTTCGCGGCCATCCACTTGCACCTGCCGAGCTTCGCGGGGTTGTTCGTGCTGGCGATGTGCCTGACGCTGGCCTACGAATGGACGGGCTGCCTCCTCGTGCCGATGGCCATGCACGCCATGTTCAACTCGATCACCGTCATCAACCTGCTCGCGGGCGGCACCGCGCAGGGGTAAACTTTTCTGGCCGTGTCCACGGTGAGCGACTTCGGCGAAGACCGCCTCGTGGCGGCGTTGCTGGCGCAGTTGCCCGCCGGCCGGGGGCATGACGTGGTCGCGGGTGCGGGGGACGACTGCGCCATCGTGCGGCCCGACGACGCGAAACGCTGGCAACTGCTCAAGACCGACTGCGTGATCGAAGGCGTCCACTTCGCGCCGGACACGCCGCCGGAAGCCATCGGCTGGAAGGCGCTCTGCCGACCGTTGAGCGACATTGCGGCCATGGGCGGCAAACCGCGCCATGCCCTCGTGACCCTCGCGCTGCCGGGCGATGCGGCCGTGGACGACGCTACAGGGGTCTACGC
>CAXTMD010000503.1:0-2726 GCA_964245035.1 uncultured Chthoniobacterales bacterium
GTCGTGGTCTCGTTGTTATCCGGATTGATCTCGGTGCCGTCGCCTTGCCCCAACCCGCCCAAGTACGAGCGGTCGAGCACGTACAGCACGGCCCCCTTGCCGCCGCCGACCATGAGCTTGGGGTGGGGCACGGTCGTGCCGTTGGCCGTGGTCGCGGGCAGGTCGGGCAGCACGAGCAGGCCGCCGCCGCCGAGGTCCTGGTCGCCGTTGTTGAGGTTCACCCAGTTGTTAGGCGTCCAGGAGTTGGTCTTGGTGTCGCCCATCGCCAGGGTGGACGCGCTGGTGGACAGCCTGATGACGCTCTCGCCCCAGTCGCCGCCGCCGGTCGCCGACGGGTTGTAGGGGCCGTTGCCCGTCATGAGGAGCAGGTTGCCGTCGGCGTCCATCGCCGGGCCCGCGCCGGAGTTCCACAGGCCCCCCTGCGAGCCGGAGCGCACGGTGGCGAAGCTTTTCTTGAGCGCGAGCGTCTTGAGGTCGAAGCCGAGCACCTCGCCGTGGTACGGCGTGCCGTCGGTGTGGGAGGCGTAGGTCAGGTAGACCAGGCCGTCGTTGCGGCTGATCGCCAGCGCGCAGCGTTCGTGTTCCTTTTGGGCGTTGAAGGGAAAAACGCCGCCGCTGCCCTCGGAGGAAGCGCCGGTGAAGGAGGCCGAGATTTCTACCGGTCCGACGGTGTACGCGCCGGTGGCGGCGTTGATCGCGTAGAGGTACTGGTGAAAGGTGACCGGGTTGTCCGAGGCGCGCCGGGTCTTGACCACGGCGTAGAGGGTTTTGGTGGTCGGGTCGATGACGGGCGTGGAGGTCATCGCCAGCTCTGGCCCGATGTCGGGTGAGGAGGTGTCCGATTGCAGAAAAGGCGCGTCGCCGGTGGGCACCAGGTAGTCCTCCCAGAGCGGCTTGTCCGTGTGCAGACTGGAGTCGGCGGTGTCCGCGTCGTAGGCGTAGATCCGGCCGTGCTCGGTGCCGACGTAGACGACGTTGTGGGTCGTGCCGTTGATGCTGACCCCGGCGAGGACCAGGGGCTGGCCCATACTCTGGCCGACCTCGTTGGCGGCGTCGTTGAGCGGTTGCGCGAACAACTGCACGAAGTTGCCCTTCGCGCTGACGTTGGCGGGGGTCAGCGTCGTCTCGCTGCTGTTGTTGCCGGTGTGCTGATTGTTGGCCTGCCAGGTGGTCATGCTCACTTGCGCTGGTCCGGCAGTCGGGAAGAAGAGCAGACAGGCTCCCAGCAGCAGCGGCATCAAGATTTGTTTGTTCATGTCAGGTTCGGCGCGTCCGGCGGTTGAAAACGGGGCGACGTTAGACAATGACGACAGCCGTGGACATACGGCCATCGCCGTACGTGCTCCGGCCGTTTTGCGGTTGCTTGTGCGCGGGCTGCCCGGGACGGTGGATCATCATGACAAAACGCCGCGCAGGTTGGGTGTTGACGGTGGCTGGTGTCGCGGCGCTGGTCCTCGCCCGAACCGCCCACGACCACCGCACGGCCGCGAAGGCCCGGGCGCACACCCAAGCGCGGGCGCTTGCCCAGGCGCAGGACCAGCGCCAGCCGTCGGACCAACCGGCAGAACTGCCGCCGCCGCCGCTGACCCCCGCGGAGCAGGCGGTGTTTGCGAGGCTCGATCCTGGCAGCCGGGAGGCGGCATGCGCGTTCTTTTTCAACACGCCGGGTCCGCTCGACAACTACCTGCTCAAGCTGGAGGGCATCGTCAACGTGGGCAACGCGCGCTTCGGTGAACCCGACCCGGAAAACTGGCGGCTGGCGCTGCCCGTGGCCAAGATTCTGGAGCAGGGCATGTGCGACTGCGCACAGCGAAACTGGCTTAACCAATTCATCGCCACGGGCGAAGCCGGACTGGCGGGCGACCTGGAAGCCTACCACCGGTGCGGGCAAACGATGGCGAGCATCGCCCGGCACAACGGCGACCCGGTGATCCAGTAACCGCTTGGTTGTAGAGACCCTCGCTCCGCCTGCCGCGTGACGGGACGTAGTTGGGGACCAAACGGAGGAGGAGAAGCATGCAAAGGACTTGCAGCTTCCCGTCACTTGGCAGGCGGAGCGAGGGTCTCTACAATCGGTCAGGCCACGCTCTAATCATCGTTCTTGGACGGCGTAGGCTGGACTGCCGACGCGGCGGGCTGTTTACCCAGCAGTTCCGTGATTTGGAGCGAGAGTTCGGGCATGTCGTGCGTGAAGGTGAGCGCGTAATCCAGCGACTCCTGGTCGCCCTGCGTGATCAAGCCTTCGACGTACTGCCGCAGGGGAACCGTGCTCCAAGGCGTGATCGGTCGCTCGGCGCTTTCCTGGAAATACCAGCGTCCGAAACGCTCCCACGAGGCACCCGCGCCCGGGTGAGCCGCCAGCAGTTGCTCGCGCAGCGGCCGGATTTTGTCGTACGCCGGCTCGCGCAGCGCATCGTAGCGCACCTGCGTCGAGGCAAACTCGGCCAGGTCCGCCAGCCACGCCGGCGGCACCGCCTGCGGGGCGAGGTCGCGCACCTGCACGACCGGGGATTGCGAAACGATCAGCAGCGCGTCGCCCGCCGGGTTGAACACGCCCCGGCTGACCTCGCCGCCGGGCCGCAGGGGCAGGGTGAGCGGATCGCCGGTCACCGCGTCCCAGACGCGCGCGCTGCCGTCACGCGAGGCCGTGGCCACCCGCGCGCTGTCCGGGCTGAACGCCGCCTGATAGACGGCGTCCGCGTGCCGCAGCGGTGCGGTGACGGGCC
>CAXTMD010000504.1:0-1325 GCA_964245035.1 uncultured Chthoniobacterales bacterium
GACGGCTCGGCCATCTTCAACATGTTCCGCAACCTGGGCGGCAGCGTGGGCATCGCCATCCTGGACACGCTGACCACGCGACGCGAGCAGTTCCACGACTGGCGCATCGGCGAGCGGGTGACGGTCTTCGACCTCGCCGTGCGCGGGCGGCTGCAAAGCGTGCAGGCACAATTCATGGCCCGGGGCTTTGCCCCGAACCGCGCGATGCAGCAGGCTTATGACGTGGTGAAGATGTCCGTGCGCAAGAGCGCCTACACGATGGCCTACAACGATGCGTTTCTGATCGTGGGCTACAGTCTGGTGCTCGGTGCAGTCCTGGTCTGGTTCTGCAAAAAGCCCAACCCAAAGAAGGCAGCCAGCGCGGCACACTGACACCCGTCGGCTTCACTACCGCTTCTCCCATCGCCTCTCCACGAGAACCGTTCCCCGCTCGCTGTGTTCATCCATGACCATGGCCAGCAACCTGTCAGCCAACCATCAACCAAGATCCATATGAACAGCAGCTTGCCGAACGAGAAACAATCATCCGGTCTACAACTGAACCCACTTTCGACGGCGCTCGTCCTGATCGATCTGGAGCGCGCCATCGTCGCACGCACGCTGGCGCCGTACCCGTCTTCCGAGGTGCTCGCACGTGCAACGGAACTTGCCGCCGCGTTCCGCGCCCGGAACTCGCTGGTGGCGTACGTGCATGTGAACCTGGCGGAGGTGCTCCATCTACCGGCCGATCAGCCGATGCGCGACCCCAACGCTCCCAAGCCACCTGCCAGTGCCTCGGAGATCGTGCCCGAGAGTGGCTACCAGCAAGGTGACCTGCTCCTCACCAAGCGGCAATGGGGCGCTTTCTACGGCACGGGTCTTGACCAGCAGCTGCGCCGTCGTGGCGTTGACACCATCGTGCTCGGGGGCATCGCCACCAACTTCGGCGTGGAGTCGACCGCGCGCGCCGCTTTTGACATGGGATACAAGGTCGTCTTCGTGGAGGACGCGATGACCAGCATGGAAGCCGAGGCTCACCAGTTTGTGCTCCAACACATCTTCCCTCGCATCGGTCGTGTTCGCCGTTGCAGTGAAGTTCTGGAGGCACTCGCTTCGTGAGAACGGCTGAAGCCTTCTGTCATCAGCTCACAGATCATCCCTCGAAATTCTATGAACCCAGAAATTTCCACCTCGCTCGAAGAACTTGCCTACGCCTGCCGCATCCTTTCCCGAGAGGGACACGATGATTTGACCCTTGGACATCTCTCCATGCGCGACCCGGACGGCCGCGGCGTGTGGCTCAAGCGTTCCGGCATCAGCCTGGGCGAGGTGCAAGGGGCGGACGA
>CAXTMD010000504.1:1425-2722 GCA_964245035.1 uncultured Chthoniobacterales bacterium
TATTAATCGATACACCCGAACTCGGCGCGAAGCTGGCGGCGGCGTTAGGCGGCGCTTCCACTGTGCTGATGCGCAACCACGGCATCGCCTTCGTGGGGCCGGACGTGCAGATGCTCACCGTGATGGGTCTGTACCTCGACCGGGCATGCCGCTCACACTTGGCCGTCCTCGCCACCGGGCAGCCTTACAGCTCCACTCCTCCTGGGGAGCTCGCACCCAAGCAGAAGCAGATCCTCGGCCCGAAACTGGCCGAAGCGTTCTGGTCGTTTCTCAAGCGGCAGGTCGACAAAAACCAGTAGCAGGATGGCTCCAGCCGGGACATCAACGAAGGTTGCGCTGGTGCTCCGACACCGTTCGCCCGGCGTCTCTACTTTGCAGCACGATCTTCTATTCGCCGCCCGCCCGCTTCGCCGCCACGCAGGGTTTGTTTGACGCAGTTTCTAACCCATTGATGCACAGGATCAGCGTCGAGCCTCGGGTGCCAGGCCTGAGAAATCTTCACCGGGGTGGATCGCACCGGCAGAGTGAATACCGCGAGGTCCAGATAACCGGCCGCATGGTGGGCAAAATGGCGGGGAACTGCCCCGATCAGATCCGAGGACGATACCGCGACCACGGCTGCGTAGTAACCGTTGACGATCAACACGAGGTTGCGCCGGTCGTACCCTGCCTGATGCAACGCGTTATCCAGAGGCCCCCAACGCTTGCCGCTGCGCGAGACCCCGACGTGCTGTTGCTGCGTGAAGCGTTTGGCGCTCACTTTCCCGTCGAGCAGCGGATGGCCTTTCCGCGCTACGCCTACAAACTGGTCGACGAAAAGCTGCTGAATCTTGATCTCCGGGCCGTCGGTACCCACGTCGCCCAAATCCAAGTCCACCATGCCTTCGCGTAACTCAACGCTGTCTTTGTTGCTCTGGGGCAAAAAGCAGAGGGTCAAGCCGGGAGCTTGCGACCGGACCGCTTCCGTCAGAGGTGAAGCGAAAACCCCGGTCAGGGAGTCGATGGCGCGGATGTTCAAGGTCCGCTGCACGTCGCAGAGCTTCGTCGGGTTGTCCGCGCGAAAGAGCTGTTGGGCATCCTGGACGATGCGGCTGATCTCCGTGCGCAGTTCGAGCGCGCGTGGGGTGAGGACTAGGTGTCTGCCAGCACGCACCAGCAGCGCGTCCCCGAAAGCTTCGCGGGCGCGCGTAAGGGTGCGGCTCACCGCAGGGACGCTCAGGCGGAGGCGCTGGGCCGCTTGCGACACGCTTTGCTCGCGCAGCAGCACTTCCAACGCAATGAGGAGATTTAGATCGGT
>CAXTMD010000505.1:0-1340 GCA_964245035.1 uncultured Chthoniobacterales bacterium
GTACATCACCCGCTCCCTGCGTTGCGACGCGGGCATTGCCCTGACCGCCTCGCACAACCCGTACGAGGACAACGGCATCAAGTTTTTTCGCCACGACGGCTACAAGCTCGACGACGGCATCGAACGCCGCATCGAGGACCTTGTCTTCAGCGGGGAGATCGAGAACATCCGCCCGACCGCCGGCAAGATCGGCCGCGCCAAGCGCATCGACGACGCGCTCGGGCGCTACGTGGAGTTCGCCAAGACCAGTTTTCCGCGCAAGCAGACCCTCGACAAGCTGCGGGTCGCCGTCGATGTCGCCAACGGCGCGGGCTACAAGTCGACGCCTTCCGTCCTGCGCGAACTCGGCGCGGACGTGCTGACCTTCCACAACACGCCGGACGGCACGAACATCAACCGTGATTGCGGCAGCACCTTCCCGCAGGAGATCCAGCTCTTGGTGCGCCAGACCGGCGCACACGTCGGCATCACCCACGACGGAGATGCCGACCGCGTGCTGCTCTGCGACGAGAAGGGCGAACTCGTCGACGGCGACGAGATCATGGCCATCGCGGCGCGTGAGTTCTTGCGGCAGGGCCGGCTGGCGGAAAACACCCTCGCCGCCACGGTGATGAGCAACTACGGGCTCGACGCCGCCGTCGAGGAAGCCGGCGGCCGGGTGGTCCGCACGCAGGTCGGCGACCGCTACGTGATTGAGGAGATGGTCAAAGCCGGCCTCAACGTCGGCGGTGAGCAGAGCGGCCACATGATCTTTCGCGACTACACGACGACGGGCGATGGCATCATCACGGCGCTCCAAGTCCTGCGCATCATGCTGGACACGGGGAAGCCGCTCAGTGAACTCAAGCAGTGTCTTTCCAAGTACCCGCAGGCGCAACGCAACCTGAAGGTGGCGCGCAAACCGCCCCTGGAGGAACTGACCGGTGTCGGCCAGCTCGTGCGCGACGCACAGGCGGCCCTCGCCGGCAAGGGCCGCGTCCTGCTCCGCTACTCTGGCACGGAGCCAAAGGTGCGGTTGCTCATCGAAGGCCAGGACGCGGCGATGATCGAACGCCAGGCCGACACCATCGCTGGCGCGCTGACGGAAGCCATCGGAGCGTAAGCGTCAGCCGCGCTTGGAGAAGATACGCACCTCGCGGGCAGTGTCGGTCATGTCCGACAGGTCCTTGAGCGTGGCATCCTGACGCTTGAGCAGATCGTCGTTGGCGGTCTGGAGCGCCTGGATGGCCGCCAGCGGGTCCGCCGGGGCGACGGTCTGTGACTCGATGTGCGCCACCGGCAGGAGCACGGCAAACGCGGCGGCGACGAAAAGCGGCGGGAGACGGAGCAGTTTCATGGCG
>CAXTMD010000505.1:1350-2702 GCA_964245035.1 uncultured Chthoniobacterales bacterium
GTTTTTGTCTCGGGATGGGTCTCAACGGCGGCTGCCGGCGCGGCCGGCGAAGATCTTCGCCTCCCGCAGTTCTTCTTTGAGCTGCGCGGTTTGCGCTTCAATTTTGGTCTGGTTGGCGGCAAGCTGATCCTGCTGCGTCTTGAGCTTGGCGAGCGCGGCATTGAGCGCGGCGTTGCTCGTGGTAGCGGCAGCCGGCACCTGCGTGCGGCCCTGCGGTGCGAGGGTCCAGCTCACGCCGATAACCGCGGCAACAAGGAAGGGCAGCAGCGCAGTGCGTGGTGGGCGAAGAGAAAAGGAAAGCCGGGACATGGAAAGTTAGGTCTTGGAATCGTGTTGCAGCAAAAAACGTTCCAAAAAGTAGATTTCGTGACTTTTTAGCTTGCCCACCAGAGAGGTTTTCTTCATTTTGGCTCCATGGCCGGACCCGGAATGCAGCAAACCCAGAACCTGTCGATGCAGCAGGTGCTGGCCCCGCAGTTGCAGCAAAGCCTAGTGATCCTGCAAGCGCCGATGCTGGAACTGCGCAACATCGTCCAGCAGGAACTCCAGACCAACCCGGTCCTGGAAGAGGAAGCGCCCGAAACCCCGAGCGCCGAAGAGCAGTCCCAACAAAACGACGACTTCAAGGAGGAGTTCGACCGCCTGGCCAAACTCGACGAGGAATGGCGCGAGTACATGGCGCAAAGCTCCGGCTACAACGGCCGCAGCGACGAGGACGAGGAGCGGCGGCAGTTTTTCTTCGACTCCATCGCCAACCAGGAAACGCTCCAGCAGCACCTGATCGGCCAGATCAACGGCGCGGAACTATCCACCGCCGACCGCCGGTTGGCGGAGTTGGTCATCGGCAACATCGACGACAACGGTTTCCTCCAGACCACGCCGGAGGAGATGAACGCCAACACTGGCGTGCCCGTGGCGGACCTGCGACGCATCCTTGACATCATCCAGACCTTTCACCCCGCCGGCGTGGGAGCCGTCGACCTACGCGATTGCCTGCTCATCCAACTGCGCAAGCTCGGCAAGGAGAACACGCTGGAATATCAGATCATCAGCAAACACCTCGACGAACTCGGCAAGCGCCGGTTCCCCGAGATCGCGCGCCGCCTCGGCGTGAGCGTCGACCAGGTGCAGCAGGCGGCGTATTCCATCGCCACGCTCGACCCGAAGCCGGGTGCCATCTTCGCGCCCGACCCGAACAACTACGTCCTGCCCGACGTGAGCGTGGAGAAAATCGGCGACAAGTACATGGTGATGCTCAACGGCGAGCAGATCCCCCACCTGCGCATTTCCAACACGTACAAGGACCTGATGGCGCAAAACGGCAGCGGCGGCGACGTGAAGGATTACATCCG
>CAXTMD010000506.1:0-2674 GCA_964245035.1 uncultured Chthoniobacterales bacterium
GGCGAGATCGCCGTCAACCAGGGCCGCTGGGCCGAAGCCGTGCGCGCCCTAGCGCACGTGACGAACCTGGACCCGCACAATGGCGAGTACCACCTCAACCTGGCGCGCGTGGACCACTGGCTGCGACATTACGACGATTTCGACCGGGAACTCTGGCAGATCATGATCAACGCCGACCTCAAGGGAGCCGTCGAGGCGCGGCTGCTGCGTTCGACTTCGGCGCTGGAGGTGCGGGCCGATCTGGGGCCGCTGTTGGAAGCCATTGACGCCGTCCGCCTTCCCGACGAGCCGCCGGCGGAAGTCATCGACAAATACCGTCTGGTCGCGGCGCTCTGCGCACGCGACGACAAGGCGGTTTCTAACGTCGCGGCGCACACGGATCAGCCGGCGGTCGTCCTCTGCGGCGTGGCTTATCCAAAAGCCTGGTTCGAGGCGCTCGCGGCCCGGATGCGCCGAGACGAACGCGCGGCGCAGGCGGCCTTTCGCCTGGCGAGAACGGAAGCGGAGCGGACCGTGCAGGCCGACCCCGCCAACGGCCGCGCGCTGGGGGTGCTGGCGATGATCGACGCCGGCCTCGGCAACAAGGAGGCGGCGACCCGCGAGGCGATGCGCGCCGGCGAACTGTGCCCGCTGGAAAAGATGGCCTGGGCAGCCCCGGTGGCAGCCTGTGATCTGGCGGTGGTTTATGCCTGGACAAACCAGCCGGAGCAAGCCTGCGACGTGCTGGAGCTTTGGGCGGAGCGGCCGGCGGGTTTCAGTTTGCCCGAGGCGCCCACCTACGGTGATTTCTTGCTCGATCCCGTGTGGGACCCGCTGCGTGGCAACGCGCGTTTCAGAGCGCTGACCGCGCGCCTCGCGCCGCCACCTTCGCCTTGAGCGGGGCTGCTTCGAGCACCGCGCGTTCTCTGCCCGCCGAACGATTCAGCAACACATCCATGAAGACACTTTTGTTGCCGGACGGAACGCCCGTGCCCATGCTCGGGCAAGGCACTTGGAAGATGGGCGAGGGAGAACGCGAGCGGCAGGAAGAGGTGAAAGCGTTGCGCCTGGGCATCGACTTGGGCATGACGCTCCTCGACACCGCCGAGATGTACGCCGACGGCCGGGCCGAGGAAGTCGTCGCCGAGGCCATCGCGGGCCAGCGCGAGCGGGTGTTCCTGGTGACCAAGGTCTACCCGCACAATGCCAGCCGCAAAGGGCTGCCCGCCGCCTGCGAGCGCAGCCTGCGCCGGCTGGGCACGGACCGCATCGACCTCTACCTCTTGCACTGGCGCGGCCGGGTGCCACTGGCCGAAACCGTCGGCGCTTTCGAGGGCCTGCGGGAGGCGGGCAAGATCCGGGCGTGGGGCGTGTCCAACTTCGACGTGGACGACCTCGAAGAACTCGGGGAGAGCGCCCCAGCCTGCGCCGCCGACCAGATCCTCTACAACCCGGAACACCGCGGCCCCGAGTTCGACCTCCTGCCTTGGTGCCAGGAACGCCGACTGCCGATCATGGCGTACTCACCGGTGGGTCAGGGCGGCGCTTTGCTGTGGCATCCTGCCATCGCGGAGGTTGCCCTTCGGCACGGCGCGACCCCAGCGCAGGTGTGCCTGGCGTGGGTGTTGCGGCAGGAGGGCGTGCTGGCCATCCCCAAAGCGAGCGACGGGGACCACGTGCGCGCCAATGCGGCGGCGCTCGGGGTGCGGCTGGACGACGAGGACCTGCGCGCGCTCGACGCGGCGTTCCCTCCACCGGTCCGCAAACAGCCCCTGGCGCTGCTGTGAAGCGCGGCCACACGGACCGCTTGTCCGTGCACAAACGAACGATGGGTTTATCATCGGAATGATGCCTCGCGCGGATGGTTCCCGGTCGGCGGACCGTTTGTCGATGATTGTTCCGACCTTGAACGAGGCCGCGTTGATCGCCGATTTCCTGGTCCACCTGCGCGCGCAAGTGCCCGGGGCCGAACTCATCGTCGTCGATGGCGGCAGCGACGATCAGACCGCCTTCCTGGCAAGCCGGCATGCCGACCGCGTGCTCTCCGGTCCCCGGGGCCGGGCCAGGCAGATGAACGCCGGGGCCGCCGCTGCCAGCGGCGAGGTCCTCTGGTTTCTCCACGCCGACTCCCTGGTGCCAGCCGACCCGCATGGCAGCATCGCGCGGGCGCTGGACGACCCGAGGATCGTCGGAGGCTGCTTCCGGCTGAGATTTCCGCGCCGGGAATGGGTGTACCGCGTCAGCGATTGTCTGGGGAACGTGGCCGTGGACCTTTTCCGGATCGCGCTGGGCGACCACGGCATCTTCTGCCGTCAGGCGGCTTTTGTGCGCGTGGGCGGTTATCCGGACGTGCCGTTGATGGAGGACGCCGACTTTTACCGCCGTTTGCGCCGCGTGGGCCGCGTGCGGCAACTGCCTGCGTACATCGTCTCCAGCCCGCGCCGGTATGAACAGTTTGGCCCGGTTCGCACGACGGCGTTTTACTTGTTGATCCTTGTCCTGTACCTGGCAAAACTTCCTCCGGAGGTGCTGCTCGCGGTTTACCGTAGACTCGTCCGTCACCGGGCATCCTGACGGAGCCACGCTCTTGCCGGTGACCGCCTGCCCGCCTCGCTCATGCCGACGGCAAACGATTCGCTGGATGTCTGGATCGACACCGACCCGTCCATCGGCGTGCCCTTCCACGAAGCCGACG
>CAXTMD010000507.1:0-2659 GCA_964245035.1 uncultured Chthoniobacterales bacterium
TCTCGACTCGAAGGAATTTCTCTCTGTGCATCATGCCCGGCGGTCTCACCTGACCGTGAAGAAACCCGCCCGGGTGGCGGCCACCTCCACCGCCCCCAAATCCGGCCCGCCGCGCCGCCGCAACCCGGTCGTACGGTTTGTGTACTGGTGGAATGGCTGGGTGATCCGCACGTTCCACACCAAGTTCGGCACGGTGCTGCTCGGCACGGTCGGAGCCGAGTCGTAGGACGGCGTTTGCGATGGCCGGATCGCCCTTGTAGGGTTTTGGACGACGCTCCCGGCTTGCATCCGGAGGGTGGTCGGAGCATAATTTCGCCCTCCGACGCCCCTGCGCGCCGGTCCCACCACGCCCAATAACCCCTTTCTCCCCTCCGGTCAGATGTTTACGAAAAAGCTGCTCGCTGCCCTCTGCCTTTTCTCCGCGGCAGGTGTCGCCGCCCTCCGCGCGCAAGACCAACCCGTCGTCCGCTTCCACACCTCGCTCGGCGATATCGACGTGATCCTGGACGAGGCCAACGCGCCCCGGACCGTGGCGAACTTCCTCGGCTACGT
The DNA here is from genome assembly GCA_964245035.1 of uncultured Chthoniobacterales bacterium. Classification (GTDB taxonomy): domain Bacteria; phylum Verrucomicrobiota; class Verrucomicrobiia; order Chthoniobacterales; family SZAS-18; genus CAHJWO01. Next base: position 553 of record CAXTMD010000507.1, read on the forward strand.
GGACCGCGGGGATTACGCCAACAGCATCTTTCATCGCTCGGTGCCCGGGTTCATCATCCAGGGCGGCGGCTACTACGTCACCGGTGGCAAGCTGGAGGCGATCCCCCAGCAGGCGGCCGTGGTCAACGAGTACAAGGACTCCAACACGCGCGGCACGATCGCCATGGCCCAGTCCGGAACGGACCCGAACAGCGCGACCGACCAGTGGTTCTTCAACCTGGCGGACAACTCCCGGAACCTGAACAACCAGAACGGCGGCTTCACCGCGTTCGGCTACGTCATCGATAGCTACGGGTTGGCGGTGATGGACGCCATCGCCGCGCTGAACGTGATCAACGTCGGCAGCCCGCTGGACCAGTTGCCGGTGACCGACAACGCGACTGCCCAGAACGTCACGGTCAGCGATCTGGTGTATGTAAACGCCATCACCTTGCAGCCCGCCGCGGCGTTCTTCACCGGCGAGGCGCCGCTGAACAACGGTGTGTACTACCTCGCCTTTCCCAACGGCAACCCCTTCGGTTACTACAGCTACCTGCCCGACTCTCACTATATCTACCACCAAGACATGGGCTACGAGTACACGTTTGACGCCCACGACGGCAAGAGCGGTGTGTACTTGTACGACTTCAAGAGTAACGGGTTTTTCTACACGTCACCCGAGTTCCCGTTTCCGTACCTGTACGATTTCAGCCTGAACACGGTGCTCTACTACTACCCCGATCCGAAGAACCCGGGCCGCTACAACACGAACGGCACGCGCTTCTTCTACGACTTCGCCTCGGGTAAGATCATCACGAAATAAACGCGCCCGGCCGCGGTGACCCCGCGGCGTGCGCCGTACATCAGCGTTTGCCCAACACGCTGGACGGCTGCTCATTACGCCTCCCGCATGTCTTCTTCCGTCCCCACCTCCGACTCCGCCCGGCAACGCGCCCGTGTCACAGTCATCACCCGCACCAAGGACCGTCCGGTCCTGCTGCGGCGCTGCCTCCAGTCCGTCCTGAGCCAGACGCTGCCGGACTGGCTCCACGTCATCGTCAACGACGGCGGCAACCCGCACGTCCTGCGCCTGCTCGTCCACGAGTACGCGGCCCAGTACGGCGGCCGGGTCGAGATCATCGACCACGCCGAGAGCCAGGGGATGCAGAACGCTTCCAACCGCGGGTTGGCGGCGGCGGCGGGCGACTACGTCGTCATCCACGACGACGATGATTCCTGGGAGCCGGACTTCCTGCGCGCTTGCGTCGAGTTCCTCGACCATGAAGGACCGGATAGCCCCGTGCAGGGCGTCGTCACGCAGACGACGCGCATCCTGGAGGAAATCACCGATCAAGGCGGCATCCACGAGGACAGCCGCGAACACTACCTGCCGCTGAAGACCATCGACCTCTTCGCGGCGGGCTCGGACAATCCGTTCGCGCCGATTGCCTTCGTGTACCGACGCGCCGTCCACGCGCGGATCGGCAACTTCGACGAACGCTTCACGGTGCTCGGCGACTGGGATTTCAACCTGCGTTTCCTGGTGCAGCACGACATCGGCGTGATCGACCGCCGCCTGGCGAACTACCACTGGCGGCACCGTTCCGGCGGCACGGTGTACGCCAACACGGTCACTGACGGGTTGGAGGAGCACATCCGCAAGACGACCGCGCTGCGCAACCACTACCTGCGGCAGGATCTCCAGGCCGGGCACCTGGGCATGGGCTACCTCATGCACACGGCCAAGATGTTTCGCAACAACGAGGGCCTCGCGTGGTCCGTGCGCCAGTTGACCGAGCAGGGCATCCACGAGACGCGCAAGGTCCAGAACCGCCTCGTGCAGTGGCAATGGTTCCTGACGCGCAACCGCAAGCTCAGGGCCACGCTCGACCAGGGCAAACCCGCCCCGCTGCCGCGGCCGAAAGCCATCGCCAAGAAAAAGGCGGAGGCTCCCCGGCAGAGTTGCCAGGACGCGCTCCTGTCGTTTTTCGACGGCCGGCAGTCCCGCCCGCGGGTGCTCTCGCTGGACGTGTTCGACACCGCGCTGCTGCGCACCGTGCGCCGGCCCATCGACGTGTTCCACCTGCTGGCTCCCGGCATCCGGCAACAGATCGGCGCGGACGCCGGC
>CAXTMD010000508.1:0-2120 GCA_964245035.1 uncultured Chthoniobacterales bacterium
CGCTGGATGGCCGACTACTACTGCTGCCCGGTGGAAACCGCCATGCGCAGCGTCCTGCCGCAGGTCATCCGCGAGGCCGAGGTCGGCGACAAAAAGCAACTCTTCGCCCGGCTCGTGCGCCCGCCGACCGAGGAGGAAATCGCCACTCTGCAAAAGCGGGCCCCCCGCCAGGCCGAGGTCATCCAAGCCCTCCAGGCGGCGGACGGCGAACCGCTCCAGGTCGCCTCGCTGGCAAAAACCTGCGGCGCGACGCACCAGACCGTCCAGGCCCTCGTCAAGGCCGGCTTGGTCGAGACCACGGCCACCGCCGTCGCGCGTGACCCGTACGAGAAGGAGACGTTCGTCGCCAACAGCAAGCAGACCCTCACCGCCGAGCAGGCCGAGGCGCTGCGGATCATCCATGCGACGATGGATGCCCCAGCGGGCGAGAAGAAGCCTGTGCTGCTTTTTGGTGTCACCGGCAGCGGCAAGACAGAGGTTTACCTCCAGGCCATCGCCCACGCGCTCGAACGCGGCCAGACGGCGCTCGTGCTCGTGCCCGAGATCTCGCTGACCCCGCAGACCGTCGAGCGGTTCAAGAGCCGGTTCGCGTCCACGCAGGAGCAGGTGGCCGTGCTCCACAGCCATCTTTCCGACGGCGAGCGCCACGACGAATGGCACAAAATCCACGGCGGCAAGGCGCGCATCGTCATCGGGGCGCGTTCGGCGGTGTTCGCGCCGCTGTCCAAGCTCGGCCTGATCGTCGTGGACGAGGAACACGAAAATTCCTACAAGCAGGAGGAAGCCCCCCGCTACCAGGCGCGCGACCTCGCCGTGCTGCGCGCCAAGATGGAGGATTGCGCCGTGGTGCTCGGCAGCGCGACGCCCTCGGTCGAGAGCTATCACAACGCCATGAGCGGCAAGTACGAGGTCGCGCTGCTGACCATGCGCGTGGACGACCAGAAGATGCCGCTCATCCGCATCGTGGACCTGCGCACCGAGTCCGGCCGGCAGAAGGGCGGCCAGCCGCTCGTGCTCTCGGAAAAACTGCGCGCCGCCATCACCAGCCGGCTCGAAAAGAAGGAGCAGACAATCCTGTTCTTGAACCGGCGCGGGTTCGCCACGTCGCTGGTCTGCCCGGCGTGCGGCGACGTGCAGCGGTGCGTGGATTGCAGCGTGTCGCTGACCTTCCACCGGGCGGCCAACCGGCTCGTCTGCCATCTCTGCGGCCACCAGGCCGCCGTCCCCCGCCGCTGCCCGAAGTGCGACGATCCCGCCATCCGGCAGGCGGGCCTCGGCACCGAGCGCGTGGAGGAAGTCGTCGGCAAGGTGTTCCCGCAGGCGAACATCAAGCGCATGGACGCCGACGCCATGACCAAAAAGGAATCCTACCGCGAGACGCTCCACGCCTTCCGCGCGGGCAAGATCGACATCCTCATCGGCACGCAGATGATCGCCAAGGGGCTGCATTTCCCCAACGTCACGCTGGTGGGCATCATCAACGCCGACCTCGCGCTGCACCTGCCCGATTTCCGCGCGGGCGAGCGCACGTTCCAGCTTCTCACGCAGGTGGCCGGGCGCGCCGGGCGCGGCGAGATGACGGGCGAGGTGTTCGTGCAGAGCTTCACGCCTTTCAGTCCTTCAATCCAGTTTGCGCGGCACCATGACTTCGAGGGGTATTTCCAGCAGGAGGTAGATTTTCGATCCAAGTGCGGGTTCCCGCCGTTCGTGCATCTGGTTTTGATCACGATCCGTTGCGCGCACCAGGAGCGCGGGCGGTTCACGGCGGAGACGGTCGCGCGTCGGTTGAAGGAAGGACTTCCCGAAGGCGCGACGATGGGCGACGCCGTGCCCGCGCCGCTGGAAAAGTTGAAAGGACAGTTTCGCTACCAGCTCTTGCTGCGGGGCCGGTCGGCGTTCAAGCTGAGCCGGCACGTGCGCGCCGTGCTGGCGAAGACTCAGCTTCCCACCGACGTGATCGCGGCGGTGGACGTGGACCCGTACCAGTTGCTTTAGGACGGTGCGTGGTTAGCAGGACGATGGAGTGGTGCCTTCTTTTTTCTGTCATCCTGAGGGGAGTGGGGGGGGGGCGGGCGGGCGGCGGGGCCCCGGCAGCCGGGGGCCGCCCCCCGCGCCCCCGC
>CAXTMD010000508.1:2130-2649 GCA_964245035.1 uncultured Chthoniobacterales bacterium
TTCTGTCATCCTTAGGGGAGTGCAACGAGCCTAAGGACCTCGCCGCAAGGTACAGGCGTGCCACTCGCCGGTGGCCAGAGCAGAGGACGGCCAGTCACACCAAAGGTGAAAGGCAAGCGGGCACCCCGCGGCGAGGTCCTTCGGCTCGTTGCACTCCCCTCAGGATGACAGAAGTTTGGGAACACGCGTGGCGAGAGGCTACTCCCCCGCAACTCGCCACTCGCCACGCGGGCCGAACCACGCTACATTCCGGCCCGTTGTCCGCCGGCATGACCACCGCCAACAAGATCACCATCGTCCGTATCCTGCTCATCCCGGTCTTCGTGATGCTGGCGGTGTACTACGGCGACAGCGTGCAGCAGGGCGAACGCAACGAGTACCTGCGCCTGGCAGCGATCCTCGTCTTCCTCACCGCCGCCGTCAGCGACGGACTCGACGGCTACGTCGCACGGCGCTACAACCAGCGCAGCAAGCTCGGCACGATCCTCGATCCCATCGCCGACAAGGGCCTCCTGCTCG
>CAXTMD010000509.1:0-2631 GCA_964245035.1 uncultured Chthoniobacterales bacterium
GCCCACGTTCTCACCCGGTAATCCTGACATTTTTCCCGGTTTGAGCTTTCGGAGGCGTTGCGCTTGTGCCGATCCTGACATTTTCCCCGGTCAACAGTTCGCGGTTCATATCGGTACGCGTCCTACCCAGCCGCTTGATTCTGACATTTTCCCCGGTAGCAATCCTGACGTTTTTCCCGGTCGGTTGGGACAATCCTGACGTTTTTCCGGGTTGCCGAAGCTGACATTCGTTGCTTTTGGTCAGAATTCTCGCTATGCCAGACCCATGAGCGGTCAACTCGTCCCCTGGCAGAAGCAGCCTGGCGACAGCACCGTCGTCTGGCAATCCAACCAGCTCGCGGAAGCCCGTTACGAACTGTCACCGCGCGAGCAGAAGCTCGTCCTCTACGTGATTTCGATGATCGAGCCGGAAGACGACGATTTTAAGCGCTACGTCGTCAACGTGTCCGACTTTGCCAAGCTGGCAAAGCTCTCCAAAAGCGAGCTTTACCGCGAACTGCGCGATTTGGCGGAAAATCTCAAGTCGAAGGTGCTGGTCATCCCCAACCATTTCGACGCGGAGACGGGCCGACAGGTGGAACTGGTGACGAGTTGGTTCAGCGACGCCTTCATCACGGCAAACGGGCAGGGGTATTTCGCCGTCGAGATTTCGCGCAACCTGAAGCCCTACCTGCTGAAGGTGAAACGGGAGTTCTTCAAGTTCCGTTTGCAGCAGGTCATGCAGATGCGCTCGGCCTACGCGATCCGCCTCTACCAGTTCGCCAAACGCTGGGAGTTCAAGCACAAGATGGTGGTCACCGTCGCCGAACTGCGCGGCATCATGGGAGCCTTGCACCCGGCGGGCCGCGGCAAGACCAAAGCGGCGCTCGGAAACTACGCGGACTTCAAGCGGCGGGCGGTGCAGCCTGCGGTCGACGAGATCAACGAGAAAAGTGACATTTTCCTGAGCTTCACGGAGATCAAGGCCAAGGGCAGCAAGGCCGTCGAGTCGCTCGCGCTGTCCATCGGCACGCGTACCGATAGCGCCGGCATTGATTCTCTGCCCCTGCCGGTGCCTCCGCAGATGGAACTGGGTCTGGAAAGCGAACGGGACGCCATGGAAGAAGACCGGGCGATCCTGCTGATCAAGGCGAAGTACGCGCTGAGTGAGGCGCAGGCCGAGAAGATCCGCAAATACTACCGCTCCAAGGGCGCGGAGTACGTGGCCGAGAAAACGGCCGTGGTCGACCAGGAAAAACGTCCGAATGTCGCCCGATCACTTCTGGCGGCGTTGCGCGACGATTGGCAGCCCTCGCGGCGCACGCCGGCACCCGCCGCCAAGCCGGAACCCAAACGAACGGAGCCGGGAGAGTTGTCAGGAAAGTTCGCCGCCATCAAGTCCGCCGTGCGCGGCCGGAACAACCCGGCCGACGAAGCGGAAAGTGCGGACGCGATTGCCAGTCCGCAGGCCGTGGAAGATCCAGAGCCTGCGGAGCCGGTCATGAAGCCTTCCGAGGCGCTCCGCCGCCGGCAGCGGGGGTCCTAGCCCCGTGCAGCGGTGGCCGCGCGCCTGCCTCCTCTCGCGCGCGGGGCGGGGGTTTCGGTCTTCTTCTCGGCTTCCCGCCACTCGCGGTAGGCTTTCAGGCCTTGGATGAGGGTGCGGTCACCCTCGTCACGGACGCCCTGCGCTTCTTTCTTGGGCAGCCATTCGGCCTCGTACCAGTGGACTTGCTGCGGGGTGAGTTCCGCCAGGGTCATGCCCCGGTTCTTACCAAAGTGGATTTGGGTGCGGCGAAAGTCTACGGTTTCTCTGTGTTCCTCCGTGTTGGCGGTCGGAGCGGGCGCAGAAGACTCGTTCGCGGCGGTGCTTGCAACGGGCGGCGTCGGTGCGGGCGGGTTCAAGGCGGCAAGCGTCGCGCTGATGTCCTCCAGGTCCTGGGTAAAGATGTCGCTGGCTGCGGTCGCCGTGAGCACGGCGTCCACGAGCGCCCGCTTCTTGGCCATCTTGAGCACGGTGTTGTAGTGGTCGGCAGGGCTGTCGGTTTCGACCTTCTCGCCGCCCTTGGCAACCATCCACCCTTGGCCGTCCACCTTCTTGGCGGTGAAACCCTTGCCACCGAGAAGTTCCTGCGCCTTGGCGGGGTCATCCTGACGAGTTTCCCAGTAGACGCGCGGCACGGCGCGCTCGGTGATTTCCACCGGACCCGCGCGGAAGCGATACTTATTTTCAAGCGTGGAACATGAGCCGACTCCCTGGCCGATGCGTACCTGGGTCATGATGCTGGTAAGTGTCGTGGTCACGCGGTACTCGCGGTGGCCGCGCTCAAGCTGACGTTCTTCCACGTCGTAGGCGGGAGCCAACCGAAAGAGCAGGCAGAGCTTTTCGGCACCCGGTTTGAGGAGCGTGGGTTTGTCGCCGCAACCGGGAATGCGGCCAAAGTGTTCACCCTCTTTCATGGCGGCGGACATGATCTGCTGGATGAGCGCCACGTGGGTGAGCACCTGCTGCACGGTCAGCGGGGCAGGGGAGGGGGTTTCGGATGCGGAGACGGCGCGATTGTCGGCTTGTGCGGGAACGATCTGAGCGGTAGTCATGCGGTGCTATCTTCTCTGAGGTAGTGTTATAAATGGGCCTCCGCGTGGCTGAAACAC
>CAXTMD010000510.1:0-2622 GCA_964245035.1 uncultured Chthoniobacterales bacterium
CATGCCCGCAGCGTAGCAAAACCATCCGCCACCTGCCTACACCCTATAAAGTTTATTGATAAAAAGCGTTATCACTAATAAAAAGCTGTCGAGTTAAACGGCCAGTCTGCGGATGAGCAGGCGTGTCATGGCACACCAGAGCCACGCTTCGGCCGAGGCGACGGTTTTCTCGTATTCTTTGCTGAGGAGCCTGCACTGGCCGAGCCACGCAAAGGTGCGCTCGACGCGCCAGCGGAACCAGATGGGTTTGAAGCCGCCCCCTTTTGGATGCGACACCGGCTCGGCTTGAGCTTTTTGGGTTTGGCAGTGATGTAGAGTTCCACGCCGAGTAGCTCGCGGGCCACGCGCTCAGCCTGGCGTTTGTAGGCCGTGTCGGCCGTGAAGCTCTCAATGGAAGGATGGTGCGCGGCGGCTTGGACCATGACGGTGCCTGCTTCCGCCCCGTAGCCTTGTTGGCGGCGCAGACATGCACGGCCAAGAGCGTGCCCTGGCTGTCCACCGCCACGTGGCGAGCACGCCCCTTGACCTTCTTGCCGCCGTCCAGGCCGCGCTCTTCACCTTCTGCCGCCGTTTTGACCGCTTGGCTGTCCAAGATCGCGTGGCGCGGCAAGCGGCGAGGCCGACCCAACGCGACCTCGCGCCACCGGCGACCAAGCACCGCCACCGCTTGCGACCAGACGCCCCGCGCCTGCCAGCGCCGCCAGTGGTCATAGACTGTGTCCCACGGTGGGAAGTCGTGCGGCAGCGCCCGCCAGCGGCAACCTTCGCGCAAGCGGTAAAGTACCGCCTCAACCACGCGCCGCTTGGGGTACTTGGAACGCGCGCCGCGTGGGTCGGGCCGCTCGAAGAAGCGCGCGAGCTTCTGCCACTGCTGCTCGCTCAGGTCACTGGGATAGCTCACGCCATCAACCTTCCAGCACGCCGACAAAGCGCCAACGCTTCAACTCGACAGCTTTTAAATGCAATTTGGCGTTCAACTTGACGCATTTGTTTCGATTGTTGCAGATGTTTTGTTTGTTGCGTTTGTTGCGTTTATCTGACAGGTTCTTCCCTATGAGTGACGATGGAACGGCAGTGCTGGCAGTTCTTGATCCAGTGACCCCATCCACCGACGATGTGGAGCTGGCTCGCGAGTCGGTCCGGCTGCTCGGCGTGCTGCCGACCCAGAAAGAGGCCGTCGAGCTGGTTCTCAGAGGGGTGGCTGTGAAGGTTCCTTCGTTGGCCGTCCGTGTGCTCTTGCGGGTGCTCAAGGAAGTGGGTGAGGGCCACACGGTGGCGACAGTGGCGCTGGACCGGGAACTGAGCACGCAGGAAGCGGCGGTGCTGCTCAACGTGTCGCGGCCCTTCGTCGTCAAGCTGCTGGATGAGAAAGTGATTCCGAGCCGCAAGGTGGGCACGCACCGCCGCGTGCTCGCCGGCGACGTGCTCGCCTACAAACAGCGCTCGGAAGGCGAGCGGCGCTCCGCGCTCGACCAATTGACGGCTCAGGCGCAGGAACTTGGCATGGGGTACTGAACAGGGATGCTGGGCAAAACCGTGCTGCTCGACGCTTCGGTCCTGTACTGCGCCCCGTTGCGAGACTTGCTGATGCACGTGGCGTTGTCGGAGCTGTTCCGCGCCAAGTGGTCGGAGACCATCCACGAGGAATGGATCAACGCCATTCTGCGGCAGCGCCCCGACCTGCGGCGCGAGCAACTGGAGCGGACCCGCGAGCTGATGAACTGCGCGGTGCTCGATGCCACCGTCCAGGACTACGATCACGAGATGGCGATGATCGGAACCTTGCCGGACCCGGGCGACGTGCACGTGGTCGCCGCGGCGATCAAAGCGCAGGCGGAGATCATCCTGACTTTCAATTTGAAGCATTTTCCCGAGGACGCGTTGTCCACGCACGGGCTCTCGGCGGTTCACCCGGACGTGTTCTTGAACGAGCTGCTCTCCCTGGCACCCGAACCGATGCTTGCAACCCTGCGTGCGCACCGGGCCAGCCTGAGGAACCCGCCAAAGAGTCAGGCGGAATATCTGGCAACGTTGCAGGACCAGCGGCTCACGCGCTTCGTGGAAGCTATCCACCACTTGGGAGCAAGCATTTAGCAGATCATGAACACGACGAGCGAATTTTTCCACAAAAAGCCCGGCTCTCCCAGGCGGCTGGTCAAAGCGGCGACGGGTCGCGCGTTGGCAACCAAGGTTGCACCGAAACGGCTGCTCACGGCGGCCGAGTTCCAGGGCTTGAGCGACGTGCCGCCCGAAGCCGAGTGGTTCGCCAACCTCTCCAATCCCCGGACCCGCCGGGCGTACCAGGGTGACATCCGCGAGTTCATGGCGTTCGTGGGCATCAAGGGGGCGGGGGAGTTCCGGCGGGTGACTCGTGCCCACGCGCTCGCCTGGCGCAAGGAGCTGGAGCGAAGAGGACACGCAGCGGCCACCATCCGCCGCAAGCTCTCGGCGCTGGCGAGCCTGTTCGACCACCTGTGCGAGCGCAACGCCGTGCCCTTCAATCCGCTGCGTGGCGTGAAGCGGCCGACCAGCGACGCAGGGGAGGGGAAGACGCCCGCCATCGGGGATGGGCAGGCGCGGGCGCTGCTCAACGCGCCGGAGGAAGACACGCTCAAGGGCAAG
>CAXTMD010000511.1:0-2622 GCA_964245035.1 uncultured Chthoniobacterales bacterium
CCGTGGCGAAGACGTTCCTGCATTCGATGTTCATCGACTTCAACAGCTTCTTCGCCTCCGTCGAGCAGGCCCGCCGGCCGCGGCTGCGTGACCGGCCGGTGGTGGTCGTACCGCTGCTGGCGGAGTCCACCTGCTGCATCGCGGCCAGTCGGCAGGCGAAGCCCTACGGCATCAAGACGGGCACGCCGGTGCACGAGGCCCGGCGGCTGTGCCCGGACTTGGAAGTGGTCGAGGCGCGGCCCGAGATCTACGTCCGCGCCCAGCGCCGCCTGAACACGATCATCGAGGAGTTCGGGGTGCAGCCAAACGTCGAGTCCATCGACGAGGTCTCCTGCGAGTTGTGGGGTGAGTGGATGGAGATCGGGGCGGCGCAGGCTTTGGCCCGCCGCATCAAGGAGGCCATTGCACGGCAAGCCAGCCCGCTGCTGACCTGCTCGGTCGGCCTCGCGCCGAACCGTTTCCTCGCCAAAACCGCCAGCGACATGCAAAAACCCGACGGCCTCGTGACGATCACGCCCGCCGACCTGCCGCACAAACTCCATCCGTTGAAATTACGCGATCTCTCCGGCATCGGCGCGCGGATGGAAGCCCGCCTGCGCGCCCACCAGATCGACACCGTCGAACACCTGTGCGCCGCTTCCGTTGAACTGCTGCGCGCAATCTGGGGCGGTGTCGAGGGCGAACGTTTTTACGCCGCTCTGCACGGCAAGCCAACCCATCACCGTACGACGACCTGCCGCTCGGTCAGCCACAGTCACATCCTGCCGCCGGATCTCCGCGACGAGGACGGCGCGCGCAGCGTCCTGCACCGACTCACGCAAAAGGCGGCCATGCGTCTGCGTTCCTTGAACCATCTGGCCGGTGCCATGGGGATCTTCATCCGCTCAATGGCCGGGGCGGCGGACTGGAGCGACGAGGTGCGCTTCGCCGACACGCAGGACACCCTTGCACTCCTACAGACGCTTGACCTGATGTGGCAACGCAAGCCAGCGAGCGCGTGCGCCGCCCCGCTGGGCGTCGGGGTCAACCTCTTCGGGCTCAAGGAGGAAAAGAACACCGTGTTACCTCTGCTGGACCGCGGGCAGCACACCCGTCAGGCCGCCCTGCTCGCCGCCGTGGACCGGCTCAACGTCGGGCGCAAACATGCGGTTTACTTCGGCGGCGCGCACGGTTCGCTCGAATACACACCGATGCGCATCGCCTTCACGCGCATTCCCGACCCGGACACGGAAAGCTAAGCGGAGTTCCCCGGCGGGAGGTTCTGCCTCAAGCGCCCTTTACCGGCGCGACGCTTCCATCACTGGGCAGCGTTGCTGCTGGTGTCGGACTTCTTACCGGTCTCGTGCCGGGCCGTGTTGGCCACTTTATGCGACTCGTGGCGGCTCGTGTTTGCCACCTTGTGCGACTCCTTGCGCGTGGTGTTAGCCACCTTGTGACTCTCCTTCCGGGTCGTGTTGGCCACCTTGTGGGTCTCCTTGCGGGTGGAATTTGCCACCTTGTGGGTCTCGTGCTTGGTGGAATCTACAACCTTCTCACCAGTAGACTTGTTGGAATCGTCCTGCGCGTGCAAAGGGACGGCGGCAACGCCCAGCGAAAGGAGGAAAACCGGAAGGAGCTTGGGAATTTTCATCGACCTGATTCGTGCCGGGCGCGGCAAACGGACTGCCTCAACTGTCAACCTGACGCGACTTCGCTCCTTCCGACCTGCCCTGGCAGACCACACGCGGGACAAGGCGCTCTTCTTCGTGTAAAGTAGACGCTCTCCAGCCGTGACCCCGAACCTCGCCACCGAAATCTCCCGCCGGCGCACCTTCGCCATCATCAGCCATCCGGACGCGGGCAAGACGACGCTCACCGAAAAACTGCTCCTCTACGGCGGCGCGGTCCAGCTCGCCGGCAGCGTCACCGCCCGACGCAAGCAGCGCGCGACGACCTCCGACTGGATGGAACTCGAAAAGCAGCGTGGCATCTCGGTTTCCTCGACCGTGCTCCAGTTCGATTACTCCGGCTACCGGGTCAATCTCCTGGACACCCCCGGGCACCAGGATTTCTCCGAGGACACCTACCGGGTGCTGACCGCCGTGGACGCGGCGATCATGGTCATCGACGCGGGCAAGGGCGTCGAGCCGCAAACGCGCAAGCTCTTCGAGGTCTGCAAGCGCCGGGGCGTGCCGATCTTCACCTTCATGAACAAGCTCGACCGGCCCGCCCGCGAGCCGCTCGACCTCCTGGACCAGCTCGAAAGCATCCTCGGCATGCCGACCTGCCCGATGGTCTACCCGCTGGGGATGGGCGCGGAGTTCCGCGGGGTTTACGACCGCTTCGACAAGCAGGTGCACCTGTTCGAGCGCACCGTCGGCGGGGCGTACCGCGCGCCGCTGGAAATCAGCGACCTCGACTCGCCCGTGGTGCGCGAGCGGCTGGACGACGCCACGTTCGAGAAAACCCGCGAGGAAATCGAGATGCTCGACATGGCCGGCGCGCCGTTCGACCCCGAGGCGGTGCTGCGCGGCGAACTCTCGCCCGTCTTTTTCGGCAGCGCGGCGAACAATTTCGGCGTGCAGCTCCTCCTCGACGGCTTCCTGAAGTATTCCGCCGCGCCCGCCGGCCGCACGCTGCACC
>CAXTMD010000512.1:0-1365 GCA_964245035.1 uncultured Chthoniobacterales bacterium
GTCTGACCAAGAAACTTCTCCTATGCCCCTGACGATCAATCTCCTGCACGAAGAGCAGTTCCTGCTCCAGCAACGCAAGCGCGACCCGCTCAAACTGGGCTTCTACGCCCTGGGCGCGGTGGCGATGCTGTTTTTCCTCTACTACGCCTACCGCTACGCCTCCAGCAGCGGGCTGCGCAGCCAGTTCCGCGACCGGCAGGCCGAGTGGGCCAAGCAGGAGCCCGCCGCCAAGGCGGCCGCGGCGCGCGAGACCGACCTCAGCGCCAAGCTGGCCGAGGCCGACGCGGTGGCCAAGCGGATGGAAAACCGCTTCTACTGGGCTCCCCTGCTCGACGTGCTGCTCAAGACCGTGCCGCCCAACGTGCAGGTCGTCAACCTGACGGGCAACAACGACCCGAAGGCCGACAAGGTGTCCGTGCTGCTGGAAGGCATCGTCGCCGGGGAAGTGCCGCGCATCGCCGCCGACCAGTTCCGCACGCTGCTCAACGACCGGCTGACCAAGCAGTACCCCGGGGCCACCAGCACCTTCCGCACGCTGGACGACGCCCCCTCGACCGTCAACGTCGGCGGCCGGGCGCTGCCGACCGCGCGCTTCACCATCGAATCGTCCTTCGCCAAACCCAACGCCGCGCCGGCGCCCACCCCGACGCCCGAGCCGCGCCGCAAACGCTGACCAACCTCCCATGAAAAAGCTCACCAAGGACCAGATCCAGAAGATCGCCCTCAGCTCGCTGATGATGGTCGGCCTGATCTACTGCTACTTCACGTTCCTGATCGCCGGACTCAACAAGGCCGACACCGCGGCGGCCGCGGGCATCGACGACCTCGACAAGAAGATCGCCGCCGCCAAGAGCACCGTGAAACGCTCCTCCAGCGTGGAGGAGTCGGCGCGCTCGGCGGAGGAAACCCTCGCCCAGGTCAACGACATGATCCCCGAGGGGGCGCCGATTGCCTGGTTCCCGCCACGCATGACGGCGTTCTTCGCCCGGCACAACGTCAAAGGCACGGCCACGCACAGCGCCGGCATCGACGCGACGACCGATCCGACCATGCACGACTACCGCAATGCCAACTGGACGCTCGACATCCCGCAGGTCGGCACGACGGCGCTCGGCATCACCCTCGCCGGCCTGGAGAACGAGGAAAAGCTGCTCGAGATCACCCGCTTGCAGGTGTCCACGCAGCCCGACGCCCCCGAAAAACAACGCGTTTCGTTGAACCTCCTCTCCCTGCTTAAATGACGACCATCCGCCGCCGCTACCCGCTGCTCCCCACCTATGCCGCCGCGGCGTTTTGCGCCGCCCTCGCAGCCCGCCGCCCTGGGGCGCCGGCACCCCCCCCCCCCACCGGCAAGGAGTACCTCCC
>CAXTMD010000512.1:1375-2602 GCA_964245035.1 uncultured Chthoniobacterales bacterium
GAGCGGCGGCCGGTTCTCGCTCGGCTACCAGTTCGGCCCGCAGACCTACGCCGCCGCGGCGTTCTGCACCGCCTTGCTCGCCAGCCGCGCCGGGGCGCAAACCCCCGCCGCCACGCCCGGCCGGAACTCGGGCAAGGAGTACGTCCTCAAGAACACCTCGTCGTTCACCCCGCCGCCGACCGACAGCCGCAATCCCTTCTGGCCCATCGGCTGGGTGCCCACGGCCGCCCTGCCCACGGCGGCCGCTGCGGCCCCCGTGGTGGACGTGCGGGCGGACATGTTCACGGTCACGTCCATCTCGGTGGATTACCCGCCGCTGGCCGTGATCAACGGTCAGACCAAGGCCGTGGGCGAGCGCGTGCTGGTGCCCGCCGGTGCGGCACCGGGGGCCGCGGCGACGCAGACGTTTGTGACGGTCAAGAAGATCACCGACGGCATGGTCATCCTCGACTACAAGGGGCACGATCTGAACCTCGTGCCGTCCGTGCCGGGGATGAGAAAGAAGTGAGGCCGGCGCGGACCGCGTTCCGCCTCCGTCCGGCCCCGTTGCGCCGGAGCGTCCGTGGATGTCTGCCCGGCGGAGAGCCGTCTGGTCGGCAGAAACAATTCGGACGCCCCGACCCAGCGCGGCGGCGCGCAACTTTGCCCTTTTCTTTTGCGCCGCGTCCGCCATGGTTTTGGCTTTGCCACCCTGCGGGCGAGCCATGTACCCGGTCTACCGTTTCCTCGCCACGATCAACAGTTTTGCGCCGACGGTCCTGCGGCTGGTGCTGGCCGTGGTGTTTTTCGTGCACGGCAGCCAGAAGACGCTCGGATGGTTTGGCGGGCCGGGCTGGAATGTTCAACTGGCGAAGTGGACGAGCGCGGACGGGCTGGATTTGTCGTACTCGCTGGCGGCGGTGGGGATCGTGGCGGAACTCGTCGGGGCGGCCGGGATGCTGGTGGGTTTTTGCACGCGGCTGGTGGCCCTGCTGCTCTGTGGGCAGATGCTGGCGGCCATCGTGCTCGTGCATTTGCACAACGGGTTTCTGGACGCTGGCGGCGGCTTTGAGTATCCGCTGACGCTTGGCGGGGTCGCGCTGGCGCTGGTGTTTTGCGGTGGCGGGCGGTGGTCGCTGGACCGGGCGCTGACCCGGCAGCTTCTGCCGCCAAACTCGGGGATGGTCGGCGCGTACAAGCTGCCGTCCAACGTGTGAGGTCTGAGGGGGCGCTGTGTTAGGCGAACGA
>CAXTMD010000513.1:0-2587 GCA_964245035.1 uncultured Chthoniobacterales bacterium
GGCGGACCGGCCTTCGACCCGCTCGATGCTGGCTCGCTGTCGGCCCTGGAAACCGAGGGCCGCGAACTGGCCGAAGGCATCGTCGGCCTGCTGCGCGAAACGCCCGAGTTTGCCCGTTGCTACGTCGCCGCGTGGCCGTCGCGCGCCGGGGTACGCGAGAGCCGCCGGGTGATGGGCCGCTACCGGGTGGAGACCACCGACATCGAGGCCGGCGCCCACTTCGACGACGCCGTCGCTTACGCCGCCTGGCCAATGGAACTGCGCGAGAACACCCAGGGACCGAAGCTGCGTTTCCCCGTCGGCGAAAACCCCTGCGGGATCCCGCTGCGCAGCCTGCGGGCGCGCGACGACGACGCGCTCTTCGTCGCGGGCCGCTGCGTTTCCACGAGCCACGAGGCGCAGGCGTCGCTGCGCGTCATCGGCACCTGCCTGGCCACTGGTGAGGCGGCGGGACTTGCCGCGGCGCTGAAAGCTCTCCATGCTGACGACGGAGCCGACGCGGTGCGCGCCGCCCGGATCCGCCTCGCCGCATGAACATCGTCGAAGACATCTTCCGCCACGCCGACCGGCAGGCGGTCGCGCTGGTCTGCGGCGAGGAGACGATCACCTACGGCGCGCTGATCGCGCGGGTGGAAGCCGCGGCCGCACCTATCGCCGCCACTTCGGCGGCGCGCGTCGCGCTGGACTGCCCCAACGGCGTCGCGCACGTCGTCCTCGCGCTGGCTATCGTGCGGACCGGCAAATGCCTCGTGCCGCTCGCCAGCGAACTCGCCCCGCCCGAACGCGACCGGGTCATCCGCGAGACCGGCGTTGGGGCGATTGTCGATGGGAACGCAACCCTTCGCGAGGTACCGGTGGCCGACGGCGGTTTCGATGAAAACGCGCTGGCGGCGCTCCACCCGGCATTCATCCGGTTCAGTTCCGGCACGACCGGCGCGAGCAAGGGCGTGGTCCTCTCGCACGAGAGCCTGCTGGCCCGGGTCACGGCGGCAAACCGCGGTTTGCGCATCACGCCCGCGGACCGGATCGTCTGGATTTTGCCCATGGCACACCACTTCGCCGTGTCGATCATGCTTTACCTGCGCGCGGGGGCAACGACAGTGATCGTCAACTCGCACCTTGCCGCCGACGTGCTGACGGCCGGGGTGCGCCACGGCGGGACGGTGCTGTACGGCGCACCGTTTCATCACGCCCTCCTGGCGGCGGAGGATTCTGGGAGGCGGTGGCCGGCGTTGCGGCTGGCGGTGTCCGTGGCGGCCTCGCTGCCCCTCAAGACGGCGCGAGCCTTCGCAGCACGCTACGGCGTGCCGCTGACGCAGGGGCTCGGGATCATCGAGGTCGGCCTGCCGCTGCTCAACGTTTTCTCTTCCCGCGAGAAGCCGGAGTCGGTCGGAAGGCCGCAGCCGGACTTTGCGGCGGAGATCCGCCACGGGGGCGAGCTTTACCTGCGCGGTCCGGGCATGTTCGACGCTTACCTGCGCCCGTGGCGACCCCGCGGCGACGTGCTGGAGGAGAGCTGGTTTCGCACGGGCGACCTGGCCGAGATCGACGGCGACGGAGACATTCGCCTGCTCGGCCGCAGTCACTCGGTCATCAACTGCGGCGGCCTGAAATGCTTCCCCGAGGAAGTCGAAGCCGTATTGTGCGAGTACCCCGGTGTTGCCGCGGCGCGCGTGTTCGGCAAGGAAAACGCCCGCTTCGGCGCGGTGCCGGCCGCGGAGATCGAGGTGCGTGACCCTGCGCAACCGCCCGGGACGCGGGAACTGCTTAAACACTGCGCACGCCGGCTCGCGGCGTACAAGGTGCCGGTGTCGGTCCAGGTTGTCGGGCGGATCGCGCGCACCGCCAGCGGCAAGATCAAACGTTGATAGGAAAAACGAGGATCAGAGTCATGCCGCAGCCGTCGCGGCTCCCTTCCGGTGCAGCCACTTCCACGCGGGCGGGAGCAGGAAAATGGAGACGGCCGCGTCGATCAACAGGCCCAGCGCGCACGTTTGCCCGAGGCTGGCGAGTCCCAGGTGGTTCGCCCAACTGATCGAGCCAAAACCCGCCGACGCCGAACACGCGCACAGGCCGACGACCACGACCAACTCCCGCCGCGCCGCCGGCACGTCGCCGCCGTTGCGCCGCAACGCCAGCAGCAACAGGATGCTGTAATCCGTGCCCGTGCCGAGCAGCAGCAGGATCGCGGCGAGGTTGAAGAAATTCCACGTCAGCCCGAGCAGCGACATCGCCCCGAGCAGGCACGCGAACACGAGCGCGGTGACCGCCACGAAGAGCCCGACCGTCCGCGCGTCGCGGAAGGCGAACACCAGCAGCCCCAGGACGATCACCGTCACGCCGATGATCGCGCGCTCGAACTCCCGTGGGATCGCCCCACGCAGTTCCACACTCAGAAGCTTCCAACCGGTCAAATACACGCCCTCGCCGCCGATCTCCCGGGAAAGCGCCTCCTCACGACCAGGCGTCGGCTGGACAAATCCGGCGGCGTACCAGCGCCCGGTCGCGGCGTCCTGGTGGGCGACCCGTCCCAACAGCCAGCGGCTGGCGTCGTTGCGCGGCCAGACCGGCGGCGTCTCGCCCGCCC
>CAXTMD010000514.1:0-2574 GCA_964245035.1 uncultured Chthoniobacterales bacterium
CCGTTCGCGCAACGCCGCCGTGTCCGGCGCGATCAACTCCGCCGCCGCGGCGGAGAGTTTCGCGCGAGAGTTGCGCGACCGGGTCGAGCGCGCCCGCGAACGGTTGGACGCGCTGGCGGCCGGGCCGTTAGTGAAGGAGCCGCAGCGACGACTGCTGGACGCACGGCAGCGGCTCGATCTGGCGCAGGAAGGACTCGCGCGCGCCGCAACGGGTGGACTGCGCATCTTCCGCGCCCGGCTCGACGAGAAAGGTTGCTGCCTGCGGCCGTCTGGGTTGCAACCCCTGTTGGGGCTGCGTACACAGGTGGTTTCCGCCTTGAGAGAAAAGCTGGAAGTGTTGTTGTGCTGCGAGAAGGGCAAGGTTCGCGCCCGGCTGCAAGGCGCCGAGAACCTCCTGCGCGTGCTGGGCCCCCTAGCCACGCTGGAGCGTGGTTACAGCATCACGACGGACGAGAACGGGAACGTCATCCGCCAAGTCGGGATGGCTGCCACCGGCCAGCGGATCGTCACCCGGGTGAGCGATGGAGAGTTGTCGTCTGTCGTCGACTGACCAGTCAACGTGGATCGACGCGTATCCGTCATTCTCGGCTCCAACAACAAAACCGGGCCATGGTCTTTGACCATGGCCCGGTGTTCGAAACGTTGTGAGGGTGCGACCGGCAAGCCCTCTAAATGGTGCCAGCGGCTAAATTGGCGACAGGTTCGTCCCGACCGCCCAGCCGCAGCTTAGGGAGTCTTAGGATCGAGGAGATTGCAACCATCGAGCCAAGCACCAGCCACCGGATTGAGAATATCGGCAGTGGCGGCCAGACCAGTGTTGCCCTTGTCTGTGTGGGTCGTGGGATCGATGTTGTCGATGGTGGCACTGTTGTCCAGGTGGATGACGATTGTCTTGGTTCCTCCCCACGTCGAGCCTGCCCCCACTGCGCCGACCGCCGCATAAGTGGAAGCTCCCGACGCGGTCGTTGCATCAAAAACCAAGGGATAACTTGGATTGCTGGAATCTGTCAGATCCGACATGTAGCCGTAGGCGTTTTCCCCGCCCTTGAGCGTATCAGCGTTGGTGTAAGTACCAGCGGGATCGAGCTTGTTATCAGGGGAAGTTACCGCGCAATATCCTTTCGCCAGCTTGTTCCAAAAGATGGTTTCGTTTTGCACATACGTCGGGAACAACACGCAGAACGCGTTGTTGGAGTTTGCCGGCTCCCCACCGCCGAATACTGCGGCGGGCACGTTCTTCTGCGGGTAGTTGCCGTCGTTGTCCGAAGCGAACAGCTTCAAGGCCAGACCAATCTGCTTGGACTGCGCCAAGCATTTGGTTTGCGCGCCCTTGATCTGCACCGAGTTGAACACGGGCAGCGCGATGCCGGCGAGAATGCCGATGATGGTGATCACGACGAGCAGTTCAATCAGGGTGAACGCCGCCGTCATGGACTTCCTTTTGATCATGACAGGAGTAGGTGGGGATGTTGAACCGGCAGGATTGCCAGGCCCGCGCAAAATAGGGAGCCGCCAGAAAAGCGTCAAAGCTTTTGCGCCACCATGCGAGAAAATGTTACGGCGGTAACAATTCGGTAACATTCGCCTCCTTCTCAGGAGTCGGCACCACGCGCTTGAACCCCACCACGCTCAGCGGCGGCAGGCGCATGCCTAAGGAGTGCGACCGGTTCTGCCACGTCTCGGCGTCCGCGTGCAGACCGCCGCAGTTGCCCACGTTGCCGCCGCCGTAGGTCTCAGCGTCGGTGTTGAGGATCTCTTGGTAAAACCCTTCTCCCGGCACGCCGACGCGGTAGTTCTCGCGCACTACCGGCGTTGCGTTCACCACGAACAACAGCGTGCCGCCGTCACGTGCCTTGCGCACGAAAGAGATCACGCTGTTGTCGCTGTCGTTAAAGTCGACCCACTCGTAACCCTCGTAGGTATCATCCAGCTCGTAGAACGCTGGCTCGTGCTTGTAGAGCCAGTTGAGGTGCTGGACCAACCGGCGCAAGCCATCGTGCCGGCCCTCTTGCAGCAAGTGCCAGTCGAGGCTGCGCGCGTGCGCCCACTCCTTCCATTGGCCGAACTCGCCGCCCATGAACAGCAGCTTCTTGCCCGGGTGCGCCCACATCCACGCCAGGAACATCCGCAAGTTGGCGAACTGCTGCCACTCGTCTCCGGGCATCTTGCCGATCAGCGAGCGCTTGCCGTGCACCACCTCATCGTGGCTGAGCACGAGGATGAAATGCTCACTGAATGCGTACACCAGCGAGAACGTGATCTCGCCCTGGTGGTACTTCCGAAACGCCGGGTCCAGCGCCATGTAGCGCAGGCTGTCGTTCATCCAGCCCATGTTCCATTTGAACCCGAAGCCCAATCCGCCCAGGTACGTCGGCCGGCTGACGGCAGGCCAACTCGTGGATTCCTCGGCGATGGTCATGATCCCGGGGAACTCCCCGTAGGCGACCTCGTTAAAGCGCTTGAGGAAATAAATCGCCTCTAGGTTCTCGCGTCCGCCGAAAGCGTTGGGGACCCACTCGCCTTCCTTGCGCGAGTAGTCGAGGTAGAGCATGGAAGCCACGGCGTCCACGCGCA
>CAXTMD010000515.1:0-2571 GCA_964245035.1 uncultured Chthoniobacterales bacterium
GACTCTGCTCCGGTGGGTAGCCCGACCGCCGACCCGGCGAGCGCCCCAGCCGCGGCTCCCTCGGCGGCGCCCATTGCTCCGGCACCCGCACCGACCGCCGCGCCGGCGCAACCGGTCGACGTGGCCGCCATCCTCGACGACCTCAAATCCAAGTCCTCCGAGTCGCTGGACTGGACGAAGTCCATCGTCGACATGATGAAACTTCTCGGGATGGACAGCGGCTTGTCCGCCCGCAAGCAGTTGGCGACGGAACTCGGCTACACAGGCGACGAGAGCGATTCGGCGGCGATGAACGTCTGGCTGCACAAGGAAGTCATGAAGAAGCTCGCCGAAAACGGCGGCAAGGTGCCCGCGGAGTTGATGGGTTAGCGGCCGCCGGTTCTCTGCCGCCATGCGTCTCTCTGCTCGCACCCGACGACTCCTCGCGGTCCTCGCGTTCGCGGTGCCCGGGCTGTTACGCGCCGACGACTCGGCGATGAACGAAGGCGCGTACGGTCCCGAGCCGCGCGAGGCGACGGCCGGCGCGGAGAGCATCATCCGCATGGAGAGCGAGAGGATCACGGTGCGGTTCGGCCGCACGACCTCCGAGGTGAAAGCCCGCTTCGTGTTTCGCTCTTACAAGCCGAAGGAGCCCGCCCGCCAACTCGTCGGCTTCCCGGACACCGGCGCGGCCTACG
This sequence comes from uncultured Chthoniobacterales bacterium, assembly GCA_964245035.1. Lineage (GTDB taxonomy): Bacteria > Verrucomicrobiota > Verrucomicrobiia > Chthoniobacterales > SZAS-18 > CAHJWO01. The sequence continues at coordinate 678 of CAXTMD010000515.1, forward strand.
AGGAAGGGGCTCGCCGCGATCCCAAACAGGAAGCTTCCTGGCAGCCGCACGACAACATGGCCGGCCCGATCCGCAACCTGCACACGCTCGTGGACGGCAAGGAGGTCGAGTCCAAAATGGAATATGGGTTCGTGCTGCCCACCGAGGAACTCGGCTGGAAACCCGCCACGCCGGAAACCGGCGAATTGATGGCTTGGCACACGATGTGGGTGGAGTTCCCGCCAGACAAGGACGTGGTCATCGAACGCGACTACGAGGTGGACAACGGCAACATGGTCGGCGGCATCGTCATGTTCGAGTACATCACCGCCACCGGCGCGGGCTGGCGCGGCACCATCGGCCAGCTCGACGCCGACATCACGCTGGACGGTTGGACCGCCGACGACATCGCCTGGAAAACCGGCGGCAAGAAAAAGCAGATTTTTGACGATGGACCGTGGACGGACCCTGGCAAAAAAGCGTGGAAAGTCCTTTCGCCGACGCACCTCCAGTTCACGTGGAAAAATTTTGAGCCGCGTACAGACAAGGACCGGCGCAGCTTTGCATTGGTGATGGTCGGCACGAACCCGGAAGCTGCCAGCCATTGAAGGAAACGTCGGCGCGGATCTGTTGACATTCCGCCCGGAAAGGGCTAGAACGTTCCTCCGTACCTCGCCGTGAGGCGCGTCCACTGTTTACCCGTCCGTTCCATGCCTACTTCCGAAGTCATCCTCACCGAAAATATCCGCGGCCTCGGAGCCGAGGCGGATATCGTCAAGGTCAAGCGCGGCTACGCCCGCAACTTCCTTTTGCCCACCGGCAAGGCCTACGAGGTGACCCCGGTCACGCTCAAGCGCATCAACCTGCTCAAGGCCAAGCGCGCCAAGCGCGAGGGCGAAGAACGCAACGCCGCCGACGAACTCGCCCGCCGCATCAACAAGCTGACGCTCAACCTCACGCTGGAAACCGGCTCGCAGGGCAAGGCGTTCGGCTCGATCACGGTCAAGGACCTCGAAGACGCGCTCAAGAAGGAACTGCCCCAGGCGAACATCGAGCGGCACGCCATTCAGTTGGAGCGCCCGATCAAGGAAACCGGCCCGCACGAGATCCCGGTCAAGCTTTACACCGACGTGACCGCGACCCTGAAGGTCAACGTCAAGTCCGCCAACGAGCAGCCCGCGCCTGCCGAGGCAGCACCCGCGGCCGCGCCCGCTGCGGACGAGAAAAAAGGCCCGTCGAAGTACGCGGCCAAGAAAAAGAGTTAACGATTACGCACGATGCCCGCCACCTCTCAGGTTGCCCCAAACGGCACTGAGAAACCCCGGGACTACACGGGGTCGGCGAGGAGGAAGAACCCGGAGGCCAACGGGAGTTATTCACAGGGTTCTTCACCGGATATTCACAGGGCTCTGCCCCACAGTTTGGAGGCAGAGCAGGGACTGCTGGGTTCCATGCTCATCGCCCCGGCGGAGGTGATGGACGATTGCGCTCAGCGCATCAAGGCAGAGGCGTTCTACCAGCCCACGCACCAGACAATTTTTTCGCTGCTCGTCGAACTCTGGGACAAGCAGCAGCCGGCCGACCTGATCACGCTCACACAGGCCCTGCGCGAGCGCAAGCAGCTCGACGCGGTCGGCGGAGCGGCGTACCTCACGAGCCTGATCGACTTCACGCCGACGGCGGCCAACGCCAGCTACTACCTCGACATCGTCAAGGAGAAGCACACGCTGCGGCAGATCATCGCCACCTGCACGGACTGCGCCGCGCGCGCCTACGACGATAACGGCGAGGTGAACACGCTGCTCGACGACGTCGAGAAAAGCGTGCTTTCCATCAACGAGGACCGCGTCAAGGAAGTGCCCAAGATGAAGGACCAAGTCATGCAAGCCATCGAAACCATCGAACAACTCTACGA
>CAXTMD010000516.1:0-2569 GCA_964245035.1 uncultured Chthoniobacterales bacterium
CTGATTTGTAATCAGCAGGTCCGGGGTTCGAGCCCCCGTGCCGGCTTCCTACTGTAAGTAATTGCCTAAGCATGCGTTGTAGCTTTGATGCTTCGAGGCTCGCAAGCCAAGAAAACGCTTTTAGTTTGGTGTGGAACGCATTTCTCAAGAACCAAAGTCTGTCGTGTGCAGCTGATTGTCTTTCTTCATCAAAAAATGTTCTCTCGGAAAATCTTCGGGCATTTTCTTCCAAGCGGTTTCATGGCGTTAGGGAAAGGGAACTGCGATGACCATCTCACCGCCGTGAGGGTGGTGCGCACAAGCAAGCCAGTGCTGGGTGGAAGGTACGCGCACGGTGATGAGGCAAGGTAGAATAAGAATCTGATGATTAGCTGGTTACAATAATAATGCTTATTGTAAACTAAACCAATGCTCCCTGGGCAAGGGGCGTGATTATTAGAAATTCTTGTTCGATTCATCGTCCGAAGGGCTAGCGCTTGCATTTTCGAGGGAACAAGGCGGCGAAAAGGCTCTGTCGCCGATCCGGAGTTTGCCGGTTTGTTAGCCGAGTCCGGCGGACACCAGATGATGTGCGGCGTTGTTGCCGTAGCCTTTGAAGTTCCACACGTCTTCCGCCCGCGCGGGCTGGGTGTTGGCTGCCGTGTCCCAGGCGCGTACGATGAGTTGCACCGGGGCCAACTCGGCGGCAGGCAACTCGGCCCGCCAGAACCGCCACGTCCAGAGGCCTGCCTCCTCGTCTCCCGCCTGCAACCCACTCGCAGGGATCGGCAGGAGCTCCGCCTGCGTCCAATGCTCGCCCTCGTCCTCTGTGATCTCGACCCGGTGGATCTCTTTGCCGCCTCCGACGTAGGCGTAGCCTTCCACCACCATCGGATCGTTCCCGCCGGGACGGCCGCGATGCACCCGGCAGATGTAGCTGGTCACGGGCAACTCGCCCAGGGGCAGCGCTTTCTTCACGTCGTGGTCGTGCTTGCTGGCACTCGCCGGATACAGGTGGTACTCCTCGGCCTGAAAGAGGTTCGCTGAAGGGTGGTCGAGCACGTTGATCTCCTTGAGCCACTTGACCGAACGCGCTCCCAAATAACCCGGTACGATGGCGCGCACGGGAAAGCCGTGGACGGTTGGCAGCGACTGGCCGTCGAGTTCGTAGGCCAGCAGAGTCTCCGGGGCGAGCGCTTTGGAGAGCGGCACCGAGCCGCCAAAGAGCGGATGATCCTTCTTGTCGGCGTGGTCGTGGCCGATAAATTCCACGAACTTTGCGCGGCTTTGGTCCATACCCGCTTTGGCCAACACGTCAGCCAAGCGCACGCCGGTCCAGACGCCGTGCGAGATGGCGTTGCCCGCCCAGGGTGCCTCGCCCGGGATGTCCTTGACCTGAATCAACTCATCGCGCCGGTTGCCCGCGCACTGCAGCGTCGCCGCCACCCGGTGGGCCGGGAAATCACGCCGCAACGCTTCCAAGCTGAACTCCAGCGGCGTGGTGACGAGTCCCTGCACGCGCAGGCGGTAGCTAGCGGCGTCCAGTTCGGGGATGTTGCCGTGGCTGCGGATGTAAACAGGTCAAAGGGTGTGATGAACTCGCCGCGAGCCAAAAAGGGCGGGGGCGCGCCGCTGAGCGGCTCGGTCTCATAGTAGATAAACTCCGGGTGCTTGGCGGGGTTGGTAGGATCAGGCGGATTGCTGGCCATACAGAAAGGTTCGTGGACGTGTCACGAGTTGGTTCCGTGGTTGGTGTCCCGGCGGATTCAATGCGCGGGAGCGAACGTCTTAGTGATCTGGTGAATCGCCGTGTCCAAGACCGCGATGCTCAAATGCATGGAGGATACTCAAGCCAATCGCTGGCAACGGCCAACACTTTGGCGGCAACGAACGATCTACCTGACGCCATCGTCACCACCTCCGGTTTGAAGATCACGCCGCTGGACGCCGTGGTGCCAGAAGCTGCACAGACGCTGATCGGCCAATGCGCGGGGCTGGAACCCGCTTTCAGCCGCGTGCAGGTATTCGATGAGGGCGGCAAGGAAATCGACAAAAAGATGTTCATCACCGTCGTTGAAAGCATCCGCTGACCTCACCCCAGCTCACCCAGAATCAACAGCCGGTCTAGCACCACCCGCTGGAGTTGCCAAGCGGTCATATCTTCCTGTGTATAACGCTCTCGTTCCTCCACGCTTCCAACGACAAAAACCCGGCCATCCCCCCTGCGATGTTCGGTATGAGAGACAGGTAGTGCCCCGTCAGCCGAGTGCGACGAGTCGCTTGCCTATTTTCCGCTCGCTTATGAACGCCTTCTCAGAACTCGATACCGCAGGCGGCGGTGTCATGACCGCTCCTCCCGGCAAAAGTGCCGTCACGCTTACCATCAATGGCAAGCAAACCACCGTGGAGGTCGCCCCTTGGACCACGCTGCTCGACCTGCTGCGCGAATACCTCGACCTGACCGGCACCAAGAAGGGTTGCGACCACGGCCAGTGCGGGAGCTGCACGGTGCTCGTGGATGGCAAGCGCGTGAACTCCTGCCTGACGCTTGCCATCATGAAGGACGGCTGCGAGATCACCACCATTGAAG
>CAXTMD010000517.1:0-2561 GCA_964245035.1 uncultured Chthoniobacterales bacterium
TCCAAAGCGTTCGAGCGTGTGCGAGACTGTCCTGCGGAAAGGTCTCCTCACCTGAGTCGGAGTTTAGAGCCAGGCGGACGGAGTTCACTCCCCAAAATGTCTGTGCTTCATGCCAGTTGACGAGGCGATCCAGAGTAAACGTGCCAAACTGTTGGTCTTCTGTGGTCGCTGGCGTGCGTAAGTCGTCGGCGATCCGGAAAAGTTCGTCTCTCGTTGGGGATTCGGGCAGCACCGCATAAAGCCATGCTTGTGGCTCCCCGAAGAGCGAATCCTCCACGAGACCCACTTCCAAGGCGACGACGCCGTAGTTTGGAAGGCGTTCGCGGTAAGATGCCAATTCGCCGTCGTTGATGTCGCGCCGCACCAGCACTTTTCGTCGCTGCACGGGCCCATCTGGGTTGGCCCACACCGCAAGGGAGAACGTCATGTGCCAAAGAACGTCTCCTTGGGATCTGTCCGCGCCAACGCCAGAGGGATAGACGACGCCGTAGATAATCCGGTGAGGCGCATGGCGGAGCGCATCCATCAGCTTCTCGAATTCTCGATTGGGCATGGACAGTAAATGCGCCTGACGCTTCCAAGCTCAGCGACGGGCAGCGGCGAAGTCAAGTGTCGAGGTCCGAGGCAGCTCCGCCGTCGATGCCCGTTCGCTGGAGCGCATGGTCAGCCCCACGAGTCTTTCTTTCCATCAAGCCAGGATTCATACCACTCCACAAAAGTCATGCTGGGAACCGTCGGCGCAATGCCGACGTCAGACAGCGACCAGATCTTACCAGACTCTGGCCCTCGCACTACCAAGGCCCAATACAACCCGCACCCGTCCGTGCCGAGGATCAAGACCCCACGGGAGGCATCCTCTTGCTCCCCTTCGGACGAAGGGTCACCATCCTCCCAAGTCCAAGGTAGGGTAAATGGGAAGGGCCTCGATAGATCAGTGGACGCGAAATCAAAATCTGGCGGTGTTTTTCCCAAGCCGCAGAGGCCGTAATCAGGTGGTCCGACTCCCCGATCTCCAACGCAAAGCAAAAACTCCTGATAGTCAGACGGCAATCTGACTTCATTGGAACGCTCGAAATCTGCAACTTCGGCCTCCGTCAGTGGTGGCGACAACTGAATGCCTCGCCTCTTCAGTTTCTCTTGGATGCGCTGCGTTGTAGTTGAAGCGGTCATGTGGAACGCCGCCAAGCTCAGCGACAGAGGCTGGCGAGAATGGACAAGAATAGCACAAAAGAGCCTGCCGCCAGCCTCTGTTCGCTGGAGCGCGTGGTTAGGCGGTGCGGGCGAACACAGAGAACTCGCTGCCGGTAGCAAAAACGAAAACGTGACCTGTCGGAGAGAAGCCAAACGCTCGGATTTCCGAATCAACGGCGAGCTTGGTTGTGTCGCCGGGACGGTCAAAGGCGGGACCATAGAGCCAGTGCCCGGGTGGGGTAAGGAAGAGCGAACGATGCGGCCAAGACAGCGTCAACAAGTCGAGAGTCCAACCATCGTGGGTGGTCACGGCCAAACCACCGCCATGCACACCGGCGGTGCGAAGGCGCTGCGACGCGACAGGACCAATGCCGGGCGCAAGCAGATTGGCGGTGTCGTACTTGAAGTCGTCGAATGAATCACGAGCAATGCGCTTGCCGGAAGCACCGTCGAAAAGACCACGCCCAAAGGATGAGATGACGAGCAGCAAGTCGGTAGAATCAGCGAAGGCCACGTCGGTCAGGCCGCCGACAGCATGGACGGCAACCTTGCGCCAAGGTGACGGCGGCTGGCGAGTGGGAAGGTCCGTGAGTTGACGGAAAAGTGTCTGAAGGTGGTTGGGAATATCGAACATGCGTAGCACTGCCTAACAGGTAGTAAGCATCCTAAAGACGCAAAAATTGCGTCAAGGTGAAGCCCGGCAGACCCATCTTCACCGGCGGTTCAAATGTGCGGTGTGGGCAGGGTTTGAGAAACCGCTTGTGCTCTGGTGCTCTGAAGCCCCGTCGCGAGAAATGCTTGGCTGCACCTAACCTTGCTTGCAGTCCTGGCTAAACGGCGAAATCGATGTACGCCAGCCCGGGTTCTTCTTGAAAACGGCGGTCGCAAGCTCATGCTCTCCACGATTCATGCGCGCGAGCGATCCACCGCAAAGTTCTGTTTACGATCCGGGCTCCCCTGCCTTGCCGCCGGTCGTGACGCAAACGCGGGTGATGCTCACAAGCCTCGAACTGCTCGACCGCGTGGCCGAGATCGAGTGCGCCACCTCGCTGCGCGGCAGCCGCCGGGTTCCCACGGAGTTCGACGGCGTGGCCGTTTGCCTGGCGAACTGGGCGGCGGTTTACGGCCCGTTTGCCAGTCTGCGGATCTTGCAGGTGGCCGTGCGCGCGCTGGTGACGCCGGTGTGGAGCCCCCGCGCCCGGCGGCCCCGCGCCGGTTGGCTTATGCGCCTGTGGGTGCGCCACAGCGACCGCCGCCGGCAGAAGCTTCAGTCCTCCAAGCCGACGCGCCGCAGTTCCACGCGCATCGCCTCGTAGCTCATGCCGGGATCGATCCGCAGGGCGCCAACTTTCTCCGGGCGGCCACTCGCC
>CAXTMD010000518.1:0-2529 GCA_964245035.1 uncultured Chthoniobacterales bacterium
CGCCCGGCGCAAGTACGGCGCGGCGACCCTGCGCGATGACTCCCTCGCCGACCCGGAACTGGCTGCCTGGATCGACGGCAAGGAGGCTCCGCCGGCTGCCGACGACACGCTCAGCCCGGAGGACGCGGCGATGCTGGCCGCCATTTCCAGCGGCGACGATCCCGGCCCGGCCGCCACAGGCGACGGACACGCCGCGAGCAACCGCGCCCCTGTGGACACCGACCCGTCGCGGCGCATCACTTTCGCCGATGTGGGCGGCATGGAGGAAGTCATCGAGCGGGTGCGGATGAACATCATCTATCCGTTCAAGAACCCGGAGGTTTTCCGCAAGTTCAACCGGCGGCCGGGCGGCGGCATCCTCATGTACGGCCCGCCCGGCTGCGGCAAGACCCACCTCGCCCGCGCGACGGCCGGCGAGTGCAACGCCAAGTTCATGTCGGTGGCGATCACGGACATCCTTTCCAAGTGGATCGGCGAGAGCGAGCGGCACCTGCACGACATCTTCGAGAACGCCCGCGCCCACGCGCCGGCGGTGTTGTTCATCGACGAGATCGACGCCATCGGCATGAACCGCTCGGACGCTGGTTCGTACCAAGCACCCATCGTCAACGTGCTGCTGACCGAGATGGACGGCATCCAGGCCAAGAACGAGAGCCTGATGGTGCTCGCCGCCACGAACGTGCCCTGGCGGGTGGACAGCGCCTTGCGGCGGCCGGGGCGGTTTGACCGGGTACTCTTCGTGCCGCCGCCAGATGCCGCGGCGCGCAAGGCGATCCTGGACATCCACCTGCGCGGGCTGCCCGTGGCCAAGGCGCTCGACCTGGGCAAGCTGGCGAAAAGCGGCGAGCGGTATTCCGGGGCGGACCTGCGCGCGGTGGTGGAACGGGCGGCCGAACGGGCAATCTATCAGGAGATGCGCACCGGCAAATCCAGCGAACTGACCCAGGCGATGCTGCTGGAAGCGTTGAAGGAAACCAAACCGTCGACCGTCGAGTGGCTAGAGACGGCGCGCTCCTACGCCACGTACGCGAACAAGACCGGGTTATACGATGATTTGGTGGCGTACTTTGAAAAATAGGAGTTTGCCCGCCCGACTGAACAAACGGAGGATGCGCGATGCAAACGATCAGCTTTGACGTCACCATCGACTCCGAAGCGAGTGGCTACGTGGCGCGCTGGGATGATCTTGAAGGCGGCGGGATCACCACCCAGGGCGACAGTTTCGCGGAACTAGATGCCATGGTGCGCGACGCGGTGCGGGGGTACTTCTTTGATCGGGTGAAACCGGCCACCTTCCGTCTGCACTTTGTTGAAGATCCCGTGTTGTCGGTGGCATGAAGCTGCCGCGCAACGTGTCGGGCGAGCAGGCGGTCCGCGCCCTACAACGGCATGGTTACGTGGAAGTGAGGCAAACGGGTTCACACCGCATCCTGCGTAGAGGACCCAGAACCGTCGTTCCGCAGCACCGTCCGATCAAGCCAGGCACCTTGAAAGGTTTGATTGAGCAGGCCGGATTGACCGTGGCAGGATTTGTAGCGTCGCTCTGACGCTCCGATTAAAACACCTCCGGCCGTCCTTCTTCCATCAGGCGCACCTGCGGCTCGATACCCGACTCGCGCGCGCAGGTGAGAAGTCGCTGCGGCGGTTCGCTCAACGGTTCGTAGCTCAGCCGGAACGTCCCGTAGTGCATCGGCACAAGCGTGCGCGCGCCGAGTTCCTGAAACGCCCGCACGGCCTCCTCCGGGTTCATGTGCACGTCGCGTTTGCTCGGTGCATCGTAAGCCCCGATGGGCAGCAGCGCGATCTCCACCGGGCAACGCCGGCCAATCTCCGCGAAGCCGTCGAAGTACGCCGTATCCCCGCAATGGAACACGCTGCGCCCTCCAGCCGAGAGCACAAACCCGCCAAAGCCCCGGTGCTGATCGTGCAGCAGCCGCGCACCCCAGTGGTGGCAGGGCGTCAGCGTCACCGACAGCCCGCCGCCGAACGCGCACGTGCCCCAATAGTCGAGTTCGTGCACGCGCTCGAAGCCGAGGTCGTGCACGAGGTTGCCCACGCCGAAGGGCACGACGATGGGTTGGTTGGCCGCCACGGCCTTGAGCGTGCGGCGGTCGAGGTGATCGAAGTGCGCGTGCGTGACGAGCACGAGGTCGATCATCGGCAGCGCCTGGAGCCGCAGACCCGGCTTGCGCAGGCGTTTGATGCCCTTGAGCCACAGCGACCAGTTGGGGTCGATGAGGATGTTCAGCCCCGCCATTTGCACGAAAAATGACGCGTGCCCGATCCACGTCATGCCGACCTGCCCGGCGGCGAGCGGCGGGAAGTCGGGCGCGGCGTTGGGCGTGCCCGCTCGCGGGGCGAGCAGCGACGGCAGCAACACTTCCGTGAGATAGTTGCGCTTGTGCCAACCCTTTTCCAGCTTCACACCGACGCGCTTGGCGCGCGCCGTCGGTTCGGGCGGAGCGGCAGGGTCGGTCCCGCCGTCAAGTGAGGCGGGCGGCACCACGGGCGCGAGTCGGCGGTTGCGTG
>CAXTMD010000519.1:0-2478 GCA_964245035.1 uncultured Chthoniobacterales bacterium
CCCTTGGCGTCGCGGATCAGGCCGGTGAAGTACACGTTGCGGAACGGGATGTTGTCCGCGTCGGCCTCCGTGCGGCCGGGCTTGAACTCCAGCCCCGCGATGATCATCCGCGCCACCCAGAAGAAAATGATGTCTGGCCCGGTGACGAGCACGTCGGTCGGATAGAACTTCGCGCGCGTCTCGGCGTCCATCGTCTCGTATGCCCACAGCCACGAGGAAAACCAAGTGTCGAGCGTGTCGGGGTCCTGCGTCCAGCCGTCGCCGGGCGACTCGGCCTGCACGCGGGTCTCGCCGCCCGGCCCGTACCACGCCGGGACGCGGTGGCCCCACCACACCTGGCGGCTGATGCACCAGTCCTGGATGTTCTCCAGCCATTGCGCGTAGACCTTCTCCCAATGCTGCGGGAAGAACCGGATCAGTCCGTCACGCACAGCAGCGAGGGCTTCAGCGGTCTTCGGGTAACGCAAAAACCACTGCACGCTCAAGCGCGGCTCGATCACGGCCTGTGAGCGTTCGCTCACGCCCACGTTGTTCTCGTGCGGCTCCTCCTTGGTGAGCAAGCCGGCCTCGGCCAGCATCTCGCCGGCTTTCTTGCGGGCGGCGAAGCGGTCCAGGCCGTTGAGTTCCGGCACTTCCGGGCAATTGATCGTGCCGTCGGGGTGCAGCGCGTCCACCACGCTCAGACCGTGGCGCTGGCCGATCTCGAAGTCGAGTTTGTCGTGCGCGGGCGTGATCTTGAGCGCCCCCGTGCCAAAGGCAAGGTCCACGGCGGCGTCGGCGATCACCGGGAGCGCCGCGCGTGGGAACGGCCGCCAGACGCTTTTGCCCACGAGGTCGGCGTAGCGGGTGTCGGCCGGGTTCACGGCCACGGCGAGGTCGGCCATGATCGTCTCGGGCCGCGTCGTGGCCACTTCCAGGAACCGACCCGGCTCGTCGGTCACCTCGTACTTCACGTAGTAGAGTGAGGACTTCTGCGCGCGCGGCTGCACCTCCTCGTCGGACACGGCCGTCAGCGCCTTCGGGTCCCAGTTCACCATCCGCGTGCCGCGGTAGATGTAGCCTTTGTTGTACAGGTCCACGAACACGTCCCGCACGGCGGCGGCATAGCCCTCGTCCAGCGTGAACCGCTCGCGCGACCAGTCCAGCGAGCAGCCCAGGGTCTTGAGCTGGTCGATGATGATGCGGCCGTGTTTTTTCTGCCAATCCCAGGTGCGTCGCAGGAACTCCTCGCGGCCGAGGTCCTGACGGGTCTTTCTTTCCTCCTCGCGCAACGCTTTCTCCACGGCGGTCTGCGTGGCGAGACCGGCGTGGTCGGTGCCGGGCAGCCAGAGAACCTCGTGGCCGGTCTGGCGGGCACGGCGGGCAAGGATGTCCTGGATCGTGTTGTTGAGGACGTGGCCGAGCGTGAGCACACCGGTGATGTTCGGTGGCGGGATGACAATCGAGAATGCCGGACGAGAGGCAGACACCTTTTCGGGGTGGGCGGTGAAGCAGCCGGCCTCCTGCCAGCGCGCCTGCCACTTGGCCTCGACGGCAGCGGGTTCGTAAGCTTTGGGGATTTCGTTGGTGGAATCCATGGAAAGAAAAGTTTGGGAAGTTGGAAAAAGCGGTTCGGCCCCACGCGCAAGATGCACGGGGGCGGGCGAGATGTACATCCGGCCAGCCGCGAAAACGGCCGGCCTACCAAACTCGCGCGAGGTCGAGCGTGAAGCCCGCCAGCACCGGGTCGCCGGAGAGCGTCGCCGGGTTCAGCAAGTGCTCGACCGGCGCGTCGGGACGGTAGACGAACACCTGTTTTTCCAGCGGATCAATCAGCCAGCCTAGCCGCGCACCATTCTTGACGTACTCGGCCATCTTGGCTCGCAGCTTCGGCAGACGGTCACTGGTCGAACGCAGTTCGAGCACGAAATCAGGGCAGACCTTGGCGAACTTTTTCCACTCGCTTTTCGGGACGCGATCATACCGCTCTTGCGAGATCCAGGAAACGTCCGGCGCACGCATCGCCTTGTTGGGCAGAGTGAATCCGCCCGAGGAGTCATAAACCTTACCGCCATGCTTCCGTGCCCAGATGCTGACCTCGGTCGTGAGACTCGCGTTTTGCTCGCCGCTTTCGCTGAACGCTGGTGCCATAATCACGAGGTCTCCGTTGGCCTCTTGTTCAATCCTGAGGTCACGGTTCAAGGCGCAGAAACGCTCCAGTTCCCTGCGGCTTAGCCGCAGATCACGACCCATGCGCACCACCATGGCGGCAGGCATCGACGGGGTATCCTCATCCTCCGCATCCTCCACGGGCAGGGCATCTAGAATCGTTATATCGTGCATGGCCGCTGCCGGATTGTAGCCCGCCCAGGAATGAAAATCCAGCGTTCTCGTCCCCCGCCAGATGTGACTTGAACAAAACTGAACATCAAGTTAACATCGCTCCGTGGCGAAGACGTTCCTGCATTCGATGTTCATCGACTTCAACAGCTTCTTCGC
>CAXTMD010000520.1:0-586 GCA_964245035.1 uncultured Chthoniobacterales bacterium
GATCAGCACGACCTGCGTTACCATCGACAAGGGCACGGCCTGATACATCGCAAACGCCAGCACCAGCAGCGGCCCGAGCACGAACGTCGGCAGGCACACGCCGACCATCGCCAGGGTCATCGGCACGTAGTCGGTGACCGTGTTGGGCCGCAGGGACGCGATGATGCCTGCCGACACGCCGATGAGCAGCGCGATGGCGATGCCGTAGCAGCCCAACTCGAACGACACCGGCAGCGAGTCGGCGATGATCTCGTTGACCGTGCGCGAGGGATAGCGGAACGACGGCCCCAGGTCGCCGTGGAGCACCAGCTTGCCCAGGTACGAGAAATATTGTTGGTAGAGCGGTTTGTCGAGGCCGTAGTAGGCTTCGAGGTTGCGCTGGATTTCGGGCGAGGTGCGCCGCTCGCTGTCGAAGGGACCGCCGGGCGCGAGCCGGATCATGAAGAAGCAGCCGGTGATGATGATCAACAGCACAGGGATCGTCTCCAGGAGGCGGCGCGCGATGAATTTGAACATGGCGTCAAGTCAGTTCGCGCTCGTCCAACCAAGGTAGGGATGCCTCTCCGAGGCAATCCCTATTTTGGAT
>CAXTMD010000520.1:596-2425 GCA_964245035.1 uncultured Chthoniobacterales bacterium
AATCTAGGGATTGCCTCGGAGAGGCATCCCTACCTTGGTTGGACGAGCGCGGTGCTTGCATCCCAAGTTTCCCTTTACCGCGGCGCGGCGGCAGCAGCCAGCGGCCCCTTCTTAAACTCCACCGCCGCGTTTTCGTCAAGGTAGATAAACTGCGGCATGTGGCGGTCCTGAACGTTGCTGTACCAGCCTTTCACGCTGGGCTGGAGCAGGTACACGCGCGTGTAGAAATAGATCGGCGCGAGCGGTGCATCCTCCAGGAGAAGCGTTTCCGCCTGCTGAAAGGTTGCCAGCCGTTCGGCGTCGGTCGGCGCGGCGTGGGCGGCGGCGATGAGCCGGTCGTATTCGGGGTTGGCGTAGCTGCCCCAGTTCAGCCCGTTGGCGCTCGTGTAGATGCTCAGAAAGGCGCACGGGTCAGTGTAATCGCCGATCCAGCCGCCACGCGCCGTGCAGAAGTTGTGCGTCTTCTGCGAGTCGAGGTAAACCTTCCATTCCTCGTTGCGGATGCGAGCGTCCACGCCGAGTTCCTTGCGCCAGGTCTGCTGCATGGCTTCGGCCAGTTCGCGGTGGTTCTGGCTGGTGTTGATGAGCAGGTCCACCGGCGGCAATCCCCGGCCGTCGGGATAGCCGGCCTCCGCCAGCAGCCGCCGCGCGCCCTCGTAGTCGGTCGGCACGCCGGTCGGGCAGGCGTAGCCCTCGGGGTTGGTGGGCGGGACGAAGACGTGCGCGGGCTGCTCGCCGCCGCGCGTCACGTTTTTGACGATGCCGTCGCGGTCGATGGCCATCGCCAGCGCGCGGCGTACGCGGCGGTCCCGCAAAGCGGGGTTGTCGACGTTGAAGCGGTAAAAATACGTCCCGAAGTACGGCGAGATTTGCAGGAACTCGCCCCCGTGGATGCGGTAGTCGTCGATCTTGGGCTGCGGCAGTTGGTAGGTGAGGTGGAGTTGGCCGGCGCGGAAGGCGCGTTCCTCCGAGTTGCCGTCCTCGGTGTTCAAATAGTGAATGGCTCTGAGCCGCACGGCGTCGGCGTTCCAGTAGAGCGGGTTTTTCTCGACGACGACCTCCTGCTCAACCGTCCAGCTTTTGAGCCGGAAAGGGCCGTTGCCGACGAAGTTGCCCGCACTGGTCCAGCGAGTGTTGGGCTGGTCAATCTGGCCGTACTTCAGGACCGTCGCCCGGTGGACGGGGTACCACGACTCGTGGTTGAGCATCCCGAGGAGGTAGCCGGCCGGACTCTGGAGCCGGATGACAAACGTGTACGGGTCCGGGGCCGCGAAGCCGACCTGGGAGAAGTCGGTGAGCTTGCCCTCGTAGTACTCGCGCGCGTTGACGACCTGCACGTCGTCGAAGCGCATGCTGGCGTACTGCGCGCCGAGGCCGGGTTGGAGGATGCGCTGGTTGGACCACAGGAAATCGTCCGCCGTGACGGGGTCGCCGTTGCTCCATCTCGCGTTGTGGCGCAGGTGGAAGGTGTACGTGCGCCCGCCGTCGGTGAGGTCCCAGCTCTCGGCCACGCCGGGGATCGGGTGGAGGTCCCGCGGGTCCTGCGAGACCAAGCCCTCGAACAAGGCGTTGAAGATGTGGCTTTCCGGTTCGCCGATGACCGTCTGCGGATCGAGGCCGGCGGGGTCCGCGCCGTTGCCCCAGAACAAAACTTGTTCGTGGTTGCCCTGCGCGACGCGCCCCCCTTTGCGGACGCAGCCGCAGAGGCAGCAGACGAGAACCAGCGCGCAGAACGCCCGGGGAAGTTTGCCCTGCATGTTTCGCCCTTTCAGCCCCAAACGATGCCCACCCTACAGAAACTTCTCGCGCAGTCCCGTCAGGTAGTAGTC
>CAXTMD010000521.1:0-2418 GCA_964245035.1 uncultured Chthoniobacterales bacterium
GGGCTGGGACGCGTTGTTGACGGCTCCCCTCACGGGGGCGTTGGTCGGGCTGCTGGTCGCGGTGCCGTTCCTCGCCGGGCTAGCGCTGGCGGGTCGATGCTTTCGCGGCACCGTCGGGAGGATCGTCGGCGGGGCGATTTTCGGGACGCTGCTGCTGGCCCTCCTCGTGGCCGGGCTCGTCATGATCCTTGCGCGTCTGTTCAGCGGCCTGCGCTGGCAGTCCTAAGACGCGCTCGATTTCCTGCCGGACGCGGCCATACTGCACGTTACATGGACACCGGGCAGGCACCCGCCGCAATCAACGACTCCGCCGCCAAGCCGCGGAGTTGCTTTCTCCACGTCCCCAAATCCGCCGGCACCGCCCTGACGCTCTACCTGCGCAACGTCCTAGGCAAGCGCCACGTCTTTCACATCGGCGAAGGCCGTTACCGGCGTGCCCCGCTGGAGGGATTGATGAAACGCTACCCCGTCGTCACGGGGCACCTCAGCGTCGGCCAGATTCCCGAACGCCTGTTCGCGACGACGTTCTTCTTTACCTTCTTGCGCGAGCCGACCGACCGGATCGTGTCCATGTACCACTTCTTCAAGGAAGGCGACCTGGACAGCGACCGCCGCGCCGTCATCAACGAAGAGTGGAGCCTGGAGCGCGCCCTCGACAAGTGGGTGCAGCCAGGCCGCTGCTCGCCGTGGTCCAACGAGCAGACGTTCCTGTTCTCGGGCGCGACGGAGCCCGACCAGCCGCCGGAGGACCTGCTGCCGCAGGCGTTGCGCAACCTGGAGCGGTTCGACTTCGTGGGGATCCACGAGCGCTTCGCGGAAGGTGTCGAGGCGCTGGGCCGGCTGCGCGGCTGGCCGCTGACCGCCCCGGTGCCGCGGTTCAAGACCTCGCGCCAGCGCGTCGCTGTCGAGGAGATCGCACCGGCCATGGTCGAACGCATCCGCGCGGCCAACCGTTGCGACCTGGAACTCTACACCCGCGCCCGTGAACTGTGGGAAGACGCCAAAATTCGCGCGAGCCGGCTGCCCGCCGTGACGGCTCCTTTTCTTCCCGCTGCGCCGGTGGACGGAGCGGACTCCCCGGTCGGGGCGCTGCTGCCTCGCACGGAAAAAGGCGACCGGGAAATCTCCTTCCAGGGCGTGGACATCTTTGATCTGCGCACGGGCGGCGACGCCACGGTCGATCTCGGCAACCCGGCGGAGGTGCGGCTGGCCGTGTACAGCACGCTGGACATCGACGATGTCCACCTGGGCTTGCAAATCCGCGACGAGGCCGACCTGGAAGTCTACGGGGTCGACACCCGCATGCAGGGACGTTCGCTGTCGCTGGAGGGCGGCACGATCACCCGCGTGACGTTTGTCTTCGACATGTCCCTGGCTCCTGGCGGCTATTTCCTGAGCGTCGTCCTGCAAGGCGGCGACTCGCATGACGGCAAGATTTTTCACGCGGTGGACAACGCGGCGATCTTCTGGTGCCTGGACGAGCGCGCCCCGACGTTCACCGGGGTGGTGGACCTCCACGCAAAGATGCGGGTGGCCCGCGCCGTGTTCGTGGAAAAACGCCTGTGGCGTCCCCCCAAGCCGGTGCGCCGCTTCGTGCGGGTCACCCGGCAGCGTACGCACCACGCTTATCTGCGCGCGCGGCAGATCACGCTCGACTCCGGCCACCGGGCCGCGGCGATTGCCCACGCCTCCTGGCACCGGAGCAAGGCGTACGTTCCCCACGTGCGCCCGCCCAAGTTCGCGCGCTACGTTGTCCGCACGTTCAAGAGCGAAGGCTGGCACGCGTTCCGGTATCTCCTGACCGGCCGGGTCCCGCCCAAAAGGGAAAAGACCCCCTAACATTTTGTGTTGACAAGTCGGCTCGGACCCATCATCTTGCGCCCGTTGCTCGTCTCATCGCCTTCCTGAGCAGGCCGGCATTTCGCCTTTCGGTTTCGCGCCGGCCCCCTTCTTCCGCTCGGGATGTTGAACACAGTGGAGCAACGCTCAGTTTCTCCCTCGGTATGGCGGGTCATAGCAAGTGGTCGAAGGTCAAGCGCATCAAAGGGCCGCTGGATGTCAAACGCGGCGCGGCTTTCAGCAAGCTGGTGAAGGAAATCACCGTGGCGGCCCGGCTCGGCGGGGGCGATCCCTCGGGAAATCCCCGACTGCGCTCGGTGGTGGAGACCGCCCGCGCCGCCAACATGCCCAAGGACAACATCGAACGCGCCATCAAGAAAGGTACGGGCGAGATCGCCGGAGCCCACTACGAGGAAACCCTTTACGAAGCCTACGCGCCCGGCGGGGTGGCGATGGTGATCGAGGCGGCCACGGATAACAAAAACCGCACGGCGGCGGATCTGCGACTAATCTTGAGCAAGCACTGTGGGAGCCTGGCCGCCAGCGGCAGCGTTCTCTACATGTTCCACAAGAAAGGTC
>CAXTMD010000522.1:0-2402 GCA_964245035.1 uncultured Chthoniobacterales bacterium
GGGTAAACGTGCGGTCGACCGGCAGGCGCGGCTTGCCGACGTCGCGCGGCGGCGGCGCGTCGGCGAGGACGGCAGCCAGCGCATCCCGGAGCGCGTCGAAGCCCTGACCCGTCAGCGTAGAAGTCGGGACCACCGGCGCGCCCTCGAAGGGCGTGCCGCGCAGGCGCGCGCGGACTTCCTCGGCGGCGAGCGCCGGCGCGGGGGTGAGGTCGCTTTTCGTCAGCGCGACGACGGCGCGGGTCACGCCGAGGTAGGCCAGGATTTGCAGGTGTTCTTCCGTCTGCGGCATCCAGCCGTCGTCCGCCGCGACCACGAACAACGCCAGGTCCACCGAGCCGACGCCCGCGACCATGTTCTTGACGAAATCCTCGTGCCCGGGCACGTCCACCAACCCGAGGTCGAATCCCCCCGGCAGCGCGAGGTGCGCGAAGCCGAGGTCAATCGTGATGCCGCGCGCCTTCTCCTCCGGCAGCCGGTCGGGATCGGTGCCGGTGAGCGCGCGCACGAGCGCGCTCTTGCCGTGGTCCACGTGCCCGGCGGTGGCGACGATGAAGTGCTTTTCGGGGATCAGATTCAAGCTTGAGAGCAGCCACGAACTGTTGTGGCTGAGGTCCACAGGCCAAAATCGTCAGAACCGCACTTTGTGCATGCTGACATTGTTTTCGACACGGTACGAGTACCGTTTGATGTAGCCAAACTCAGCGAGAGGCTGGCCAAGTCAAGCGTGTTGCTCGGGGAGGACAGGAACGCCGGTCTCTGTTCGCTGGAGCGTGTGGTTATGCATAGCGCGCCACGAACGGACAAGCAGGAAGAGAACAAACGTCGCCACGACGTTGACGCCCACGTAGGTAGTGGGTGGACCAGACGCGACACTCGCCGCAAACCCGGGGTTGTAGCCGAAGCAGGCGGCAAAGTAGCTGTTGCCGACATGCCAGAAGAAGTTGAGCGGCATCCTCAGAACGTCGAAGCCAGGCTTGGCCCCCAACCCGACGCTGGTGCCGACGAAAAATTGCCAAGACACCAGCCACGAACTGACGATGAGCAACTGCGGCAGGGTCAGCGCAAGGCCGAGCGGCAAAGCCCAACGCCTGCCTGTCCAGAGCCCCCAGGAGAGTAGAACGTAAACGGCTGCCGTGCTTACAAGAAACAGCCCGCCGGGACGCCAACCTCCGAACACAAGCAGAGGAAGCAAGCCCTGCAAGAGCGTGGTCGACGCGGAGAAGCGAGCTAAACGCATGGTGGAAGAATGCCTGATATGATCAGGACGGCTGCGCCGAAGTGGCGGCGCACAGCGCGCAAACCAACTTTTCATCTTGGCGCGGGAAGACGGTTCTCAGGTCGAGGCGAAAACGGTCGCCGGATACATAGCCGACCACCGGCGGCGTCCCCGCGCGCAGCCGGGCGGCAAATTCCGCCAATCCTACGCCCGCCGGCGGGCGGAAATCCAGCGTGACCGACGCCAACTCCGCCCGCGGCAGGGTGCCGCCGCCGATCTTCGCGCGCGCGGAGCCGATCCGGGCCGCGCCCGCGCCGAAACGATCCTCGCCGGCCTGCCGCCGGGCGCGGAGGTCATCCAGAGAGGTTCGCATCATCGCCAGCGCGGGGACTTCCTTTTCGTGCGCGCCGGCTAGGTACAGGTCCACGGTGGCCTGGAGCGCGCCGAGCACGAGCTTGTCGCACCGCAGCGCCCGGAAGAACGGTTCCTTTTTGAACGCCGCGACCAGCCGCGCCCGCCCGACGATCATCCCCGCCTGCGGGCCGCCGAAAAGCTTGTCCCCGCTGAAGCACACCGCGTCCGCGCCGGAGCGCACGGCTTCGGCCGGGGTGCGTTCGTGCTCGATGGCGGCGAGGCGTTCGGTGGGGATGGCCGCGCCGCTGCCCAGGTCCTCGGCGAGCGGCACGCGCCGTTGGCGGGCCAGTGCCGCGAGTGCCCCGGGGTCGGGCGACTCCTCGAAGCCGCCCAAGTAAAAGTTGCTGCGGTGCACGCGCAGGATCAGCGCCGTCTCCGGCCCGAGGGCGCGCGCGTAGTCGTCAAGCGTCGTGCGGTTGGTGGTGCCAACCTCACGCAAGCGCGCGCCGCTGACTTCGAGGATCTCCGGCACGCGGAAGCCGCCGCCGATCTGCACGAGTTCGCCGCGCGAGACCACGACCTCCTTGCGGTCCTCGCGCCGCACGAAATATCGCAGCATGAGCACGAGCGCCGCCGCGCAGTTGTTGACGACCGTCGCCGCCTCCGCGCCGCAGAGCAGCGCGAGGTTGTGCTCCAGGTAACCGGCGCGTGCCTGGCTGCGTTCCCCGGCGGCGAGGTCGTATTCGAGGTTGTTGTAGTCGGCCCCGAGCGTGGCGACGGCGGCGAGCGCGGCGGCGGGCAGCGGGGCGCGGCCAAGGTTGGTGTGCACGAG
>CAXTMD010000523.1:0-2086 GCA_964245035.1 uncultured Chthoniobacterales bacterium
GCGCCGCCAGATCCAGGCGTCGTCCAAGAAATACGCGGGCCTGGAGGCGGATTTGGAACGCCTCGCCGGGAATGATTTCCCCGCCCGCACCCCGCCCGACCGGCTGGCGCACCTGCCCCGCTACCTGAAGGCCGTGGCGACCCGCGCCGAACGCGCCGCGCTCAGCCCCGCCAAGGACGCGGAGAAGGCCCGGGCGATGGCGCCGTTCGCCGGTTGGGAAACGCGCGTGCCGGCCGCGCAACGGGAGGCGTTCCGCTGGCTGCTGGAGGAGTTCCGGGTGTCGGTGTTCGCGCAGGAACTCGGCACTGCGCAGCCCGTTTCTCCACAGCGTCTGCTCAGCTTGGGCGGACTGTGACGGCGTGTTCCGGCGGATTTCCGCTGAAGCTGTTCACTGGCGTTGGCTGGCACCATCCCTGCTCTCCGGGGAAGCCGTTAAAACATCCTTACCAACCACCTTCGTCACCTTGCGCACCAACACCCAATTCATTCTCCTTGCAGGCGCGGTTTGCGTCCTCGCTGCCGTTCCTCCGTCCGCCCGTGCCCAAGCGGCTTCACCCATGTGGACTGCCGCAGAGCCCGCGCCGGTTGCCGCCGACACAACCAAAGGCAACACGGCCAGCGGCCAGTACAACTCCGCCTCCTTTTTCAAGAGGAGTACCGTCGACGCACCCAGCCCCTCCACCGGTGCTGACAGCGCCAGCAACGGCGCGGCTAACCCCCTGAAGGCCGTCGACAACAACGCTCTGGCGCTCCCCGACTCCGCGCCGATCATGTCGTTCAGCCTCGCCGGTCCGGGCGGGCAAGCCGATCCACAGGCCACCGTGCCGACTGGTCCGCAGTTGAACGCTGCGCCGGAGCCCTCGACCTGGGCGTGCCTCGCGATGGCAGGCGGCGTAGGGGTCTGGCTGCTGCGTCGCCGCGCGCACCGGACGGTCTGATCTTTTTCTGGCAGCGAGGCGAAGAGCGCCGTCGGACAGCGCGCGCTTCTCCATTTCTCAGAACCGGCTGATGCGCCGAAACTCCTCGTAGCGCGCGTCGAGGTCGGCGTTGGCCAAGCTCCGCAGCCGTTCCAGGCTGAACGCCTCCACGTTGAAGCTCGCCACCACGCTGCCGCTGACCACCGCCGTTTTCAGCGCGTCGAAGGTGATCTTCGACTCGCCGGCTTTGGCCAGCGCGCCGATCAGCCCACCCGCGAAACAGTCCCCCGCCCCGGTCGGGTCGTGCAGGTTCGCCAGCGGGAACGCCGGGCAGGAGAAGAATTCTTTTTTCGCCGGATCGCCGAAGAGCAGGCAGCCGTGTTCGCCCTTCTTGATCGCCACGTAGCCGGGGCCGTAGCCGCGGATCAGTTCGGCGGCGCGGATGAGGTTCGTCTCGCCGGTGAGCATCTTGGCCTCGGAATCGTTGAGGATGAGCAGGTCCACGCGCTCGAGCAGGTCCAGGAGGTCCTGCTTGGCGATGGTGATCCACAGGTCCATCGTGTCGGCGACGACGAAGCGCGGCCGGGCCATCTGGTCGAGGACGTGGCTCTGGAGTGAAGGCGCGATGTTGGCCAGCAGCACGTAGGGCGTCTGGCGGTAGGACTCGGGCAGGTGCGGGGTGAAGTGCTCGAAGACGTTGAGCGCCACCGAGCGCGTCTCGCGCACGTTCATGTCGGTCATGTACTCGCCCGACCAGCGGAAAGACTCGCCCTCGACCTGCTGGAGGCCCGCAAGGTCGATTTTGCGCGAGCGGAAATACTCCACGTGCGCCGCGGGGAAGTCGCCGCCGACGATGCCGACGAGCTGCGCCTCCGTGAAGAAACTCGCGCTGACGGCGGCGTACGAGGCCGAGCCGCCGAGCAGGTCGGCGTGTTCTTCGGCGGGCGTTTTGACGGTGTCCAGGGCGATGGAACCAACGATGAGAACGGGCATAGGGGCCAACCGATACGAAACATGGCGCGCAAGATCAAGGGCGATCCCGAGGCGGGCGGCGAGTGGTGAACGGCCCACCGGAAGACGCGTGCCATAAAAGCTTTTCTGTCATCCTGAGGCGAGTTCTGCGAGCCGAAGGACCTCGCCGTAGGGTGCAAGTGCAACGCTCTACCTAC
>CAXTMD010000523.1:2096-2333 GCA_964245035.1 uncultured Chthoniobacterales bacterium
ACGTCGAGGAGATTGCGCCGGTCTTTACTCACGCGCTGCTGCTGCGTGCGGGCCGGGTCCTCGCCTCCGGCGAAACCTCCCGGGTGCTCACAACGGCGCGCAAGATCAAGGGCGATCAGGAGCCGGGTGGTGAGCGGGGGGAGCCCTTACTAGAAGGCGCATTCCGCAGACCTTCTCTGTCACCCTGAGGCGAGTGCAACGAGGTGAAGGACCTCGCCGCAAGGTACCCGCCACCCC
>CAXTMD010000524.1:0-2296 GCA_964245035.1 uncultured Chthoniobacterales bacterium
AACCTGCGCCGGGTGGAGCTTTGCGCCGTGTCCGGGCGGTTGCCGGCGGCCGCCTGCCGCCACCGCACGCAAGGCTGGTTCATCCCCGGCGTGTCGCCCATCGAACCGTGCACGATCCATCAGGAAATCCTCGTGGACGCCCTCAGCGGTTTGCGCGTGCCGTTCGACGATGGCACCCGGACCTTGCGCCGCGAGGTCTACGAGTTCTGGCCCGCCGACCTGCGCGAGCTTTTCAGCCGCGCGGGGCTGCCGCGCCGCGTGCCGCCACCGTTCCTGCCGGGTGTCAGCGGTGCGGTCACCAGTTCGGCCGGGCGGGTGCGCATCCAGTCGCCGCGCGCCGGGACGGTCTACGAACTGCGTGCGGTCGACTCCGGCGGCAGCCGGATCGTCCTGCGCGCGCAGACCGAGGTGGACGCCACGCGTGTCTATTGGTTCGAGGGACGGAGCTTTCTCGGGCAGTCCGACCCGCGGGAGGGTTTTACCTGGTCCACGGCCAAGCCGGGCACCTGGCAGCTGACGGCCCTGGACGACCGCGGGCGCGCCGACACTTGCAGCGTGACCTTGCAAATGGCTCCGTGAACGAAATGCCCATGCACGACGAACCCGCCGACGACCCGTTGCGCAACACGCGCCGCAGCCTCGTGGAACGTCTCGGCAACCCGGACGACCAGGCAAGCTGGCAGACGTTCTTCGATTCCTACGGGGGGCTGCTTTACCGCGTGGCGCGCACCGCCGGGCTGACGGACGCCGAGGCCCAGGAAGCCGTGCAGGAGACCGTCATCACCGTGGCGCGCAAGGTCGGCGGCTTGCGCTACGATCCGGCTCTGGGTTCGTTCAAAGGCTGGCTGCTCCAGACCGCGCGCTGGCGGATTGCCGACCAGTTCCGGCAGCGTCAGCGGCACGACCGGTTCGCGGAAGCGGAGGACGGACCGCGCACCGCGTTCATCGACCGGGTGCCCGACCCCGGCGGCCCCGACCTGGAAGCCGCCTGGGACGCGGAGTGGCGCAGCAGCTTGCTGGCCGCTGCGCTCCAGCGGGTCCGCCGGCAGGTCGATCCGCGGCAGTTTCAGATCTTTGATTGCTACGTGACCAGGGGGTGGCCCGCCCTGCGTGTGTCGCGGGAACTCGGCGTGAGCCTTGCCCAGGTTTACGTGGGCAAGCACCGGGTCGGCGCGCTGCTGCAAAAGATCGTGGCGGGGTTGGAGCGCGGTGGGGGGTGATGTTTTGATTCGGTTGTGGGAGCGCGGCTGCCATCTTTCTGTCATCCTGAGGCGAGTTTTACGAGCCGAAGGACCTCGCCGGAAGGTACCCGCGCGCGGCTCGCTGGAAGCCGGAGCAGAGGACCAACCGTTGTTCAGGTCAGCGCCAAGGGGCGGGCGAGTACCCCGCTTGCGAGGTCCTTCGGCTCGTTAAAAAAGCCGCAGGCTGACAGAAGTTTTTAGGAGATGCGCTTCAACGGACGACCTGCTCCCCGCCACCCGGACCGAGGTTGAGCTTTCCTCCCGCTGGCCGGTCGGATAAGGTGCGAGCCGCTTGATCCCCCTCGCCGCCGCGCTCGACCTCCCTGCTTCCGACCAGACGCGCCCCGTCGTGCCCGACCACGAAGTCCTGCGCCGCATCGGGCGCGGTTCCTACGGCGAGATCTGGCTGGCGCGCGCCGTCGCCACGGGGGCGTGGCGGGCGGTCAAAATCGTGTGGCGCGAGAATTTCGACAGCGAGCGTTCGTTCCGCCGGGAGTTCGAGGGAATGAGCGTCTTCGAACCGATCAGCCGTTCGCACGGCGGGTTCGTGGACATCCTCCAGGTCGGCCGCAACGACGCGCTCGGGTTCTTTTACTACGTCATGGAACTGGCGGATGATCACGCCACCGGCCGGGGACTGGCTGACCCGGCTGTGTACACTCCCCGGACTCTGCGTGCCGCCTTGCAGGACCGCCGCCGCTTGTGGCCCGCGGAATGCCTGACGCTCGGCGCGTCGCTGACCGAGGCGCTTGGGGCGCTGCACGCCCACGGCTTGAGCCACCGCGACATCAAGCCCGACAACATCATCTTCGTCGGCGGCGAACCGAAGCTGGCCGACATCGGGCTGGTGGCCGCGCATGGGCAGCGCTCGTTCGTCGGCACGGAGGGCTACGTGCCGCCGGAGGGGCCGGGCGGGGTTTCGGCAGATTTGTACAGTCTGGGCAAGGTGCTCTACGAGGCGAGCATGGGCCGCGACCGGCTCGATTTTCCGGCCCTGGCCAGTGACCTCGAAGCCGTGGGACCCGAGCAGGGGCCGGTGCTGCGCGGATTGAACC
>CAXTMD010000525.1:0-2265 GCA_964245035.1 uncultured Chthoniobacterales bacterium
GTCGAGGAAGTCGAACCGGGGCGCCGGGCCGGGCAGGCTGCGGTTCCGCGGGTCCGACCGGGGGAAGCCCATCGCGTCGGATTCCTTGGTGACCAGGTCGCGAAACCGGGCCAGCCGGCGGGCGGCGTCGAGCGCCTGCCGGAGGTCGGACCGGACGGCGAAACGACCCTGCCGGGTGTGCGGATCGTTGGTGACCTCAGCGGCATCCCATTGCTGAAGTTCTCCGCCGACACCGGCGCGCGGGCGGTGCAGGCGATCACGCACGAACCGGATTTCCAGCGGGCGGGAGAAGGACTCGACCTCGCCATCGTGGGCGGCGGCGTGTCGGGGATTTCGGCGGCGCTGGAGGCGAAGAAGGCGGGATTGAAGTTCCAAGTGTTCGAGGCCGCCGAGCCGTTTTCGACCATCGCCAATTTCCCCAAGGCCAAACCGATCTACACCTACCCGGCCGACATGCACCCGGCGGGCGAACTGCGCCTGGACGCCGATGTGAAAGAGGCGCTTTTGGATCAACTCCAGAAGCAGCGCGAGGACGCGGGCATCGAAGTCACCCCAGCCCGCGCCGAACGCGTCGAGGCCGGTCACGGCGCGGTGACGATCCACTTCGCCGGGGACGATCCCCGGCCCGTCCGGGCGCGCCGGGTGATCGTGGCCATCGGCAAGAGCGGCGACTTTCGGCGGTTGAACGTGCCGGGCGAGGAACTGGACAAGGTCGCCAACCGCCTGCACGACCCGGCGGACTTCGCGGGCAAAAACGTCCTGGTGGTCGGCGGCGGGGACTCCGCGTTGGAAACCGCCGTCGCGCTCGGCGGGGCGGGGGCGCACGTCACGCTGAGCTACCGCCAAAAGGAGTTCAACCGCCCGAAGTCCGAGAACGTGGACAAGCTCAAGGCGTTGGAACGCGACCCCGCCGCCAACCCGTCGGTCGAGCAGCCGCGCTCCCCGAGCGAAGGGACTGCCAGCACGAGCGGCACGCAGGGGCGGGAAACCGGTGGCTCCGTCGCGCTCGCCCTGGAAAGCGAGGTCACGCGCATCGAACCAGACAAGGTGACGCTCAAGGACCCGGGCGGCGAGCGCACGCTCCCCAACGATTTCGTCTTCACGATGATCGGCCGCGAGGCCCCGCTCGGGTTCCTGCGGCGTTCGGGGCTGCCGATCCGCAACGAATGGACGTGGTGGAAGGTGCTGGGCTGCGTGGCGTTCGTGGCGTTTTGCTTCGGGTTTTACCACTGGAAAAACGGCGATCCGCAGGAGTTCGCCATCGGCGGCAAGTCCGTGCAGCAGATCGCCGGGGAGCACCACTGGTTCCCACTCAACTTGCCCGGCCTGCTCGACCGCGTCGGCGGCCAGTGGAAGGATTGGTCCAACCGCGAGGGCAACCTGCTCCATACGCTCCGCTTGGGGATGACCGAACCGGCGTGGTGGTACGGCCTGCTTTACTCCGTGGTCGTCGTGGTCTTCGGCGTGCGCCGCATCCGCCGCCGCCGCACGCCCTACGTCACCTGGCAGACCGTCACGCTGATGGCCATCCAGGTCGTGCCGCTTTTCCTGCTGCCCGACCTCCTGCTGCCGTGGATGGGCCGCAACGGCTGGTTCGAGCCGGGCCATCCCCTGCGCTGGATCGCGGACCAACTCTTCGAGTCCTACGACGGCGCGCGCGGCCACGAACGCGCCTACTGGCGGGCCATCGGCTTCCTGCTGGCGTGGCCGCTGTTCGTCTACAACGTCTTCACCGAACACCCCCCGTGGGCGTGGCTCGCCATCTCCTTCCTCCAGACCTTCGTCCTCATCCCGTTCATCGTCTGGCGCTGGGGCAAGGGAGCGTACTGCGGTTGGCTCTGCACCTGCGGCGCGCTGGCCGAAACCCTCGGCGACCAGCACCGCCGCAAGATGCCCCACGGCCCCGGCTGGAACCGCCTGAACATGTTCGGCCAAGCCGTACTCGCCTTCGCCTTCGTGCTGTTGGGGTTGCGGATCGCCGGTTGGGCGCTCGGCCCGCAGTCGTGGCCCGCCGCGTGGTTCAAGCGGGGCTACGAAACGCTTCCCTACCTCAACTACCAGTGGAGCGTGGACCTGTTCCTGAGCGGCGTGCTCGGGGTGGGGCTGTACTTCTGGTTCAGCGGACGGACGTGGTGCCGCTTCGCCTGTCCGCTCGCCGCGCTCATGCACATCTACGCGCGGTTCTCGCGTTTCCGCATCTTCGCGGACAAAAAGAAATGCATCTCGTGCAACGTCTGCACGAGCGTCTGCCACCAGGGCATCGAC
>CAXTMD010000526.1:0-2265 GCA_964245035.1 uncultured Chthoniobacterales bacterium
GAACCGGCTATTTTCCCGCCGCCCCCTCCGACCGGGAACCCGCCGCTGAATGAGTTCGATCACCCTCGAAGCCGCTCCGGCGGCTTCCGCCGAGACCGAGGCTGCGACCGATGATAACGAGGTCGTCCTGTCGGTCCAGCGCGTCAGCAAACACTACAAACTCTGGACCTCTCCAACCGAGCGGCTGCGCTACTCCCTGCTCAGCCAGGCACACCGGACCCTACGCCAAGTGCTGCCCGCCAACTCCGGTCCGCTCGCCGCGCTCGGCCGCCGGCGGCAGGCGCTCTACCGCGATTTCGTCGCGCTCCAGGAACAATCCTTCGAGGTCCGGCGCGGCGAGAGCATGGGCATCATCGGGCGCAACGGTGCGGGCAAGAGCACGCTCCTGCAGATCATCGCCGGCACGCTCCAGCCCACCACCGGACGCGTGGAGGTCTACGGCCGGGTGGCCGCCCTGCTCGAACTCGGCAGCGGCTTCAACATGGAATACACCGGCCGGGAGAACGTCTACCTGAACGCCTCCATGCTCGGCTTCTCCAAGGGGGAGATCGACGCGAAGTTCGACACGGTCGCCGGCTTCGCCGACATCGGCCGCTTTCTGGAGCAGCCGGTCAAGACGTACTCCAGTGGCATGATGGTGCGCCTGGCCTTCGCCGTGCAGATGGCCATCGAGCCGTCCATTTTCATCATCGATGAGGCGCTGGCCGTCGGAGACATTTACTTCCAGAGCAAGTGCAACAAGATGCTGCGCCAGAAGCTCGACGACGGCCTGACGCTGCTCCTCGTCAGCCACGACACGGCCTCTGTGCGTTCGCTCTGCCAGCGCGGACTGGTCCTCGACCGCGGCCGGTGCGCGTTCCTGGGGCCGAGCGACCAGGCGGTCAGCGTCTACCACGAACTCGGCGACCAGCGCGGCGAAGGCTTGCCAACGGAGAAGGACCCGCTGCCCGGCGAGGAGGTCGAGCCAGAAGGCACCGACGAGATCATGCCGCCGCTCGGCCAGATCGAGGATGAGATCGGCAGCAAGGAGATCGTCATCACCGGCTGTGGGTTGTTCAACGACCACGGCCAGCCGTGCCGGGATTTCGCCGTCGGCGAGACGATCCATGCCGGGTTTACCTTCCGTAGCAGCGTCGACATCGAGGGGATCATGACCGGCTGCGTGGTCCGCAACCGCTTCGGCAACGCCGTCACCGGCCTGACCACCGCCAACCAGGGCCTCGCCCTGCCCCCGCTGCGCCGCGGCGGCACGTACACGATGTTTCTGACGATCCCTGGCCGCCTGGGGGCGGGCGAGTACCTCATGGACTTTGGCGTCGGCGGGCAGCCGAACCTTGCCGGTTCGCCGGAGCACCACTACCACCGGATCGGCGGGGTCGCGGTGTTCACGGTGGCGTGGCACGACCGCCACGTGCGTTTCGTGGGCGCGTGCAACGTCGGCGCGGAGTTTCGCCCGGGCCGGGCGTTGAGCGGCGAAACCCCGCCGGCTACCTGAGGACATGACGCTTTTCCAGAACGGCCAACTGCCCCCCGGGGGGATGTACCTGTTTTCGTACCCGCGCTCGGGCAGTAATTGGTTGTTCAGCGCGCTGTGCTACCTGCTCGGCGGCACCAAGGCGGAGGCGCGCATCGGCGGGGAAATCTATCCGGTGACCTACGGCGAGGTCGGGCCGGAATCCTTCTGGATCCAGGCCGCGGCCCCGTGGTCGGGGAACGTGCCGCTGCTCATCAAGTCGCACGAGAGCGCCGCAGCGGTGCGCCGGCTCTACCCGCGGGGGAAGAAGATTTACCTGCTGCGCGACGGGCGGGACGCGCTCATCAGCTACTACTTTTTCCACCAAGCGTTCGTCGAAAACCCCACGAACAAAACCGCCTCCCGGGTCGGCCGCCAACAGCAGGACCGCACGGCGGTCAGCGGCAACGACGTGCGCTTCGACGCCGACGGCTACGCGGCGTTCCTGCAAAGCCACGCGCAGGACTGGGCGCGGCACGCGCGGGAGTGGACGGCGGAACCGGACGTGCTGACGGTGCGCTACGAGGCGCTGAAGACAGACTTCGAGCGGGAACTGGCGCGGATCGCCGAGTTCCTGGCGCTGCCCGCGGTGCGCACGATCCCCGAAGTCCGGGAGGAATACGTCGAGCACACCCGCACCCTGCTCACGGGCGACAACCGCTCGTTTCACCGCAAGGGGGTCGTCGGCGACTGGCAAAACTACGCCGACGAACGGATTCGCGGCCTCCTGAAATCCGGGATCGGCGAAACGC
>CAXTMD010000527.1:0-2210 GCA_964245035.1 uncultured Chthoniobacterales bacterium
AGCCGCCCGGCCAACACCGGGTCGGTGAACACGCGCTCGCACCCGCGGGCGATCTCCTCCGCGTCGCCGGTTTGCAGCACGATGGCCTCCTCGTCGGCGCGCACGCGCAGGCCGACGTTGGCGTGCGGCAGCAGCACGGGCCGGCCCGACGCCAGGAACTCCGGCAGCTTCGACGGCAGCCGGTAGCGGTTGAACGCGTCGTCGCGGCCCGGCTGGACGAGGGCGTCCGCCAGCCGCAGCAGCGCCGGCAGCCGTGCCGCACGTACCGCGCGAGTTGGTCCGGCGCGAACCGCGCGAGAAAACGTTCGTCGTCGCGGCCGGTGCGGATCAGCCGGCACGGGAACCCGCGCGCGTTGAGCGCGAACACCGCCTCGTAAAGACCCGCCATCTCCTCGCCGTTGGCGAAGTGGCTGCTGCCCGGGTAGCACAGCACCTTTTCGTCGGATTGGAGGCCCAGCGCTGCACGCAATTCCCCGTCCGGCGGACCGGGCCGGTAAAAAGCCAGGTCCACGCCCGGCCACAGTTCGACGAACGGCACGCTCGGCGGTACGAAGTCGGCCAGCCGCTCGGTGATCCCCGTCACGCCGTTCGCCGACGCGAGGAAGCGCCGGTACTCGCGCGGGTGGGCGAGGTGCACCGGCAGGCGCGCGGCGAGCACGTCGTCGGGCAGCGTGCGTAACCGGCTCCAGTCCTCGCCCGCGAAAAGGGCCATGAGGTGTTCCTCGTTGTCTTCGAGGTGCACGACCAGCCGGGCGGCCGGCATCCCGCGGTGGCAGAGTTGCGCGGCGCGGCGGACGTGTTCGCGCGGCGTCCAGACGTGGAGGATGTCGGCGGCCCGGCCGTCGGGGAACAGCGTGCCGACACGTTCCCAACTGTCTGAGAAGATGACGGGGCGAAACGGCGGGTCCGCGCCGAGGACCGCGGCGCTGGAGCGATCATCCCCCGGAATTGCCACCGCGCACGCATGCCCAAATCCTTGGAGCGCGCCGGCAAACCCGGCGATGTGCCCCAGGCTGTTGCACGCGAAGTTGTCGTGGCAAAAGAAGAGGACGTTCATGCGTCGGCCATCGCCGCGAGCAGTTCCCGGGCGTATTCCTCCCAGGTGGGCAGCGGTCGGGCGGCGATCTGCGCGGTCAGCTTCGCCCGCCGCTCGGGGGACTCCGCCAGGGCGATGATTGCCTTGGCGATGACCTTGGCGTGGAACACGTCCACTGGCACGCAGCCGCCCCCGGCGGCAGTTTCCGCCATCGCGCCGGTGTCCGCGCAGATGCACGGCCGTCCGAACCACAGGCTCTCGGCGATGGGCAGCCCCCGCCCCTCCAACACGGAGGGATACACTGTGAAATCGCACTCACGGTAGAAGTTGCACAGCGTCCCGTACTCGACCTGCTCGATCCACTGCACCCGCTCGGGGTGGCGCTCGACGAACCGCGCCACCGCCTCCGGCACGTTGTCCTCGTCGAAAAGCTCGGGCCGACCCACCAGACAGACCTCGATGGGCAACTCGGGCCGCGTGGCAAAAACCTGGTCGAACGCCTCCACCAGCACCCGGTAGTTTTTGCGCGGGGTCACGGGAGAGACGCACAAGACCCGCACCGGCGCGTCGGGGTCACGGCGGGGCAGCTCGACCGTGCGTTCGTCCGCGCAGAGGTCCGCGCCGGGCAGGCAGACCCTCCCTGCCGGCATCGGCCGGTCCTTGGCCGCCAGGAACAACTGCCAATCCCCGGCGACGAACTCGGAGACGGGGAAGACGAGATCAGCCTTGCTGACCGTGCGCAGGTAGACCTCGTGCGCGTTGGCCCGGCCCTGCGGGAAGAACCGCGGCTCGTTGTTGGGCATCGTGTCGTAGAGGATCACCGCCAGCTTCCAGCCGAGCCGGCGCACGTACTCCAACAGAAGCCGGGCGCGGTCGCCGTACGGCACCTCCGGCAGCAGGACCCACGCGCCAGCCGGCGCGATCTCTCCCAGGGGCAACTCGTGCAGCGAGGGCGGCGCGGGGTACGCTGGGTGCAGATCGCCCGCCGTCGGGTCGCAGACCGAGGCGGCGTCCGGTTCGCGCGGGGGCGGGCGCAGCGCGTCGGCGTCCAGGCCGACCGACAGCTCGGGCGGCAGGAGGCCCAGGCTGCGCGTGGCTTCCTTCCAGATGACCGGGGTCACCGGCGCGCCGATCCGTCCGCAGGCCGCGGCCAGACGGCGCACGGTGGTGGGAA
>CAXTMD010000528.1:0-2204 GCA_964245035.1 uncultured Chthoniobacterales bacterium
GTCCGGCCCGGCCCGGCGCAGGGCGGCGAGCAGCGCCTCGGCGAGTTCCCCGGCGTCGGGAGGCGTCTTCACGGCGCGACCCCGCCGTTTTCCCTCACCACCGGTTGGGCGGCTGCTTCCTGTTCGAGCGCCACCTTCTCCCGGTGCGAACGCCGCAGGTGCCAGATCAGGAACCACACGATACCCACGTTAGCCACGAACACCGCCAGCTTGAGCAAAAAGAGTTGGTCGAAGACGAACGCCGCGCGTTGTTCCTGCGGAATCGGGGCGTTCACTCCCTCCGGTCCGGGATGGGCCGTGCGGTGAAACAGTTCGTAGATCTCGTACGGGATGGCGAGGCTGCTGGCGATGACGGTGAAGTACTCCGCCCACTTCTTGCGCAGCATCAGGCCGACGCCCTCGATGCCGTGCAGCAGCGCGTACGCCGCCGCCAGCGCGCCGAACACCCGCTTCTGCGGGTCCTGGATGAGGTTAGCCTTGAGCAGCAGCGACTTGACGAACACCAGGTCGCCGCTGACCCGCAGGGCGTGCAGCAGCTTGCCCAACTCGACGCCGGTGTCCTTGTGGACCATGCGCAGCAGGCCGAACGCCGCCGCCAGGAACAGCAGCGCCTTGAACAGTTCAAAGACCCCGACGAGGAACATCGCCTGGCTGTTCGTTTGGTGTTGCGCTGCGGCCGGCGCGGGCACCGCGGCAGCGGCGGGGATGGGTTCCATAGAGAAGAAAAGGGTTCAACCGCAGCGGGAAACGGGCCAAAGCGTCGTGTTTTGCACGGCGCGCGCAGCCTTTCCCGACAACGCGCATCATGCCACTCCCGCACGCAAACGCCAAGCGGATTGGCGGTGACAAATTACTTGCAAAGCGCCTGCCGTGCCGGACTGGTACGGCCTTATGCAAAAAACGGCCGTGCTCGGTTGCCTGGGTATCCTCGTGCTGGTGGGAATCGTCGCGGCGCTCATCGGTGTCGGCGGCTACAACAGCCTGAACACCAAATCCAACGCCGTCGATGGCAAGTGGGCCGACGTGCAGGCGGCCTACCAGCGCCGCAACGACCTGATTCCGAACCTCGTCAGCACCGTGCAGGCCTCGGCCAACTTCGAGAAGTCGACGCTCACGGATGTGATCAACGCCCGCGCCAACGCCACCAAGGTGACCATCGACCCCAGCCACGCGCCGACCGACCCCGCGCAGCTCGCCGCCTACCAGAACGCGCAGAGCCAGGTCACCAGCTCGCTCTCGCGCCTGCTCGTGTCGGTGGAGAAATACCCCGAACTCGGCGCGACCCGGGGCTTCCGCGACCTCCAGTCCCAGATCGAGGGCACGGAGAACCGCATCAACGACGCGCGCAACCAGTTCAACGCCGCCACGGTGGACTACAACACCTCGCGCAACGCCTTTCCCACCGTGCTTTACGCCAACCTCGTCGGCATGAAGGAAAAGCAGCCGTTCAAGGCCGACGAGGCTTCGCAGACCGCGCCGCGCATCGGCTCGGGCACCTTCGACACGCCCGCCCCGGCGGCGACCGCGCATTGATCTCTGTCGGCGCAGCGGCCTTCCTGGCGACATGAACAGCAACCCGAAAGCAGGCTGGCGGCGGTGGGCCGCGCTGGCCGTGCTCGTGTGCCTGGCGGCGATGGTGGCCGGCCCCGCGCGCGCCGCGGAGGTGATCCCCGAAAAGCCGCCACGCTACTTCAACGACTACGCGCTGTCGGTCAAACCCGACGTGGCGGACCGCCTCAATCAGGAACTGGCGGACTACGAGAAGCAGACTTCCAACCAGATCCTCGTCGCCATCTATCCCAAGATGCAGACGGACTCGTCCGTCGACGATTTCTGCAACCGGATCTTCCGTGCCTGGCAGGTCGGGCAGAAGGACAGGAACAACGGCGCGGTCCTCTTCGTCTTTCTCGACCCGCACAAGATCTGGATCCAAACCGGTACCGGCATCCAGGGAGCGCTGACCGACGCTAAGTGCAAGGACATCACCGCCGACGTGATCGCCCCCCGCCTCAAGGCCGGGGATTTCGACGGCGGACTGACGGCGGGCGTCGAGGCGATGCTGGCCGCGGCGAAGGACGAATACAAAGGCGACGGCCAGACGGACTACCAGAAGCAGCACGCCGGCGACAACGCGGTCGGGCAGGGCGGCCTCGGGCTCGGCGGCATCCTGTTCCTGATCATCCTCTTTTTTGTCATTTCCCGGG
>CAXTMD010000529.1:0-2203 GCA_964245035.1 uncultured Chthoniobacterales bacterium
GCCCCGGTCGGTGGCGGCGGTTCGTGCGCTCGCCCACACACGCGGCGAGCAGCGCCGCCTTCGCGTCGGCGCCCATCGCGCGCACGGCCGCTTCGAGCGTCGCGGTCGGCAGGTCCGTGTGCTCGAACAGCGCCGCGGCGAGGACTTTTTCCTCGCCCTGAGGGTCCCATTCCACGAGATCCACGTCGGCCGTCTGTCGGTCGGGCGGGAGGTCCAGCGACGCGGCGGCATCGGTCAGGCGCGCGTGGATGTCGGCGAAGTACGCCGACCACTTCCCGCCGCGTTCGGGCATGTCCACGCGGCGCAAAAACGCCGGGATGATCCGACGCAACTCCGCGAGCATCGACGCCGCGCATTCCCGGGCCTCCGCGAGCGGGTGCGCGAACATGCGCAGCAGCATCATTTCGTACGCCTGACCCGAGCCGTAGACGCCGACGTTCGAGAGCACGGCGGCCGGCAGGAGTCCGCGCGCCACGTCGCACGCCTTCGCGCGGATGCTCGCCTGCCACGGAGCGAGCGCGGTCTTGGCGTCGCGTGGGTATTCTTCCTCGTAGCGCGCCTGGAGCCGAGGCACGAGCTGCGCATAAAACGTAAACAACCCGTCCATGACCGCGTCGAACTCCCCACGCAACGCCGGGTCGGCGATCTCGGCCGGCGCGGCGAACTTCCAGTGGCCGTCGCTCGCGCGGCGCTGGTCGTAGACGATGTAGCGCGTGCTCTGTTCGAGGTAAGACGCCAGCCGCGGGCGCTCGACGATCTTGGTCAGGACGTTGGTGATGTCCTCGCAGGCGAGGTGCGCGCCGCCGAGTTGCGCCACGGAGTCGTCGCCGTACTCGGTGAACACCTTTTCGTAGAGTTTTTCGGCCCGGTTCTGGCCCATGGTTTCCGCGAGCGTGGCGACCCCTTGCGCGGGGTCCTTGTAGAACTCGTCGAGAAACAGCCGCCGCAGCGACTTGGGCGAACGGCTGTAGCGGGCGAAGAGCGCTCCCTTGACGACCTCCGGCAGGTTGATCAGCCCGAACACCGGCCGGTCGTAGTTGGTGAAGTAACGCTCTAGGATAAGCTGTTCGTCGCGGGTGAATGACTGGTCCATGCCTTCGGGGTACATGACACCCTACACAGGCCGGCGGGCGGGAAACAGCTTTTCCTCCGTGATCTTGCGTTCGGTGACGGAACCGTCACAATGGCCCGCTGGTACCATCAACCGCCCAGTCGCACCACTGGTAGTGGATGGACGCCCCCGCTCGCTACCGCACCGCATGGATCAGTGACCTGCACCTCGGCACGCGCGGCTGCAACGCTGAGGCTGTCCTGCGCTTCCTGCGCGAGGTGGACTGCGAAACGTTCTACCTCGTCGGCGACCTGATCGACGTGTGGAGCCTGCGCCGCAGCCGCTACTGGCCGCAGTCGCACAACGACGTGATCCAGAAGATCCTGCGCAAGGGCCGCAAGGGCACCCGGCTCGTCTACATCCCCGGCAACCACGACGAACTCCTGCGCGGCTTTTTTGGCGAGTACGGCAACCTGTCGGTCGTGCGCCGGGCCATCCACCTGACGGCCGATGGCCGCCGGGTGCTCGTCATCCACGGCGACGAACTCGACACCGTCGTCCAGAACGTCAAGTGGCTCGCCTACGTCGGCGACGTGGGCTACCAGCTTTTGCTGAAGCTTAACCGTCCGGTCAATTTCCTGCGCCGCTTGTGCGGGTTCGGCCACTGGTCGTTGAGCGCGTACGTCAAGGCGCGCGTGAAGAACGCGGTGGCGTTCATCGGCGCGTTTGAAAGCGCGGTCGTGCGCCTCGCCGCGCACGACCGGGCCGACGCCGTGCTCTGCGGCCACATCCACAGCGCCGCGGTGCACGAGTCCCCGGGCGCCGTGAGCTACTACAACTGCGGCGACTTCGTGGAAAGCTGCACGGCGCTCGTCGAGGATTTTGACGGCCGCATCAAGCTGTTGACCGGCTTCGAGCAGCCAGCGGCCGGGGATGCCGCGCCGAGCGGCGACGAGGCCGAACTGCTATCCGAGAGCACGGTGGAAAGTCATGCCGCCGCGATAGCGGCTTCGTCATCAAGGTAGGGTTGCCTCTCCGAGGCAATCCTGTTTTCGGTTTGGATGCGCTGTGTGCGCACAAGCACTTCGCCTAGAAATCCAGGATTGCCTCGGAGAGGCAACCCTACCTTAGCTCAAACGGTCACTCCGCCGT
>CAXTMD010000530.1:0-2199 GCA_964245035.1 uncultured Chthoniobacterales bacterium
ACGGGGCTCTACCTTCGAGCTTGCAGCTTGAGCAACCGGTCGGCGTTGCCGTGCGTCAGCTTCTCCTTGTCCTCCTCGGACAACGCCAGCTTGTCCAGAAACGCTCGCCCGGCCTGGTTCGGGCTGAAAGGATAATCCACCGAGAACATCACCCGCTCGATGCCGAACACCTCCAGCAACGCCTGGAAGGGCGGCAGCGTGAACAAGCCGCTCGTGGTCACGCGGACTTGGTCGAGCACGGTTTGCATGATCGAACGCTGCAAGTACGAAGCGGTCTCGCCGCCGAGTACCTTGTCCGAACGCACCAGCATCATGGGCAGCATCTCACCCATGTGGCCGATGATGATCTTGAGTCTCGGGTGACGATCCAGCGCACCACTCAAAACCAACCGCAGCACGTGCACCGCCGTCTCCGAGTGCCAACCCCACCCGGCGATGGACAGCGCAAAACTCACCGACGGCTTCGGCAGCCCTTCATAGTACGCCGCGCGCACGGCTGCCGGCGGGATGTTCGGGTGCAGGTAGATTGGCACATCGAGCGCCTCCGCCTTGGCCAAGAGCACGTCGAAGCTCGGATCGTCGAGAAACTTGCCTTCCGTCAATCCGTTGACCATCGCCCCGCAAAGTCCATGTGTCTTGACGGCGCGCTCCAATTCGTCGGCAGCCCCTTCTGGGCTCTGCATGGGCAGGTGAGCAAAACCGGCGTAGCGGTCCGGGTGTTCTGCAATGGTGCGCGCCAGCGTGTCGTTGACCTCGCGGGCAAAGGTGACGCCTTCCTCGCCGGGCAGAAGGTCCGCGCCAGGCCCGGCGGTGGAGAGCACCTGCACGTCGATGCCGGCGGCGTCCATCTCTGAGAGCCGCGACGCGCCTAACTCTTTCAGCTTTGCCTGGGGACCAGCCATCTCGCCCGGCGCATCCTCCGGCGGCGGGAAGCCGCGGCGGCGGATGGCGGCCTGGTCGATGCGCGCCACCAGGGACGGCACGTTGAAATGTTCTTCGAGGGCAACGGTACGCATAGAAAAATGGCCGGTGCCAACGTCGCACACCCGTGCCGGCCGAGCCTGCTCATTCGCCCGGTTCTCCCCCACCGGATGCGCGCGCACTGTTCCGTTAAGATCATTGTGGCACGATTTGAGTTCCATCTCCCCGGGCCGTAGCGTTCCGGCATGAGTGAAACCTCACCTTCTCAGGCCAAGAAAACTTGGTTCATCACTGGCGCGTCGCGCGGCTTCGGGCGGGCGCTCGCCGAGGTCGCTCTGCGTCACGGCGACCGCGTTTTCGGCACCGTGCGCGGGGGACGCAGCCACGGCTTGGAGCCGCTGCCCGGCTTGGAAACCGTCGAACTCGACGTGATCGACCCCGCGGCCGTCAAGCAGACGATAGACGATGCTTGGCGAAGCGCTGGGCAAGTGGACATCCTCGTCAACAACGCGGGCTACGGCGTGCTCGGTGCGATCGAAGAAGTCCCCGACGAGGATATCCGCCACGTCTTCGAAACCAACGTCTTTGGCCTCATGGCCGTCACTCGCGCCGCCTTGCCGCATCTGCGCAAACAGCGTTCGGGTCACATCCTCAACCTGTCCTCGGTCGGCGGGTTGGTCGGCATCGCGGGCTACGGCTTCTACAACGCCACGAAGTTCGCGGTTGAAGGCTTCTCGGAAGCCCTTTCCTACGAACTCGACCCGTTGGGCATCCACGTTACCATCGTGGAACCCGGTCCCTACCGCACCGACTTCCTGGAGGGTTCCTCGCTAAAAACCTCCGCGTCGAACATCGCCGACTACGAGCCTTCCGTCGGTGCCACGCGCAAAGCCGCCGACGAGCGCCGCGGCAAGCAGGTGGGCGACCCCATCCGCGCCGCCGAGTTGATCTACCGCGTCACCCGCGAGGAAAAGCCGCCCTTGCGCCTGGTGTTGGGCAAGCCCGCCATCGACTTGGCCCGCAAGAAGCTCGCGCTGGTCGAGGCCGACATCGTCGCCTGGGAGCAGGCATCTCTCGACACGGCCTACCCTGTTTAGGGCAGATATAGCGCACCATCCTACCCAAAGTCTCGTTGTTGGTCGACGGGCGGACGTTGTGCTTGGCTGCGGGCGAGCATGGTTTCCACGCGGCCGGGCGCTTGACGAAGGAGGTCCGGGATGATTTCTGCCTCAGGCAGGTTCTTCCAGTAGCGTTTGGGCATCTCCTTCTGCATGGCGT
>CAXTMD010000531.1:0-2199 GCA_964245035.1 uncultured Chthoniobacterales bacterium
CGCCAGGAATGGCCACCACACCGCGAACGACGAAGCTGCCGCCATGATCCGGTCGAGCGCCGGACTGGTCCATTGCTGGTTGATGAGGTGAAAAAGCGCTTGGTCCATGGCCCGGCCGTTTTTGCAAAATCGCCTGCCGGGGGCACATTGCCAGCCCATGGTGCCGTCGATCCTTCCCCGCCTAGTCTGCCTGCTGTTTGCCGCCATCCTCGCCGTTCCGCGCCTTCAGGCGCAAGCGGCACCCGAGGACAAGCTCACCGCCGCCGACATCCTGCGCACCCTGCACGAGGGGCTGGTCAGCCGCCACGAAAAGCTCGACGGCCAACTCCGCGACGACCTGACCGGCCTGACGTTCCCCTTCCGCCTGGTCGCCGACGGGCCGGTGGTGCGCTACGAGTTCAAGGGGCCGCCGCCAACCGTCGTGGAGGTGCACTACAACGACGCCAACTCCGAGCTGGTCGAGTCCGGCCCGGAGGGTTCCGGCAAGCTGAGCCCGGCCAATTTCGACAAGAAGATCCTCGGCTCCGACCTGGCCTACGAGGACCTGGCGCTGCGCTTCGTCTACTGGCCGCGCGCCAGCATCGAGGGTGACGACAACATCCGCACGCGTTCCGCGTGGAAGCTGCGGCTGATCGCGCCCAACCGCCGCACGCAGTACGGCAGCGTCCTGCTCTGGGTGGACCGGGCGAGCGGCGCGTTTTTGCAGGCGTTCGGCTACGACTGGGACGGCAAACTCATCAAGCGGTTCGAGGTGCCCAAGGTCCAGAAGATCGACGGTAAATGGTACCTCGAACAGATGCGCATCGAGAGTCTGGATCCCGCCAGCGGGCACGCGCGCTCGCGCACCTACCTGGAGATCAAGGGAGTGTCGAAGTAGCGGCGGCCGACATCTTGGCCTGCCAGTCGCGGTAGACGAAGGGCGAGATTTCCGAGGGCTTGATCTCGCTGCGCCCGCCCCAAAACACGTTGGTGTAGCTGACCGGGATGCCGCAGCGGCGCAGGTGGTCGTCCATGGCGGCCTTGTGAGCAAGGAGGCGCGGTTTTTCTGTGCCGTGGGCGACGGCCATGATGTTGACGTTGCCAAACTCCGGTCCGCCCTCGCGCCAGTAGCAATGGGTCAGGATGAGGTGCCGGCCAATCTCGCTGCCGGCCTCGATCTCGCGTCCGGCGGGCACGGCCCAGTGAAAAAGCCCGTTGAAGCGGGTCACGCGCACGCCGGTTTCGCTCGGTTTGACGTGTTCGAGAAAAGTGGAGAAACGGCCGATGAGCTTGCGGGCGTTGAGGTCACGGGCGACGGCACAAAATTCCTCGAAGGAAACACCGGCCTCGCGGGCGCGGGCGAGCCACGGAGATTCCTCGCGGATTTCCTCGGGGGCGAGTTCGCGTTTGAGGGCGAGGAGGACCTGCCACTCGTGCGGGGTTAACTCGACGGCTTCGACCTTGGTCATGTGCGCGGGTGAGTCGGCGATCTCGCCGGGTTCGACGGTCTTGCGGCGGACGTGGCCAACGCCGAGCACAAAAATGCCCTTGGCGGGCATGAGCCGGAAGCCATCCGCGCCGACGCGGCGGCGGAGGAGTTCGGCATGTTCTTCGAGGGAGAAGCCGCGCGGGGCCTTCAGGGTGGTCCAGAGGCGGTACTCGGACCCGGCGGTGGCGGCATCGGTGGAGCGTACGACGACGTGTCCGCTGAACGGGTCCTGGCGGAACATGAAGTCGAAGGCGGCGTCGAGGCGTTCGGGCGAGATTTTCCAGGCGACGAGCGCGCCGGAGGCGAGGTTGGTGGCGAGGAGGGTCTGGCGGACGCGGCGGATCGTGCCGGCGCGGAGCATGGCGCGGATCCTGAGGAGCACGGTGGGCAGACCAACGCCGCTGCGAGCGGCGATCTCGCGGAAAGGGTCGGGGCTGAACCCGGCGATCTTGTCCTCGCTGACCGCCAGGATGCGGGCGTTGATTGGGTCGAGATGTTCGACGGGGCAAGCGTCAGGAGCAACGGCGATGGTATCCACACGTGGAACATGCGGCGATTTGCCAAAGGGCGCATCTTTTTTTGCGGACGGTGCGGGGAATACCGTTTGACGACCAAGGCGAAGTCGATTAAGGATGGACACTTCCTGTTCAAGGAAACGCACCCGTAGCTCAATTGGATAGAGCATCTGACTACGGATCAGAAGGTTTGAAGTTCGAGTCTTCACGGGTGCA
>CAXTMD010000532.1:0-612 GCA_964245035.1 uncultured Chthoniobacterales bacterium
CGCACGTACCCCGTACCGGGCCGGGAAGAGCCGGTCGAGATGTTCCTCGATGCCGTCCGGCCGCCGCGCGCGCTGCTGGTCTGCGGGGCGGGCCACGACGCGGTGCCGGTCGCGCGCCTGGGCAAGGAACTCGGCTGGCGGGTGCGCGTGGTGGACGGCCGGCGCGCGTACCTCGCACCCACGCGTTTCCCCGACGTGGACGAGCTGATCCATTGTCCGCCCGCGGCCTTTGCGGAGCGGGTCCCGGTTGAACCCGGCGAGTCCGCCGTGGTGATGACGCACAATTATCTCCATGACCGGGCGATCCTGGGCGCGTTGCTCGCCTCGGAGGCGGCTTACATCGGGGTCCTGGGTCCGCGCCGCCGGACCGACCGGCTGCTCGCCGAGATTGCCGCGGAAGTGGGCGAGGCCCATCCTTCTCTGGGCAAGGCGTCGTTGCGCCGCCTGCACGGCCCGGCGGGGTTGGACATCGGTGCGGAGTCGCCCGAGCAGATCGCGCTGGCCATCGTCGCGGAGGTCGAGGCGGTCGGCGCGCGGCGCGGCGGCGGCTTGCTCAAGCACCGCAGCGAGCCGCTGCACACCGTCGTCCCAAGGTAGGTAGGATGGTCGCAC
>CAXTMD010000532.1:622-2195 GCA_964245035.1 uncultured Chthoniobacterales bacterium
GCGCACCCGACTCGCTTGCGGCTCCGCGATCGAAACCCCCCGCCGCGAGCCGCGGCACCCCGGCGCCCCAAGGTAGGTCGGTGGGTCGCACCGCCGCGACAGCGGCGTCCGAACCCATCGGTGACGACCGGCCGCTCCGCGGCCTGACAGAGGCGTCACTTCGGCGGCGCGAGTTTGCTCTTTTCGGGGAAATCTAGCTTCGGCAACTCGGCCGCCGGCATGGAGGAGGCGACCACCTTGTTGTTGTTGCCGAAGACCGCCAGCACCGTCGTCCACTTCTTGGCCTGGAGGTCTTCGGGCAAGGCGAAGAACACGTCGTTCGGCCGGCTGGCCGACAGCGTCGCCGGGATCTGGATTTCCTGGAGGCCCTTCGGCGTGGCGGTCCAGATCGAGTTGGGCTTGTCGTACTTGGCGACGAGATGGTCGTCCTTGTCGTAGAAGTACGCGTGCACGTACACGTCCGCCGCCGGTGTGTCGGTCTGCACCTGGAGCGTCACCTGGATGCGCTTTTGCAAATCTTTGCGCCAGTCGCTGCCCACCTTGATGAGATCGGTGGAAAACGACGGTCGCACCGCCGCGATCCGGAACGTCTCCTGCGCGCGAACACCACCCGCGACCGACAGAAAAACCCACGCAAGAAGAAACAACGCCCACAAACGGGAGGAAACTCGCATGGCAGGCGTTTATCTGACCCGCCACCGCCTGACAAGGCAAAACGGCTTGGCCAGCCTCTTTCAACCCGGCAGTTCGATTTCTTTTTTCTGCACGCGTACGGCGTGTTCCACCGGCTCAATCTGCGAACCGTATTTGTTGGCGTAGACCTGTGTGAACTCCGCCCCGAACAGCAGGATCTGCGATGAGTAATACACCCACGCAAAGGTAGAGATCATTGCGCTCGCCGCCCCGTAGGCCGAACCCACGCTGCCGCTGCCGAGATACAGCCCGAGCGCCTGCTTGCCGACCAGAAAAAGCACGGTCGTCAGCGCCGCGCCGATCCACACGTCCCCCCAGGAGATCTTTGCATCCGGCAGGAACCGGAAGATCATCGCGAAGAGCAGGCTGACGACCAGGAGGTTCAACAGGATGTTGACGCATATGGTCACGATCCCACCGCCGGGCAGCATCTGGTCGAGCTTCTTGCTGAAACCCTCGATGAACGCCGTCACCGTCACCGAGACCAGCAGCAGAAAACACACTCCCCCCACCATCGCGAACGAGATGAACCGGGCCTTGACATAGCCCATGATCCCCTGCCCCGGTTTGGCCTTCACCCCCCAGATCGTGTTGAGCGAATCCTGAAGCTGGCCGAAGACGCCGCTCGCGCCGAAGAGCGCCACCACGATGCCGACAACCGTGCCGATGATGCCAGAGCTTTTCTTGGAGGCAGTGGACGAAACGATGCTGCCGACCACGTCCGCGCCGCTGTTGCCCGCAAATTGACTGACCTGGTCTTTGATCTTGGACTGCGTGTCCTGATCATTGTGCATGAAAAGGCCGAACACCGATACCAGCAGCAGGATCAGCGGCGCGAGGGAAAACACCGTGTAGTACGCCAGCGCCGCGCCGAGCGTCG
>CAXTMD010000533.1:0-2189 GCA_964245035.1 uncultured Chthoniobacterales bacterium
GGAAAATAGCCGGTTTCATGTACCGGCGGGGAGGGGGTGCGTCAAGGTGCAAAAAGCCGGGTGCCGAAATCCGGCCGGCGGACAAAGAGGGCGGCATCCCCGCAAATAGTCTGTCATCCTGAGGCGAGTGCAACGAGCTGAAGGACCTCGCCGGAAGGTACACGCGGGCTCCCGGCCGTACGCCTGAGCAGAGGACCGGCCAGTCAGGCCAAAGGTGAAAGGCGGACGAGCACCCCGCGGCAAGGTCCTTCGGCTCGCAGAACTCGCCTCAGGATGACAGAGCTTTGGGGGACGACCGCGTTGGGCACATTCCGCCACTCTCCGTCCAAAAAGCCGGCTCCCCGCAAAAAACCGCCCCTTGCCGAGCCGCCGGGACCGTTCGTAGATTGCCGTCGATGCCCGCTCCCGTTCTCCGCGCCCCGGTCCGTCCGCACGTGCCCCTGCGCCATCCCAGCCTGCTCCAAGCGCCTCGCCAGCACTTCTTTCTGATCGCACAGTTGACCCGCCGCGAGGTCGTCGGCCGCTACCGGGGTTCGCACCTGGGGATTTTCTGGTCGTTCGTCAACCCGATGCTGTTCCTGTGCATCTACACGCTGGT
Source organism: uncultured Chthoniobacterales bacterium (assembly GCA_964245035.1). GTDB lineage: Bacteria > Verrucomicrobiota > Verrucomicrobiia > Chthoniobacterales > SZAS-18 > CAHJWO01. The sequence continues at coordinate 599 of CAXTMD010000533.1, forward strand.
CTTCCGGTACATCTTCCACGCCCGGTCCTCGGGGCACGCCGACGAGGGGCCGGTGGACTATGCCCTCGCGCTGTTCGCCGCGCTGATCATTTTCAACGTGTTCGCGGAGTGTCTCAACCGCGCGGCGAGCCTGATCCTGGCCAACGCCAACTACGTGACCAAGGTCGTCTTCCCGCTCGAAGTGCTGCCGCTGACGGTCGTGCTCGGCAGCCTGGTGCACCTGCTCATCGGCTTCGTGCCGCTGCTGCTTGCGACGCTGATCGCGCGCGGCGGCCAGCTCCACCTCACTGTGCTGCTGTGGCCGCTGCTGCTCGTGCCGGTGACCTTCTGGGCGCTGAGCATTGCCTGGCTGACCACCGCCCTGGGCGCGTTTCTGCGCGACCTCAGCGAGATCATGGCCGCGGTCACGCAAATCCTCATGTACGCCAGTGCCGTGTTCTACACGCTCAGTTCCCTGGACAAGGTGCCGCCGCAGCTCGTGTCGATCATCCGCTGGAACCCGCTCGCGTTTTTCTGCGAGCAGAGCCGCAACCTCGCGGTCTGGGGCGACCCGATGGACTGGCACGGCTACGGGTGGGTGACCCTCTCCGGGGTTGTTGCCATGCTGTTCAGCTACAAGCTCTTTATGAACGTCAAGCCGGCCTTCGCCGACGTGGTCTAACGTCTGTGCGCCGATTCGGCGCGGCAGTTTGCGGTTGGCAGTACCCCGATGCAAGTCTCCATCATCACCCCGCTTTTCAACCGGCTGGAGCTGACGCGCGCCTGCATCGAGAGCATGGAGCGCACCCTGGGGAAGGAGGGATACGAGTGGATTTTCGTGGATGACGGGAGCACCGACGGCACGCGCGAGTTCCTGCGCACCTTGCCGGACGACGGGCGCTTTCGCGTGGTCCTCAACGAGGCCCCGCTCGGCTTCGCGGCCAACAACAACCTCGGCGCGCGGGGCGCGCAGGCGCCGCTGCTCTGCCTGCTCAACAACGACACCGTGCTTCTGCCCGGCTGGCTGGAGCCGATGACCCGCCTGGCCCGCCTGCTGCCCGACGTGGCGTGCGTGGGCAACGTGCAGCGGGAACCCACCAGCGGGCTGATCGACCACGCCGGCGTGTACTTCCAGCACGACGGCCACGCGCGGCACGCTGCCAAGGACGCGCCTGCCGCGCCGTGCGAGGATTACCTGGAATGGCCGGCGGTGACGGCCGCCTGCTGCGTGGTGCGGCGCGAGGTGTTCACCAAGCTCGGCGGTTTCGACGAGGCGTTTCGCAACGGCAACGAAGACATGGATTTTTGCTTGCGCGCCGGCGCGCAGGGTTACCGGCACTTCGTGGCGAACCGCAGCGTCATCTACCACTACATTAGCTCGTCGCCCGGCCGGGCGCGCCACGAGGAAGCCAACCAGCGGCTGTTCCGCGAACGCTGGCTGGAGCGCCTGCAAACCGAAGGGCTGCACCGGCGCACGCGCCGCGAGGCCCGCGAACGCGCGTGGCGCTACGTGCGCAAGCACGTCTGGCGGCCGTGGCGGTTCAACGTGGGGCGGCTGGGGCAGGCGGCCGAGGCCATCGCGGCGGCCGGGCCGCCGACGCGTCAACTGGAC
>CAXTMD010000534.1:0-2129 GCA_964245035.1 uncultured Chthoniobacterales bacterium
ACACACCGCCCGGCCGGCCAAACGCAAGGGCGCTACGCGCCACCGCAACGCAGGCGCAGCCTGTCGCAACGCTCCCGCCGGGAGCACCGCAACGCACGCCCCGCGTGCATCACTTCGCCACCTTCTCCACCCCGGCTTTGCGCAACAGGTTCTGGCCCGTCATCTCCGGCGGGCGCGGCAGGCCGAGCAGCGCGAGCAGCGTCGCGGCCACGTCCGCGAGGATGCCGTCGTCCACCTCGTAGCCCTTCGCGTCGGCCGCCACGTAGAGGACGTGCACGAGGTTGGTCGTGTGCGCCGTGTTGGGCGAGCCGTCCGGGTTGCGCAGGTACTCGCAGTTGCCGTGGTCAGCCGTGACGAGCGCCTTGCCGCCGAGCTCCAGCACGCGCTCGACGACCTGCTGCACGGCGTCGTCGATGGTTTCTACCGCCTGGACCGCCGCCTCGACCACCCCGGTATGCCCCACCATGTCCGGGTTGGCGAAGTTGAGGATCACCAGATCGTAGTCGGCGATGTCCTGCAACACTTCGGCGGTCACCTTTTCCGCGCTCATCTCCGGCTGGAGGTCGTACGTGGCGACCTTGGGCGACGGGATGATGCGGCGGTCCTCGCCCGGGAACGGCGTTTCCACCCCGCCGTTGAAGAAATAGGTTACGTGCGGGTACTTTTCCGTCTCGGCGATGCGCAGTTGGCGCTTGCCGGCTTCGGAGACGACCTCCCCCAGGATCTTTTCCAAGGTCTGCGGCGGGAAGACGTGCGGGCAGGCGTAGCTCGCGTCGTACTGCGTGAGCGTGACGTAGTGCACGCGCGGCCAGTAAGGGCGGTCGAAGCCCGCGAAGTTTTCGTCCAGGAACGCCGCCGAGAGCTGCTTGGCGCGGTCCGAGCGGAAGTTGAAGAAAAACACCACGTCGCCGTCGCGCACCCGCTCCTCGCCCGCGGGTGGCGGCGGGAACACCATCGGCGGCAAAAACTCGTCGGTCGTGCCGGCGTCGTAGAGCGGCCGGACGGCGTCGGTGGGGTCGAGCGCGCAGATCGTGCCCTTGCCGCCGACGATGGCGTCCCAGGCGAGCTTGGTGCGCTCCCAGCGGTGGTCGCGGTCCATCGCGTAGTAGCGGCCGACGACCGTGACGATCCGTGCGCCCGTGCCCGCGAGCGCACCTTCGAGGGTTTCGAGGTATTTCACTCCGCCGGTCGGCGACGTGTCCCGGCCGTCGGTGAACGCGTGGACGAGGATCTCCGGCACGCCCGCGGCGTGGGCGATCTTGGCCAGGGCGACGAGATGGTCAAGGTGGCTGTGCACGCCGCCGTCGCTGACCAATCCCATGAAATGCAGCCGGCGGCCGGGTGTGCACGCCCGGGCAAACGCCTCCTTGACCACGGGGTTCTCCGCCAGGCGCGCCTCGGCGATGGCCTTGTCGATGCGGGTCAGGTCCTGGTAGACGATGCGGCCCGCGCCGAGGTTGAGGTGGCCGACCTCGGAGTTGCCCATCTGACCGTCGGGCAGACCCACATCGAGGCCGCTGGCGCTCAGGCGGCCGTGCGGGTACATGGCCAGCAGGTGGTCGTGAAAGGGCGTGTGGGCGAGCACGGTGGCGTCGCCGTCCTGTTCGGCCTGGAGCGGACCGTGGGGATTGATCCCCCAGCCGTCGCGGATGATGAGAATGACGGGTGGCATGGCGGAAAAGGCTCAAGGCTCAAGGCCCAAGACTCAAGGCAAAAGAGAGGACGCTTTTCGGCCTTGAACCTTGGTCCTCGAACCTTGATCCTTGCTGCCCGATGCGCGAGCGCAACTACTTCCTCGCCCTGGTCCTGCTGGCGCTGTTCGGGGCGTCGGGCGTGTGGTATTTCCGCGTCTACGTCGAGCCCCGCAAGGCGTTCGGCATCATCTTGTTCGTCGGCGAGGGCCTCGTGACCAGCAAGCTGACCGCCGCGCGGCTCTACGACGGCGGCGCGGGCCACCGGCTGGCGATGGACTCCCTGCCCCACATCGCGCTGCTGCACACGTCGGCGGCGGACTCCGCCGTGCCCGACGCCGCCGCGGCCGCCAGCGCGCTCTCCTGCGGGGTCAAGGTCAACCACCACGCGCTGTGCGTCGATCCCGCCGGCCACCCGTCCGCCACCCTGCTGGAACT
>CAXTMD010000535.1:0-2129 GCA_964245035.1 uncultured Chthoniobacterales bacterium
GCGCGGCGCAGACCCTCGGCGACCTCGACCGCCAGCGCCGCGCCCGCGACGAACTCCGCGGCCGGCTCGAATGGCTCGGTTCCCAGGCGCTCTACGCCCGGGAGACCGACCTGCTCGCCGAGCACGCCGCGCTCGCCGCGCACACCGAGCATGCCCGCGCCCGCAGCCGCGCCGCCCGGCTCGTGCACGACCTCATCGAACGCCGCAAGCAGGCCGCCACGCGCACCGTGCTCGCCCCGCTCCAAGCCCGGCTCGGCGCACGGTTCGCGCAGGTCAGCGGCGAGCGCGAGCGGCAGATCTTTCTCGACGAGGCCCTGAACATCCGCGGCCTCGGGCGCAAGGACGGCGAACTGGTCCCCTTCGACGACCTCTCGCAGGGTGCCAAGGAACAACTCCTTCTCTGCCTACGCCTGGCGGTGGCCGAGGAACTGGCCGCCGCTCCGGGCGGCGGCCGGCAGTCACTGGTCCTCGATGACGTGCTCGTGAACACGGACCAGGTCCGGCAGGGCCGCGTGCTCGACGTGCTCGCCGGCGCGGCGGCGGCGGGGTTGCAGATTCTGGTCTGCACCTGCCACCCCGACCGCTACCGGGGCGTCGGCGAGGTCGTGGAAATCCGACGCGGGTAAAAACCCTCCGCGCAAACTCCCGGCACGTTCAGGCCCCGACCTTCCGGGCCACGCCGTGGCCGAAGATTTCGTCCCCGCCGTGCGCATAGACCCACTCCAGGTTGCGGCGGTGCAGGCCCGGCACCAACAGGCTGGGCAGCCGCCAATCGGAGCGCGTCATCCAGCGGTAATCATAGGAAACGCGCGCCTTCGAAGCCTGCTTGCGCATGTCGTTGCCGACGAAGGAATGGTTGCACCCGGCGTGCACCTCGCGCGTGGGCTGGAAAGGATTGATGCCCAGGAAGGCGCACACCCGCGCAAACGACGCGTCGAGGCTCAGGCAGTATTCCTCGTAGCCCACCGGCAGGCACGGCAAACCCGAGGCGCGCACCGCCGCGGCGATGCGGCCGTTCTCGCGGCGCCAACGCAGCGCCGCCTCCATCGCCAGAAAAAAGCGCGGACGGCGGCGCGGACGGCGGCGGCGCTTCAGATCGACGATGGACACGATGGCCGAGCGAAAGTCGCGCACCAGCGAGAGCACCCGCACGTCGAAGTCGGGTTGCCCGGCTAGTTCCGCCAGCGGCTCGTAAGTTTGGCTGGCGTCCACCGCCCAGACCTCCGGCCCGAAAACCCGGGCGAAAACGTCCAGCGCCACGCGGTAGCACTCGACGGTCGTCCGGGGCCGGAGGGCTTCCGCAGCCGCGAGCACTTCCTTCCAGTACGCGCAAGCGCCCACCGTTGCGCCGCAACTGCAAAGCTGCCCGGCCACCTCCCCGGGAGCGCGCGCGATCTGGCGCATCACCTCCCCGACACCGCCCAGGCCGATCATCTCAGGGTGCTGACCGAGCGTCAGGTTCAGCAGGGTGGACCCGCTGTGGGGTAAGGAAGCCAGGTAGACGACTTTGCGGCGCACGGTGGCTCTTTGATTCACGGAATTTCCCGTGGCGAGATTACCTTTATTTCGCGCGCGAACAAACCAAACCGCCGCACTTTTTACATTCCGCTTACAACATCCGACGAGTTGTAAAGCCATCCACTACAAACTAATCCGCCTTCAGCTCCCGCGGCGTGACTACGACGTAGAGCTTTTCCGTACCGCGGATGATCATCAGCGGAGAAGGTACGCCGATTTCTTTGGCCACGAGCTTTTTGTGCAGTTCGTCGATGGTGCCCACCGGCTGTCCCTTGAAGCCGACGATGACATCGTTGACCCGCAGGCCGGCGCGCTCGGCCGGGCTGCCCGGTTCGACGCCGGTGACGAGGACGCCCCGCGCGGCGGGCAGTTGGTGGAAGCGCACCACGCGCGGGTGCAGCGGCACGTTCTGCCCCGCCACGCCGATCGACGAACGCCGGATGCGTCCCTCCTTGATGAGCCAGGCGGCGACGAACTGCGCCGTGTTGCTGGCGATGGCAAAGCAGATGCCCTGCGCGGGCAGGATGACGGCGGTGTTCACCCCGATGACCTCGCCGGCGCTGTTGACAAGCGGCCCGCCGCTGTTGCCCGGGTTCAGCGCGGCGTCGGTC
>CAXTMD010000536.1:0-2104 GCA_964245035.1 uncultured Chthoniobacterales bacterium
TTTGCAGCAGAATGGCGGCGAGCCCGGGGATGTGGTGGGGCAGCAGCAAGACGCCGCCGGTCGGCGGGATGTTCTGCGCGCCGACGAGGTTGATGCGGTAGCACAGTCGAAAGAGGAGCGTGCCGGCGAAGCGGATGGCGCGGGCGAAAAACTTCCCCAACTCCGAAGGAGGCGTCGGGGTGGAAGAGGCAGAGGGCGTGCTCATGGCGGGGGGAAAGCGGGAAGGAAGATACCGGTTCGTGGCTCCCGTCAACATGGCAAGTTCTTGTCAAAACGAAAATTGATAAAACGGCGTCAACTATCGACGGCGGCAAGGTAAACTTCACCTCATCAGAGCGTGGTAGCCCGCTTGCACGAAGTGGTGGTCGCCCGTGAGGGCCTCCGTCAGGCGTTCATCTGCCATGACGACGAAAGAAAGGCAGTCCGTCAGCGACCAGGCTTTGTCGCGGCGATTGGCGTAGAGGGCGAAGCCACGTTCAAGCAATTCCTCGGAAGCTGGCATGATACGCGTCTTCACCGCGGTACGCAGGAGAGTTACGAAGCGGATGGCTACCACCCGTTCATGGGGCAGGTGCATGGCGTCGGCGAGTTCGAGCAACACCCAACTGGTCGTCACAATCTCCCGGATGTTCGAAGCTTGCTGCCAGTGATGCGCCGCCTTGTGCGCAACATCCCGGGTGTTGAGCAGGGCGAGGTAGAAAAGGTGTCGGCGAAGACTCGCATCACGAGAGCCGACGCTTGCGTCCGTGCGCGAGTTCGTTGTGCCGTTCGGCTGCATCAGGTGGCAGCGTATCTATCGCGCCGACAAACTCTTTCATCCAAGCCATTGGATTGTCGCCGGCTTCACTGGTCGCCGGATCGGGCAAGGTGATCTGCACCTCCGCACCTTCGGGGACTTCCACGTCGGCAGGCAGAGCAATGCTGTGGTTGTGGACGCGGGCCGTAATCGTCATGGCAAAAGGATGCTCCTCTGGACCACCGCTGGCAAGCTTGCGGTCGCTTCCGGGTTGCGACGCGCGGCGCGAGTCGATATTCTCTGAACCCTTGGAAACGTCGTCTCCTCCCGAAGCCACCACGCCCATGATGCGCCAGTACCAGCGCATCCGCCGCGAACTGCCGGCCGACGTGATCGTCCTGTTCCGATTGGGGGACTTCTACGAGATGTTCAACGACGACGCCAAGGAAGCCAGCGCGTTGCTCAACGTCACGCTGACCAAGCGCCAGGACACGCCCATGTGCGGCGTGCCCTCCCACGCGGCGGACCACTACATCAACAAACTCATCAAGGCCGGCAGGCGCGTGGCGATCTGCGAGCAGAAGGGCGACGTGCTGCCCGGCAAACTCGTCGAGCGCGAGGTCACGCAGATCATCAGCGCGGGCACGGTCACCGACGCGCGCCTGCTCGACGACAAGCGCGCCCACTACCTCGCCGCCGCGTACTGCAAAAAGGGTGTCTACGGGTTTGCCTACCTCGACCTGACCACGGGCGAGTTTCGCGTCACCGAACTTTCCAGTCCGGCGGCGCTGCTCGACGAACTGGGCCGCGTCGCCCCGGCGGAATTTTTGGTCAGTGACGACCCGGCGCAGGCGGCCCTGTTTGCGGACTTCGGCGGCACGCAGACCTACGATGCGCACGCGTTCGTGTGCGAACAGGCCGACCACGCGCTGCGGGAACATTTCGCCGTGCAGTCGCTCGACGGCTTCGGCTGCGCGACGATGTCGCAGGCAGTCTCGGCGGCGGGGGCGATCTTGCACTACCTGCGCTACGCGATGCGCCGGCCGCTGGAGCACGTCACGGCGCTGCGCACCTACCGGCCGGAGGGTTTCCTCGTGCTCGACGACGTGTCGCGCACGCACCTGGAGATCGTCCGCGCGCGCAACGAGGGCGGCACGAGCCTCCTGGCCGCGCTCGACCGCACTGTCACGCCGCTCGGCGCGCGGCAGCTCCGCCAGTGGCTGCTCTACCCGTTGCGCGACGTGGCGGCCCTGGAGACGCGGCAGGACTTCATCGCCGCCCTGCTGGCCGCGCCCGACACCCTGCGCCGGCTGCGCGAAACCCTGCGGGTCGTGCGCGACCTCGAACGCACCCTCGGCCGTCTGAGCC